>JBBIIA010000062.1:0-21874 GCA_037446775.1 Deltaproteobacteria bacterium
GCCCGGGCCCGGACGGCGACCTCGGCGTGGGGGGACGACAAGGCCCCGGGGGCCCGCCCCTCTCCCAGGGCGCGGCAGGCGGCGAGGACCGCGGCCCCCCAGGCCCGGGGCGAGGCGTCGGCGGGGAGCATCGCCGCGAGCCAGTCGGCCGCCGCGATCACCGGGGCCGGGTCGGGGCCGTGGGGAAACTGCCGACGGTGCTCCGCCAGGGCGGCCCGACAGCCCGCCAGATCCAGACACCCGAGGCGCGCCACCGCCTCGTGGTAGTGGCGGGGGGCGTGGGCGAAGAGGTCGAGCTGCACGCCGTCACCCCGGCAGGGCGGCGTAACCGAACGCCAGGGCCAGGGTCCCCAGGATGCAAATGATCAGGTACAGGACCAGCACCCGCCGGTGGAACATCGACAGGAACACCCCCATCACCGGCAGGGCGGTCACCGGCCCGCCCACCAGGAGGGCGATGCCCGGGCCCCGGGCCAGGGCGATGGCCTCGCCGGGGTCCGGGAGATAGAAGCCAAAGAGCATGGACGCCGCGGTCACCTGGGGCAGGTGCAGGGGGACGGTGGCAAAGGTGAGGGTCAGGACGGGCCAAGCCCCCTGCCCCTCCAGGAGGCCCACCACCCACTCCCGGGGGATGAACTGGAGGGCCACCACCTCGATGGCGATGCCGATCAAGGCGAACTTGCCGATCTTGAGGCTCCCCTCCCAGAACCGGGCGAGGAAGACCAGGAACGGGTTGTGGGTGCACCGGTCCACCCGGTGGGAGAGCTGCTGGCCGCAGTCGCACCGGAGCTCCTCCACCGGGTACTCGGGGTCGTGGAAGTTGCCCGCCGGGAGCTTCTGGCGGAAGACGTCGTCCTCGGCGAACCCGTAGGGCCGCAGCCACAAGGTGACGTAGCCGGCGAAGAGCCCGAACAGAAGCGCGCAAGCGAGCACCGCGTTGGCCCAGCCGAGCCCCAGCATGCCGGTGATCATGGTGTAGGCTGCCGGGCTCATCAGGGGAGAAGCGACTAGAAGCGCCATCGCCGGCGCCAGGGGCAGGCCCGCCACCAAGAGCGAGATCACCAGGGGCAGGGTGGCACAGGCGCACAGGGGGCTGGCCGCCCCGAGGGCGGTGGCCGCCACGATGGACCAGCCCCCGAACCGGGTGAGGGCGTAGCGGATCTTCACGTGCCACTTGAGGGTGCGGATGGTGGCCTCGAGGAACACCCCAATGGCCAGGTAGGGGAGGATGTACCAGAACTCGGTCCACAAACCGCGGGCCAGCTCCGTGGCCCCCGCAACAAAACCGTCCATGGGGTCTCCTAAAAGCGATGGGAGGAGGAGACAGGATAGACCAGGTGGGGGGGCGGGGGTAGGGGTAGGGGTAGGGCACGGACACACGGACGAACACGGACTGACACGGACTGACACGGACCCGGGGGCGGGGGCGGGGGGGCCCGGCCCCGTCCGTGTTCGTCCGTGTTCGTCCGTGTTCGTCCGTGTCAGTCCGTGTGTCCGTGCGGGTCCGTGCGGGTCCGTGCGGGTCCGTGCGGGTCCGTGCGGGTCCGTGTCAGTCCGTGTGTCCGTGCCTTCCTCTCTGCTCCCGCCTCCTCCGGTACAGCCTCTCCGTAAACCCTCCTTCGCTCTCGAAGGCCTTTGCCTGGGCGGCCAGTTGGCGGTCTAGCAGGTGGCAGCAGAGGTTCAAAAGCGAGAGCGCCCCGTTGGCGGCCAGGGCGGCGGAAGCCGGGCCGGGTTCTCGGCGCCGCTCCTCGTCCACCCAGGCCCGCACGTCCTCCAGGCTCTGGCAGCGCCGAGCCCGAAACCGCGCCAGGGCCGGGTGGTCCGGGGGCCACGGCGACAGGCCGCGCTGCCGCAGGTAGTCCTCGTAGTCGAGCCGAAGCTCCTCCAGGCTCGCCCGCGCCACGTTGGTGAGCTTCAGCTCGGTCTTCTTGGAGGTGCCCGAGGCCTGGCTCCCTTCGGCGATGTTTTGCACCCCGCTGCGCGCCGCCTGCACCATCTGGTCCCGGGTGCGGCTGAAGCGGTCCACGTACCGCTCGCAAAACCGCACCGTGACGTCGTAGACCAGCTGGGCCACCGCGAAGCTCTTGAGCTGCCGATACCCCCCGTGCCTCGGGATCAGCGGTTCGCCACCCATCACCGACCCTTTCCGGTCCGTGCCCGTCCGTGTGGGTCCGTGTCCGTCCGCGCCCGTCCACTCCTAGCCCACCCCCCCGCCGCCCGCAACCGGGCGCATTGCCAACCCCCCCAAAGCGGACCACAATGGCGCAGCTTGCCGCCCTCCCCAAGAGGAGTCCCCATGCTGATCGTCATGGAGCACCACGCGCGCCCCGACCAGATCGAGGCGGTGGCCGAGCGCGTCCGGTCCCTGGGGCTCACCCCCCAGCCCATCCCCGGGGGCAGCCGGGTCGCCATCGGGGTGCTGGGCAACCAGGGCTACGTGGACGAGGGCCCCTTTCGCGACCTGCCGGGCATCCTCGAGCTGATCCACGTCACCAAGCCCTACAAGCTGGTGAGCCGCGACTTCTGTCCCGGGGACACCGTCGTCCGGGTGGGGACCGTGGCGATCGGCTGGGGCCTGCCCCCGGTGGTGATCGCCGGGCCGTGCGCGGTGGAGGGCGAAGAGCAGATGCTGGCCTCGGGCCGGGCGGCGAAGGCCGCCGGGGCCCAGATCCTCCGGGGCGGGGCGTTCAAGCCCCGCACCGGCCCCCACTCCTTCCAGGGCATGGGCTACGAGGGGGTGGCCCTCCTGGCCCGGGTAGGTCGCGAGGTGGGGCTGCCGGTGGTGACCGAGGTGATGCGGATCGACCAGATCGACCGGGTGGCCGAAGCGGTGGACCTGGTGCAGATCGGCGCCCGCAACATGCAGAACTTCGACCTCCTCAAGGAGGTGGGCCGGATCCGAAAGCCGGTGCTCCTCAAGCGCGGCATGAGCGCCACCCTGGAGGAGTTCCTGGCGGCGGCCGAGTACATCCTGGTGGCAGGCAACGACCAGGTGATCCTGTGCGAGCGGGGCATCCGCACCTTCGAGCGGGCGCTGCGCAACACGTTGGACCTGGCGGTGGTGCCGTACCTCCGGGGCGAGACCCACCTGCCGGTGATCGTCGACCCGAGCCACGCCCTGGGCCGGCGGGAGCTGGTCACCCCCATGGCCAAGGCCGCCCTGGTGGTGGGGGCCGCGGGGGTGATGGTGGAGATGCACCCCGACCCCCGGACGGCCCTGTGCGACGGGGCCCAGAGCCTCGACCTCGGGGGCTTCGACCGCTTGATGACCGAGCTTCGCACCGTGGGCTGGGAGGGCGGCCGCTAGACCCGGGGAACGCCCCCCGGCCGTGTGAAAGGAAGTTCTTGCCGGCCGGGCTCAAGCCCGCCTCCCCCCCTTCCGATACATGCCGTAGGTCGGTCAACAACCTGCGGCGCCCCGGGGTCGGGGCGCCCCCTGGGAGGGCCTGCTTCGGTCATGTCCCCGCTGCGCGATGCCGTCCTGGTCATCGACCGAGACCTCGCCCGCCGCGCCGCCCTGTGCGAGGCGCTGGAAGCCGAGGGGTTCGCCCCGGCCGTGGTCGACGGCGAGGCCGCCGCCACGTCCCTGCGGGCCGGCCTCGACCTGCCGGACGTGGTGGTCCGGGTGGTCGACGAGCCCCCCTGGGTCTCCCCGGAGCTCGGCGCGGCCCTCAGCAGCTCGGACATCCCCCTGGTGGCCGTGGCCCCCCCCCTGGACGCAGACGCCCGCCGG
Source organism: Deltaproteobacteria bacterium (assembly GCA_037446775.1). Taxonomy (GTDB): domain Bacteria; phylum Desulfobacterota; class Deferrisomatia; order Deferrisomatales; family JACRMM01; genus JBBIIA01. The sequence continues at coordinate 3,734 of JBBIIA010000062.1, forward strand.
CAGCTCCTGAGCGCTGGCGCGGTGGAGGTGCTGGAGCTCCCGGTCGACCCCGCCCGCCTCGCCGAGCGGGTGATGGTCTACGCCCGGCTGCGCCGGAGCCAGCGCCGCGCCCTGGGAGCCCAGGCGGCCCGCATGGACTCCCTCCGCCTGGCCCAGGAGGCGGTGCTCCCCCGGCCCGCGGACCTGCCGGCCGCCCGCTTCGCGGTGACCTACTTCCCGGTGTGCGAGGCCGGCGGCGACTACTACGACGTCTTCCCCATGGATGCCGGGGGGTTCGGCTACCTGGTCGCGGACGTGAGCGGCCACGACCTGGGGGCGTCCTACGTCACCTCCGCCCTCAAGGCCCTGGCCGCCGCCGCGGTCCGGGGCGAGGCCTCCCTGGAGCGGGTCATGGATCGCCTCAACGCGGGGCTCGGGCCCCTGCTGTCCGGCGGGCGGTACCTGACCGCGTGCCTAGCCCACCTGGACCGCGCCCAGGGGCGCCTACGGGTGGCGTGCGCCGGGCACCCCGCCCCGATCCTGGTGCCGACGGGGGGGCCGCCCCGGTGCGTGGGGGGGTGGGGCGACGTGCTCGGCGCCTTCGCTCGGGTCGAGGTGCCCGTCGTGGAGGTGGCGGTGGCCCCCGGGGACCGGGTGCTGTTGTACTCCGACGGGTTGTCCTGCCTCGCTGGCGGGGAAGATCCGGTGGCGGCGCTCCTGGCCCAGGCGGACCGGACCCGCGACCTGCCCCTGGACCTGGGGGTGTCGGAGGCGGTGATCCAGCTCCTCGCTGGGGCCGGTCAGCCCGACGACGACCTGGTGCTCCTCGGAGTGGACGTATGAGCCCCCCCCTGGTGCTGGAGGTTCCCGGGACCCTGGCGGCGGTGGACCAGGCGATGGAGGCGGTGCGGATCTACGTCGCCGCCGAACGGCCCGGGGCCCGGGACTACGAGCTGTGCCTGGTGCTGCGCGAGGCCTTGATCAACGCCGTGTGCCACGGGGGCGGCGAACCGACCCGGCTGTCCCTATGGGTCGACGGCCCTTCGGCCCGCGTCCGGGTTCGAGACCCGGGGCCCGGCTTCGACTGGCGCGCGGCCCTAGCCCGGCTCCCCGGGGACCGGGACGAAGGCGGCCGAGGCCTGTGGATGATGCGCCAGTGGGCGGAAGATCTCGCATTTAACGAAGAAGGCAACGAGTTGCACCTGTGCTGCCGCCTGGCCTCGCCAGCCGAGGAGCCAGGGCCGGGACCGGAGAGGAGCGCTCCATGATCCAAGTTGAACCCAACGGGGTGGCGGCCCTCCTGCGGCTCGAGGGGAACCTCGTGGCGTCGGTGGCCGAGGCCTTGCGTCCCGCGCTCCAGGGCCTGGTGGAGGAGGGCGTCCGCACCCTCACCGTCGACCTGGCCCGGGCCGAGTTCGTGGACTCCATGGGCATCGGCCTCCTGGTCGCCGCCCACAACACCCTGGAGCCCGCCGGGGGGGCTCTGGTGGTGGTTAACGTCCGCCCTGAGGTGGTCCGGCTCCTCCAGACCATGCGCCTCGATCGGCACTTCTCGGTGCGCCCGGCGGTTCCCGGCAAGGACGCGGGAGGAGGAGAGTGAACCCGTGAGCGACCAGGGCGACGAGATCCTTCAGCTCTACTCGGCGGAGTCCCTGGACCACCTGGCGGACATCGAGCGGGACCTCCTAGAGATCGAGGCGGCCGGGGCCGGGGCCGACGGGGAACTCGTCAACAAGGTCTTCCGGGCGGCCCACTCCATCAAGGGGGGGGCCGGATTCCTGGGCCTCTCGGTGGTGAGCGCCCTCGCCCACCGGCTCGAAAACGTGCTCGGGCTCGTGCGGAGCCGGGAGCTGGTGCCGACCGCCGACGTGGTGGGGCTCCTGCTCCAGGGCTTCGACCGGCTCCGGGCGTTCATGCTGGACCTGGGGGCGAGCAACGACGCCGACGTGGCGGAGCTGGTGGTGGCCCTGGACAGCCTGACCACGGTGGTCCTGCCCCCCGACCGCCGGGAGACCGTGGCGACCCGCCTCCAGGTCTTCGCCGACCCCCGCGGCCCGTCCTTCACGGTGAGCGAGTTCGAGCTCGCCCAAGCCCGCAAGGGCGGGCGCCTGCTGTATCTCCTTGACTACGATTTGATCCACGACATCCACCGCCGGGGCAGGCGCCCCCTGGACGTGCTGGGGGAGCTCGAAGGCGGCGGCGTGATCGTGGACTGCCGGCTCGACCTGGCCGCCGCCGGCACCCTGGCGGCCCCCCACCTGCCGACCCGGCTCCCCCTCCTGGTGCTGTACGCCACGGTCATCGAGCCCGACATCGCCCCGGACGTGTTCGACCTGCCCCCCGAACGGGTCCACCGCATCGGCCCCGAGGGTTTGCGCCCCCTCGCTGCGGGGGGGGCGCCTCCGGCGCCGCCGCCCCCGCCGCCCTCCCCGACCCCGACCCCGACCCCGACCCCGACCCCGACCCCGGCGGCCAAGGCGTCGGCTTCTCCCCGGAGCGAGACGAGCCTCCGGGTCAGCGTCGGCCTCCTGGACACCCTGATGGACCTGGCAGGGGAGCTGGTGTTGAGCCGCAATCAGCTCCTCCAGGCCCTGGTGGGGACCCAGGGGCGGGTGCCCGAGGCGGTGGCCCAGCGGATCGACGGGATCACCTCCCGCCTCCAGGAAGCCATCATGCTCACCCGCATGCAGCCGGTGGGCCAGCTCTTCCAGAAGTTTCCGCGGCTGGTGCGCGACCTCGCCCGCTCCCTCGGCAAGGAGGTGGAGCTGGTCCTGGAGGGGGCCGAGGTGGAGCTCGACAAGACCATCCTCGAGGGGCTCAGCGACCCCCTCACCCACCTGGTGCGCAACGCCGTGGACCACGGGATCGAGGCTCCGGACCTCCGCCGGGCCGCCGGCAAGCCGGCCCAGGGGCGGGTGCTCCTGCGGGCCCACCACGAAGGGGGCCACGTGCACCTCGAGGTGGCGGACGACGGTCGGGGCATCGACCCGGACCAGATCGCGGCGGCGGCGGTGGCCAAGGGGCTCCTGTCTCCCGACCAGGCCCAGGCCCTCTCCGCCAGCGACAAGACCGCGTTGATCCTCCTGCCGGGCTTCTCCACCGCCACCCGGGTCACCGACGTGTCCGGCCGGGGGGTCGGCATGGACGTGGTGAAGACCAACCTGGACAAGCTCGGGGGGTCGGTGGCCATCGCGTCCCGCCCCGGCGCGGGATCGACCATCCGGGTGAAGCTCCCCCTCACCCTCGCCATCATCCCGAGCCACCTCGTCACCGCCGGGGGGCAGCCCTTCGCCATTCCCCAGGTCAACCTGGACGAGCTCCTCCGGATCCCCGCCGCCGCCGTGGCCCAGCAGGTCGAACGGGTGGGCGACGCCGAGGTGGTGCGCCTGCGGGGACAGCTCCTGCCCCTGGTGCGCCTGGCCGACGTGCTCGGCCTGACGCCCCGGTTCCGGGATGGGGTCACCGGGGCCGAACACCGGGACCAGCGCCGGGCCGTGGCAGACCGCCGCAGCCGGCGCAGCGATGCCGAGGGGATCCCCGAGCCCTCGCCAGCCGCGCCCGAGGAGACCCTCCGGTCCGGCCAGGAGCGGCGCCACGGCGCGGTCCACGTCGTGGTGGCCTCGGCGGGCGCGTTTCGGTACGGCCTGGTGGTGGACGAGCTCCTCGACGCCGAGGAGATCGTGGTCAAGCCCCTGGGGCGGCAGCTCAAGCACCTCGCCTGCTACGCCGGGACGACGGTCATGGGGGACGGCCGGGTGGCGTTGATCCTGGACCTGCCCGGGATCGCCCGGGAAGCTCGCCTCTCCTCGGTGGAGGAGACCCCCCGAGCCGCCGAGGTCGCCCGGGAAGCCTGCCCGGAGGGCGGGGAGAGCTTGCTCGTGTTCCACTCGGGCCGCGCCGAGCGCCTGGCCATCCCCCTGGACCTGGTGGTGCGCATCGAGCGGGTGACCGCGGACGCCATCCGGCGGGTGGGGGGCCGCCCGGTCCTTCCCTACCACGGGGGGACCTTGCCGCTCCTCACCGTCCACGAGGTCGCCCCGGTGCCTCCCGTGGACGAAGCCCGGGAGCTCGTCGTCCTGGTGGTCTCCCTCCCCGGCCGGCAGGTGGGGCTGTTGGCCAACGCCCCGGTCGACGCCTACCGGGAGCAAGCGGCCATCGACCGCGCGACCCTCGCCGGCCCCGGGGTCGCGGGCTCCATCCTCCTCGACGGAGCCCCGGTCCTGGTCGTCGACGTGACCGCGATCGCCCGCCGGTGCTACCCGGAGTGGTACCCGCTGGCCCCGGGAGAAGGGCAACCGAGTTCCTTCCAGAACGGAGACCAAACCCGATGAGACTTGCGGGAAGGATCAACATCCTCGTCGTCACCGGCGTCGTGGCCCTCGGCCTCGCCTCCACCGTGGTCAGCATCCAGAGCCTCCACGGCACCGGCCGGGAGCAGCTCGCCGGGATTCGGGAGCACCAGATGGGGGCCAAGCAGGAGAAGCTCAAGGACCTCACCCGGGTGGTGATGCGCACCATCGAGGCCGCCCACCAGGAGGCGCTGGCCGCGTCCCGGGCGGGCGCCGACGACGGAAGCCGCCAGGCGGAGGCCCAGGCGCAGGCAAAGCGGTTGGTGGCGAGCTTTCGCTACGGGGCCGATGGCGACGACTACTTCTGGATCAACGACACCCGACCGACCATGGTGATGCACCCGATCAAGCCCGAGCTCGACGGCCAGGACCTGACGGAGTCCAAAGACCCCAACGGCAAGAAGCTCTTCGTCGAGTTCGTCCGGGTCGCCGAGGCGTCCGGAGGGGGGTTCGTGGACTACCTGTGGCCCAAGCCCGGCAGCGAGGTGCCGGTGGCCAAGCTCTCTTACGTGGCGCTCTTTCGGCCGTGGAACTGGGTGGTGGGCACCGGGGTGTACATCGACGACGTGGAGGCGCGGGTCGCCGCGGAAAGCGCCAGAGTCGCCGCCGCGATCCAGCGCCAGGCCTGGGTCCACGGGGGGATCATCCTGGTGGCCACCGTCCTGGTGAGCGTCCTGGCCGTGATCCTGTCGCGCCGGATCGTCCGGCCGATCCGGGACACCGCCGCCATGCTCCGGGACATCGCCGAGGGCGACGGGGACCTCACCGGGCGCCTCCCCCAGTCCCGGGACGAGTTCGGGGACCTGGCCGGGGCGTTCAATGCCTTCGTCGCCAAGCTCCAGACGATGATTCGGGAGGTGGCCGGCCACGCCGGTCAGGTGAGCGGCTCCTCCGAGGAGCTCTCCGCCCTCTCGGGGCAGATGTCCCGGGGCGCCGGGGACATGGCAGATCGATCCCACACGGTAGCCGCGGCTTCCGAGGAGATGAGCGCCAACATGACCAACGTGGCGACCGCCATGGGCCAGGCGACCGCGAACCTCGGCGTCATCTCGTCGGCGGTCCAGCAGATGACGGCCACCATCCGGGAGATCGCCGCCAACGCGGAACGGGCGAGCGGGGTAACCGCCCAGGCGGTGGCGACGGCCGGGAGCGCCTCGGGGCGGGTGGGAGAGCTGGGCCAAGCGGCCAGCCTCATCGGCAGGGTCACCCAGACCATCAACGAGATCTCCGAGCAGACCAAGCTCCTGGCCCTCAACGCCACCATCGAGGCGGCCCGCGCCGGCGACGCCGGCAAGGGGTTTGCCGTGGTCGCCAGCGAGATCAAGGCGCTGGCGCGGCAGACGGCGGCGGCGACCGAGGAGATCCGGGGCCGGGTCGAGAGCATCCAGCAGTCGACCCAGGGCACGGTGGGAGAGATCGGTCAGATCGCCGGGGTGATCGAGGACGTCAACGCGATCGTCACCTCGATCGCGGCGGCCGTGGAGGAACAGTCTCTCACCGCCCGGGAGATCGCGGGCAACGTCAGCCAGGCCAACCGGGGCATCCACGAGGTGAACGCGAGCGTCGCCCAGAGCTCGGCGGTGGCGCGGGAGATCGCCCGGGAGATCGCCGACGTCAACCAGGCGGCGCGGGAGATGTCCGACCGCACGGGCCAGATGAGCGCCTCGGCCCAGGAGCTGACCCGGCTCTCGGCGCGCCTCAACGGCCTGGTGGCGCGGTTCCGGGCGTAGGAGGGCTCCCATGAACAACCGGCATCCCCCGGCGACGCCCCAGACCTTGTGCACCTTCGCGGTGGACGGCGCGTGGTTCGGCGTCGACATCCTGCGGGTCCAGGAGGTCAACCGCCTCACCGCCCTCTCCCCGGTTCCCCTGGCCGGCCCCCAGGTGCTGGGGGTGATGAACCTCCGGGGCCGGGTGGTGACCGTCCTGGACCTCGGGCGGCTCCTCGGTCTCGCCCCCTCCGCCCACACCCCCGAGTCTCGAAACGTGGTGGTGCAGTCCCGGGGGGAAGCCGTGGCCCTGTGGGTGGACGAGATCGCCGACGTGGTGACGGCGGACACCGTCGCCCCCGCCCCGGCCAACCTGCGGGCGGTACGGCCGGGATGCCTGGCGGGGGTGGTCCAGGCGCCCCAGGGGCTGGTGGCCATCCTAGACCTGGACGAGCTGCTGCGGGTAGAGGGCGAGCCGGGCACCCCGGGGCGGGCCCCGTGACCCCCGCCAGCCGCCCCACCCCTCGGCGGTGGCCGGGGGAACCGCGCTAGCCGTGGAGCCGCTGCGGGTGCTGGTGGTGGACGACACCGCCGTGTACCGCCAGGCGGTGCGGGAAGCCCTGGCCACCCTCCCCGGGGTGGTGGTGGTGGGGGTGGCGTCCGACGGCGGCATCGCCTTGGCCAAGGCCGAACAGCTTCGGCCCGACCTCCTGACCCTCGACATCGAGATGCCGGTGCTGGACGGGCTGGGGGTGCTGGAGCAACTGCCTCGGGTCGCCCCGGACGCGGGGGCCATCGTCTTGAGCCACCTCACCCGCCAGGGCGGGTCCATGACCCTGCGCGCCCTGGAGCTCGGGGCCTTCGACTACCTCCCCAAGCCCCAGGGGGGCTCCCGGGAGGGGAACCTGGAGGCCTTGCGCGACGGCCTGGCCCCTCGCCTGGAGGCGTTTCGCAAGCGCCTCGAGGCCCGGCGCCGCCTGGGGGTGGGGCCGTTCGGGGCGCCCCCCCTGCCGAGCGTCGCTCCCGCCCTGGCCCCCTGGGCGGGGGCGGCGGTGGTGGGGATCGGGACCTCCACCGGGGGCCCCAACGCCCTGGCCAAGATCCTGCCCGTGCTGCCGGGGGACTTCGAGGTGCCGGTGCTGGTGGTCCAACACATGCCGGCCGCCTTCACCCCGGTCCTCGCCCAGAGCCTGGCCAAACGGTGCGCGCTGCCGGTTCGGGAGGCCCGGGATGGGGAGCCCCTCGTCCCGGGAGCGGTGCTCCTCGCCCCCGGCGGGAGCCACCTCAAGGTGGTGGCGGGGAGCGGCGGCCCCGCGGTCCGGCTCACCGAAGACCCCCCCGAGAACGGGTGCCGCCCCGCGGCGGACGTGCTCTTTCGGAGCCTCGCCTACCACTTCGCCGGCCGCGTCGTGGCTGCCATCTTGACCGGCATGGGGCGGGACGGGGTCGAAGGCCTCAAGGCGCTCAAGCGCACGGGGTGCCGGGTGATCGCCCAGGATGAGGCCACCTCGGTGGTGTGGGGGATGCCGGGGGCGGCGGTAGCCGCCGGGGTGGTGGACCGGGTGGTGCCCCTGGAGGCCGTGGCGGCAGAGCTCCAGCGGGCCGTCCCGCGCCGCGCCCCCCGGGGGTAGCGGTGCCGAAGCCTCGCCCCACGGTCACCCCCCGGGAGTTTGCGGCCCTGGCCGAGTTCATCCACGGCGTCACGGGGATCTACCTGGAGCCCGCCAAGACCTACCTGGTGGAGACCCGCCTCGGGGGCCTCGTGGCCGAGCTCGGTTGCGCGACGTACGGCGAGTTCCTCGCCCGGGTCCGGGGGGATCGGGGGGGCGACCTGGTGCGCCGGGTGGTGGACGCGATCACCACCAACGAGACCCTGTTCTTCCGGGATCAGGAACCTTTCGACGCGTTGCGCCACGCGCTGCTGCCCGAGCTCGTGCGCCACCGGCGGGCAGCGACCCTCCCCGGGGTCCGCCCGACCCTGCGCCTGTGGAGCGCCGCCTGCGCCACCGGCCAGGAGGTGTACAGCGCGGCGGTGGTGGCCCTGGAGGTGCTGGCGGCCGCTCCCGACGTCGCCCTCCAGCTCCTCGGCACCGACCTGTCGGAGGCGGCCGTGGCCCGGGCGCGGGAAGGGCGGTACGGCGCCTTCGAGGTGGAGCGGGGGCTGCCCCCCCACGTCCGCGACCGGTACTTCCGGCCCGTGGGCGGCGGGGCGTGGCAGGCGCGGGACGAGCTGAAGGCCCCCTGCTCCTTCCAGCGGCTGAACCTCCTGGAGCCCTTCCACGCCCTGGGGCGATTCGACCTGGTGTTGTGCCGAAACGTGGCGATCTACTTCCGCGAGGAGGCGCGGCGGGCGCTCTTCGACCGCCTCGCCAACGCCCTCGAGCCGTGGGGCGTCCTGATCATCGGGGCGGCCGAGTTCTTGACCGGGGTGTCCCCGCGCTTCACCGCTCACCGGCACCAGCGGGCGGTGTACTACACCCTCGCGGAGGCGCCGAGGCGGTAGGGATGGCTCAAGGGAAAGGACCACTGTGTCGATAGGGAAATGGGCCCGGCTCGCCCCGTGGGAACTCGACGCCCGGCCCCAGGCGTTTAGAACCCAAAGGTGCGGGGGGCCGAACAACCCGGCGGGGAGACGGAGCGACGGACGGCGGTGAAGGTCGAATACATCAACCCGTTCATCGAGAGCATCGGCGCCTTCTTCGGCAAGATGCTCGGCTGCGCCGCGGAGCGGCGCCCGGCCGCCCTCACCCGGGAGATCCCCCGGGCCAGCGAGCTCACCGCCCTGATCGGCCTCGCGGGCCCGATCCGGGGGATGGTGATGCTCGTCTTCCCGGTGCCGACCGCCTTGGAGTTGGCGGAGCGCTTGACCCAGGTGCCCTCCAAGGTGGTGGACGACGCCCTCCTGGACGCGGTGGGCGAGGCGGTAAACATCGTCGCCGGGGGGGCCAAGGCGAAGCTCGTGGGGGAGGACGACACCCCGATCACCTTGAGCCTCCCCTCGGTGGTCCGGGGGAGCGACTACACGGTCGAGGTCCCCGGGGGCGAGGTGTGGCTCGACATCCCCTTTACGAGCGCCATCGGGCCCTTTGGCCTGCGGGTCAGCCTCGGAACCGGGGCGAAAGGAGCGAACCGATGAGGGTTCTAGTGGTGGACGACTCCGCGACCATGCGGCGCATCCTGGGCATGCTGCTGGCCGATTTGCAGGTCCGCCAGGTGGACGAGGCGGTAAACGGCAGGGAGGCGGTGGAGGAGACCGCCGCCACCGCGTACGATCTCGTGCTCCTGGACTGGAACATGCCGGAGATGCTCGGGATCGACGCCCTAATCGCGATCCGGGCCCGGGGCGACCAGGTCCCCATCATCATGGTCACCACCGAGGCCGAGAAGCGCCGGGTCCTCGACGCCCTCAAGGCAGGAGCCAACAACTACGTGATCAAGCCCTTCGTCAAGGACGCCCTCCTGACGAAGATCCGCCAGACCGTACCGGGCCTCTTGCCGGGGTGAGGGGGCGCGGGATCAGCGCAGGGGCCGGGGGCGGCGGTAGTCGTCGACCCGCCGCCAGGCGGCGATGGTGTCGGGGGTGAGCTCCCAGAAGGATTCCAGGCGGCGGTGGAAGTGGGCGGGGTCGCCCAGGGCGGCCAGCGCGCTCGCCGCCGCCGCGGGAGCCACGACGCCCCGGCGCACCAGGTAGGGGTAGAGCCGCCCCAGGGCCTCCCCAATCCGGTCGATCTCCTGGTGGCTCGGCTCCAGGGTGTTCACCAGGTACCAGTTGGCCAGGTAGCGGCGTCCGGCGTCCGGGCTAGCGTCCGCCGGCCCGGTCTCCAGGATGTCGACGACGAAATCCCGCAGGAAGCGGTCGGCGGCGTGGGCGAGGGCGCCCGCCTGGCGGGGTTCGAGGGCGCCCCCTTCCGGGCTGAGGAGCCAGTCGCGAAACCCCTGCAAGAGCTCCGCGCAACGGCCGTCGAGGCGCAGGAAGTCCTCGGGGCCCCGCAGCGTAAACTCGCCCGGCTCGGCGGCGGCCCGGTCCACGGCGGGTCACCCCGCCAGCAGGTAAAGGATCGTGACGGCGATGCTAAAGACCACCAGGACCCCCAGGAGCAGGGGGAGCAGGGGGAAGCGCCGCCGCCCCAGGGCGGCGGCAATGGTAACCAGATAGGCGTCGCGGTGCGGGCCCCGGATCATCACCCGGTGAAAGACCTGGAGTCCCACCCCCAGGACTAGGCTGGCGAGCCCGAAGACGGCGGCCACCCCCCCAAAGAGCTCGCCCCGGTACGCGCTGTACAGCCCGAGGCTCAGCAGGGTGGCCCCGCCCACGTAAAAGTGGTAGGTGATCAACCGCCCGTCGGCCAAGGCGCGGGCCCGGTGGTTCAGCTTGCGGTAGGCGGGAAACAGCATGGCGGCTCCGGGGTGCGGGGGGAGGGCCGGCACGGCCGCCACTGTAGAGGAGCGAGCGACCCGTGACAAGGGGGGGCGGTCGGCCTCGGCCGGCGCCGATGGTCCGTGGGAGGGTGGGCTCGATCAACCGTGTGGTAGATCGGTAGCCTGGGAGGGAGCGTCCGCACCCGATGAGGACCCGCCGGGACGAAGCACCCGGGCGTCCCCCGGGCACCCGAGGAGAACGCCCCGCGTCAGGAGCCCCCCGCCCCGGGCGCGACCAGGGCCCGGGCGGCCTCCAGGTCGGCGGGGCGGTTCAAGTTGAGGAAGGAGCGCAGGTCCGGGTCGGCGGCCCGCAGGTCGGCCTCGGGCACCTCCCGCACCCGGAGCGTCCGGTAGGCGGCGAAGATCCGGAGGTTCCCCCGGGCGACCTCGGCCGCAAAGGCCGGGGCCGCCCCGGCCCGGTAGGCGGCGCACAGGGGCTCGTAGCCCAGCGCGGTGCGGGGGACCACCGCGTCGGCCCCCTCCCGGTCCGCGGCCAGCCGCCGCAGGAGCGTCGGCTCCAGGAACGGCAGGTCGCACGCCACCACCAGCACCCAGGCGTCGGCCCCCAGCTCCTCCTCGGCCCACCCGAGGGCCGTAGCGAGGCCCCCCAGGGCGTTGGCGCCGGGGTAGCGGTCCGGGATCTGCCCGACGCCCCGGTGGGCGAGGGCCGACTCGCCCCCCACCTGGATCACCCGCTTCGCCACGGCGGCGACGCTGCGGTGCACCCGCTCGGCGAGGGTCTCGCCCCCGAGGTCGAGGCGGGCCTTGTCGGCGCCCATGCGCGCGCCGCGGCCGCCGGCGAGGATGGCGGCGAGGTCGAGGGGCCGGGGGCGCGTCATCGGGCTCTCACCGGGGGGCGCGAAGAAAGAGTCGGGGCGGGGGCGAGGCGACTTCGGCATCGGTCGGCGGGACTCGGCGCCCTTCAAGCCGGCGCAGGGGTGATGGGGAGCCCCATCCTGGCCGCCGTCTCGTGATCCACCAGGATGACTTGCTTTAGGTCGAAAAGACCGATCCGGCCTCGCAGTTGCTGGTTCACCTTGTCCTTAAGGGCAGGAACCAAGGCCCTGCGTTCGGGGGGAAGGCGAAGCGCGAAGACCAGCTTCAACCGCTTCGGGGCCGCCGGGAAGCGGCGGCACGGCTCGGGGAGCCACCGGGCGATGTCCTGTCCGCGCCCCGTCGGGATCCAGGCCGCCGCCAGCAGCAACAAGGTGTCGGTAGCCTTGGCCACCAGTTTCGGGATGAGGTGCTCCGGTAGCTGCTCCTCCGGCGCGAGGTGGCCGTAGTCCTTCACCTCCAGGAGCCACAGCGTCGGCTGCGGCGCGTCCTCCCACCAGCCAAAGTCCATTTCGCTGAGCCCCTGCCCGCACAGGGTCGAGTAGCTCTCGCAATCTTGCAGACGGAAGGAGAGCCCGTCCGGCAGGGCGACCGAGAAGCCCGGTTCCGCGTAGACCGGCATGGTCAGGCCTCCAGGTCCAGCCTCACGTCCTTCTCGTACAACCGGACGGAGGCATCCACGATCGGGTTGTCTGGCATCCCATCCCGCAGGTCGCTAAACACCGCCGTGATGCCCCGGTCGCCCTGGCTCAAGGAACAGAAGGGGACGCTCTCCCGCTCGCGCCGCGCCAGAAGCTCGAGCTCCTTGATCGCGAAGTAGCTGTGGGTGGCGAGATACACCTGCACCCCGGCCCGGCCCAGGTTGAAGAGCATTCCCATCAGCTTGACGATCGCATTCGGGTGGAGGTTCGCCTCCGGCTCGTCGACGAACAAGACCGAGCCCTGTCGAAGGGTCCGGTTGCGGATCAGCGTGGTCAGGATGCCGATCTTCTTGATGCCTTCGGCGGTCTGGGACATCCAGTACTTCTCCCTGCCCCGCCGGAAGACGAAGCGCTCCTCCTCTCGCCGGATCTCGCCGGTGAAGAGCGCCTCCAACTCGTCCAGCACGTCTCCCAGGTTCCGTTGGATGCTGCCCTGGGTGGTCGGGAGGCGCAGGGCCCGGATCAGGTCTTGATAGGTGTCGTCAAAGCCCGGGATCTGGAGCTGCTCCCGTGTCGCCGCAACCGCGTCCAACCCGGTCAAGACCTCCTTTGGGGGAAGGAAGAGCGCTCTCAGCTCGGGCTGGGGCTGAGCGAGGTCGGTGCACTCGATGATCTTGCTGGTCGTGTCCTTGCCGAACGAGAACCCGTAGTTCTCGTCGTTCAGTCGGGCCTCCACCTTGAGTCGGCTCTCGCCCTTCCTCACGAGCTCGCCCAGCCGCCAGGTCCCGGGCTGAAACGTCCACAGAAGCTTCTCCGCCAGCATATCCCGCCACAGTGGCCGGTCTGTTTGCTCCCGCTTCGTGTAGTCCTCGATGCTTCTCGCCACGCAGTAGAGCATCTTCAATAGATGCGTCTTGCCTGTATCGTTTTCTCCAACAATTACGTTCACGTTTCCGTGGTGGTCCCATCTCAGGCAAGAGAACGCCGCCATGTTTTCGATCCATACGTGGCTAAACATGGTCATTCTCCTTTTCGTCCTGTCTTCTGCAACCCCAGTCCTTCAACCCGCCCACCGCGGCACCGCCTTCCACATCTCCCGGAGCTCCCCGTCCAGCTCCCGATACTCCGGGCACACGTGGGCCCAGAACCGCCGCGAGTGGTTCATCTCCGCGAAGACGTAGCCGCGGAACTCGGAGTGATCCACCCCGCCCCGGAGCGTGTCCGCCGCCTTCTCGAGGAAGGTGTCGAGCTCGGCCTGGGTGAGGCGGCGGGTGGGGCGGGTGCGGGGCGGCGCGGGTCGCCCGGGCTCCCCGGTCGGTCCCGGCGCAGGTTCGTCGATCGCAGAAGTGTCCATCGCGGCGGGCCCGAGCGGGATGGACAGCTCAACGCGGGTCTCCGTTTCGGCGGGCTCGCCCAGGATCGCCTTTAGCGCGGTCAACTGCTCGGCGCGAGGTTCGAGCCGGCCCGTCTCCCCCTGCGACACCTGTGCCTGGCTCACGCCCACGAGCTCGCCGAGCCTGGCCTGCGTCAGGCTGCGCGCTGTTCGGGCTGCCTTGATCCATCTGCCGTGCGCCACCCGCGCCCTCCCGTTCGATGTTCCTTCTGACCCCGAAAAGCCGATCTACAGGCGCAGCCGCCCGACCTCACCGGACCGCGCGTTGCACCGCGATCTCACCTGCGGGCGCTCACGGGGTTCTATACGAGAAACCGGCCATGCCTCAACCGGAAACCATCGACCGCACCCACTACTCCGGAGGCAACAGGCAAAAGCTGCCGGGCCGCACGTGAAACCAAGCCTCGGCGCCGACCTCCATGGGGTACTCCCGGGCCGCCCGGATGTTGAGCCAGGCGTCGAGGGTGAGCCCCCCAACCGCGAGGCGCACCAGGCGGTAGTGGCCGAGGTCCACCCAGCCGTCCACCGTGCCGAGCAGGAGGTTTAGCTGCCGGGCGGGGTCCGGGGCCCGGTCCGGGCGGAGCAGGATCACCTCCTCGGGCCGGATGCCGACGACCACGGAGCTTCCCTCGCCAAAGCCCGGGGCGGGGTCGGCCAAAAAGGTGATCGGGGAGCCCGCCAGGGTGAGGCGGTGGTGGCCCGCGCCGTCCCGGGGACCGACCCGGCCCGGGTAGAGGTTCTGGAGCATCAGGAAGCGGGCCACCCGCAGGTTGGCCGGGCGGTTGTAGAGCTCGGCCGGCCGGCCCCGCTGCTCGATCCGGCCGGCCATCAGGATGGCCATGTGGTCGGCCATCAGGAACGCCTCTTCGGGGTCGTGGGTCACCTGCACCAGGGTCAGCCCGAGCTTGCGCTGGAGCTCGCGCACCTCGGTCTGGAGGCGGCGGCGGAGCGAGGCGTCCAGGGCCGAGAAGGGCTCGTCCATGAAGAGCACCCGGGGCTCGGTCACCAGCGCCCGGGCCAGGGCCACCCGCTGGCGCTCGCCCCCCGACAGGGTGCGCGCGTCCCGGCGGCCGAGGACCGGGCCGAGGTCCAGGAGCTCCGCCCACCGGGCCAGGCGGGCCCCGGCGTCCGTCGGCAGCCGCCCCCGGGCCCGCAGCCCGAAGAGCACGTTGTCCCGCACCGACAGGTGGGGGAAGAGGGCCAGGTCCTGGGGCACGTAGGCGACCCGCCGCTCCTCCGGAGGGAGCCGGGTGACGTCCCGGCCCCCCAGGAGCACCCGGCCCGCCTCCGGCCGCCGCAGCCCCAGAAGGCCCTCCAAGAGGAGGGTCTTGCCCGACCCCGAGGGCCCCAGCACGAAGAAACTCTCCCCGGGCTCCACGGCGAGGTCGATCCCCTGGAGCCGAAAGCCGCCAAAGGAGAGGGAGAGGCCCGCGCAGCCGATCACCGCTCACCCCCCGCCAGCCGCACCGCCACCAGGACCACGAGGCTCAAGGCCGAGAGGAGGAGCATCAGGGCCACGGCCCCGGCCAGGTCCACCCCGGCCAGGCGCAGGTAGATCGCCACCGGGATGGTCTCGGTCTGGCCTGGCACCGCCCCGGCCAGGGTCACCGTCGCCCCGAACTCGCCGATCGACCGGGCCCAGCCGAGGATGAAGGCGGCCAGGATGCCCCGGCGGGCCAGGGGCAGGGACACCCGCCAGAAGGCGCCCCAGGCGGTGCAGCCCAAGAAGCGGGCGACCTGCTCGTAGCGCTCGTCCACCCCTTGAAAGCTCGCCTTCAAGACCCGGATGGACAGGGCCAGGGCCACGGTGAACTGGGCGAGCACGATGCCCGGGACCGCGAAGATGAAGCGCAAGAGGTGCTCCTCGACCCACTGGCCCGGGGCCGACCGCAGGAGCAGGATCAGGGAGACCCCCACCGCCACGGGGGAGAGCACCACCGGCACGTCGAGCACCACGTCCAGGAGCCAGGAGCCGGGGAAGCGGTACCGGGCGAGGCCGTAGGCGGCGGGCACGGCAAAGAGGAGGGCCAGGGCCGACGCCGCGGTGGCGGTGACCAGGGAGAGGCCCACCGCGTGGCGCAGGGTCTCGGAGCCGAGCGCTCGCCACGGGGCCCAGAGGCCGGCGTACCCCACCTGGGAGCCCAGCAGCCCGAGCACCAGGGCGGCCGACACCCCCAGGGCGGCCCCCACCAGCCACGGCAGGCCGAGCCGACCCACGGCTAGCGCCACCCCGGGGCGGGTTCGAATCGGCCCCCCAGGGGGGCGCCGGGCCGGGCCTGGCGCCGGATCGCGGCCAGGTCGGTGGAGTACCCGTGGCGGGCGAGGATCGCCTGGCCCTCGGCGCCGGCCAAGAAGGCGACGAACTGCCGGGCCAGGGCGGGCTGGCGGGACCGGGCAACCACCGCCGCGGGCACCACCCCGATCCGGGGCAGGGCGGCGGGCGGCAGGGGAACCGACTCGACCCGCCCGGGATCCCACCCGCCCAGCTCGGCCCACGCCAGGGCCGCGTCCACCAGCCCCAGGGAGAGCAGCCCGACCGCCTTCTCGCAGGACTCGGCGTAGCTCACCACGTTGGGGCGCACCGCCGCGGCGAGGCCTGCGGCCTCCAGCACTTCTGCCCCGTACAAGCCGCACGCCACGGTGTCGGGCCGGGCCAGGCCCACCCGCACCCCGGGGCGGGCCAGGTCCTTTAGGCCCCGGAGGTTCTTGGGGTTGTCCCGGGGCACCAGGAGGGCCGGCAGCCGATAGAAGACCGGGGTCTCGGTGGCCGGGTCCACCAGCCCCCGGGCCACGGCCAGGGCCATAAACTCCGAGGAGCCCGGGAAGTACACGTCGCCCCGGCCGGTCAGCTCGAGCTGGGCGAGGAGCGCGCCGGAGCCGCCGAAGTGCACCGCCACCCGGGCGCCGGTGGCCCCTTCGAAGCGCCGGGCGAGCTCCTCGGCAGCGGGCCGGGAGGCGGAGCCGGCGAACACCTCCAGGGTCGGCGGGGCGGCCAGGGCCGGCGCCGACGCCAACAACACCAGGAGCAGCGAGAAACGAAACAGGGTTGCCACGGCGGGAGCTCCGGGGGCAGGGCGGGTGGGCGTCGACCCCTTCTACAGGGCCCCGGGAGGACGGGTCAAGCCGACGGTCGCTTGGGGGCGTTCCCAAAAAAAAGAAGCCCGCCTCCCTTGACGCCCGCTCCCCGGGTGGCTATTTTCCCGCCCCGTTAGCACTCCCAGCCGGAGAGTGCTACCAAGCGAGCCAACCCACCCATCACCCCTCTCTCACCACCCAGGAGGAACGAGCAATGAAGATCCGCCCCCTGCAGGACCGCGTCATCGTCAAGCGCCTCGAAGAGGAGCAGAAGACCGCTGGCGGGATCATCATCCCCGACACCGCCAAGGAGAAGCCCCAGAAGGGCGAGATCGTCGCCGCCGGTCCCGGCAAGCGCAACGAGGACGGCAAGGTGACGCCGCTCGACATCAAGGCCGGCGACAAGGTGCTCTTCTCGAAGTACGCGGGCACCGAGATCAAGGTCGAGGGGGAGGAGCTCCTCATGATGCGCGAAGACGACATCATGGGCGTGATCGAGGCCTGAGCCCCACCCCTCTCCCCACCCAACCACCAAATCCCACCTAGGAGGATCGTTCCATGGCAGCGAAGAAGATCGAGTACGGGCAGGAGGCGCGGGGCGCCATTCTCAAGGGCGTGGACACCCTGGCCAACGCGGTCAAGGCCACCCTGGGGCCCAAGGGCCGCAACGTGATCATCGAGAAGAGCTGGGGCAGCCCCACGGTCACCAAGGACGGCGTCACCGTCGCCAAGGAGATCGAGCTCAAGGATAAGTTCCAGAACATGGGCGCCCAGATGGTGCGCGAGGTCGCCTCCAAGACCTCGGACGTCGCCGGCGACGGCACCACCACCGCCACGGTGCTCGCCCAGGCGATCTTTCGGGAGGGCTCCCGCCTGGTGGCCGCCGGCCACGACCCCATGGACATCAAGCGCGGCATCGAGGCGGCCGTCACCACCTGCGTGGAGAAGCTCAAGGGCATGTCCAAGCCGGTGAAGGACCGCAAGGAGATCGCCCAGGTCGGCACCATCTCGGCCAACAACGACCCCACCATCGGCGACATCATCGCCGAGGCGATGGACAAGGTCGGCAAGGAAGGCGTGATCACGGTCGAAGAGGCCAAGAGCATGGAGACCACCCTCGAGGTGGTCGAGGGCATGCAGTTCGACCGCGGCTACATCAGCCCCTACTTCGTCACCAACGCCGAGCGGATGGAGGCCGAGTTCAAGGACGCCTACGTCCTGATCAACGACGGCAAGATCAGCACCATGAAGACCCTCTTGCCCGCGCTGGAGAAGATCGCCAACACCGGCAAGCCCTTCGTGGTGATCGCCGAGGACGTCGAGGGCGAGGCCCTGGCGACCCTGGTGGTGAACAAGCTCCGCGGCACCCTGAACTGCGCCGCCATCAAGGCCCCGGGCTTCGGTGACCGCCGCAAGGCCATGCTCCAGGACATCGCCATCCTCACCGGCGGCCAGGTGATCAGCGAAGAGGTCGGCCTCAAGCTCGAGAACATCACCCTCAAGGACCTGGGCTCGGCCAAGACCGTCCGCATCGACAAGGACAACACCACGATCATCGACGGCGCCGGCAGCCAGAGCGCGATCCAGGACCGGGTCAAGCAGATCCGCGCCCAGATCGAGGAGACCACCTCCGACTACGACCGCGAGAAGCTCCAGGAACGCCTGGCGAAGCTCGTGGGCGGCGTGGCGGTGATCAACGTCGGGGCGGCCACCGAGGCCGAGATGAAGGAGAAGAAGGCCCG
>JBBIIA010000063.1:0-21684 GCA_037446775.1 Deltaproteobacteria bacterium
CGCGCGGCGCGGCGGGATCGAGATCGCCGCGATCAAGCGCTACCCGGACGCCGACGGCGAGAACCCCTCCCTGGAGGTGAAGGGGCGCGACCTGGTGGCCGGCATCCCCAAGACCTGCGTGGTGTTTGCCGACGAGATCCGGGAGAGCCTGCGGGAGCCGATCAACGCCATCGTCCAGTCGGTGCGGATCGGCCTCGAGAAGACCCCCCCGGAGCTGGCGGCGGACATCGTGGACAAGGGGATCGTGCTCGCCGGCGGCGGTGCCCTGCTGCGCAACCTCGACGTCTTGTTGCGGGAGGAGACCGGCCTGCCGATCATGGTCGCCGACGACCCCCTGTCGTGCGTGGCGCTCGGGGCCGGGATGGCCCTGGACGAGATCGAGCTGCTGCGAGAAGTGTGCTCCTGATCCCTCGAACCTGACCCCCTCCAGGGAACCTCCCTTCCCCAGGAGAACCCGCCGCTCCCATGTTTGGCTTCCTCCTCCGACACCGCGGCGCCCTGCTCGGGGCGGGGCTCGCCCTGCTGGCCCTGGGGGCGCTCTCCGGCGCCCGGGACGGCAGCGTCCTGGGGCGCTCGGTTGGCCTTCTGGGCGCGCCGGTGCAGGCCACGGTCCGCGGGCTAGCCGGCGGCATCGGATCGGTGGTGGACCGGTACGCCCTGTCGGTTGGGGCCCACCGGGAAGCCGGGGAGCTGCGGCAGGAAGTCGCCGAACTCAAGCGGGAGCTGCTGGCGGTGGAGGAGGTGGCCCAGGAGAACCGCCGCCTCCGAGCCCTCCTGGAGTTCAAGGAGAGCACCGACTTCGCCCTCGAGCCAGCCCGGGTGGTGGGACGCAGCGCCTCGGCGTGGTTTCGCACCATCGTCTTGGACCAGGGGAGCGGGGACGGGGTCGCCGTCGACAGCCCGGTGGTGACCCCGGCCGGGGTCATCGGCCGGGTGTACGAGGTGAGCCCCAGCGCCAGCCGGGTGCTCCTCATCACCGACCCGAGCTCGGCGGTGGACGCCATCGTCCAGCGCACCCGGGCCCAGGTGGTGGTGGAGGGTCGCCTCGGTTCGACCTGCCGGATCCTGTACCTGGCCCGGGGCGACGACGCCGCCGTCGGGGACCGGGTGGTCACCTCCGGCCTCGGCGGGGTCTTCCCCAAGGGGCTCCTCCTCGGGGAGATCACCCAGGTCGACGCTACCCTAGGGGACGTCTTCCAGCGGGCCGAGCTCGCCCCGAGCGCCGACTTCGCTCGCCTGGAGGAGGTGTTCATCGTCGGCCGGGAAGAGAGGGGAGCGGCGCCGTGAGAGCCCAGGTGGCCTGGTGGGCCGCCCTCTCCGTCGGCATCCTGGCCCAAACCGCTCTCGCCCCGCTCTTCTTCTCTCCGGCCTGGAGCCCGGACTTCACCCGGGCCCTGGTCCTGTGGGTCGCCCTCACCGGCCAACCCCGGGGCGGCTGCGCCCTCGCCTTCGCCGCCGGCCTCGCCCTCGACGCCGCCTCGGGCACGCCGGCGGGCTTCGGTTCGCTACAGCGGCTGGCGCTGTACGGCGTGAGCCGTCCCCTGCGGGGGGTCTTTTTCGATGACCGGCCCCTCCTCCTGTTGCCCCTGGCTTCCCTCCTCGCCGTCTCCGATGCCGTCGTGGCCGGGGTCCTGGGGGGGCTCGGCCTGGCCGGTCCCTTCGCCTTCGCCGAGCTCTTCGCCACCGCCTGGCGCCAGGCCCTCACCGACGCCTTTTGGGTGCCCCTCACCTTCGTCGCCCTCGAGGTGGCCTCGGGTCGGCGCCCGGCCCGGGAGGTGGTGGTGTGATCGCCCACCGCTTCGGGACCCGCAGCGAGCTTCGGCTGCGGTTTCTCCTGTGCCTGGGAGCGGTCGCCCTGGTCTTTGGCGTTCTGGTGGTGCGACTCCTCGTCTTGCAGGTGGTCCAGGGCTCCCGGTACCGCTACTTGAGCGAGAACAACCGCATCCGGGTGGAGCGCCTGGTGGCACCCCGGGGGATGATCCTGGACCGCCGGGGCGAGGTGCTCGCCGACGTCCGGGCGTCCTTTGACGCCCTGGTGGTGCCGGCCGAACTACCCAAGGGGGCCCGGGGCGCGGTGGAAGCCGAGCTCGTCCAGGCCCTGGGCCTCGCCCCGGGGGAGCTCACCGCGCTCCTCAACGGCCCCGGCCCGCCGCGGTGGAAGGGCCGACTTTTGCGGCGCAACATCTCCCGACCGGAACTGGCGCGCCTCGCGGCCCACCGCCTGGAGCTCCCCGGGGTGCTGATCCGAGCGGTCCCCGTCCGCCACTACCCCCACCAGGACCTCTTGGGGGGGCTTATCGGGTACGTGGGGGAGATCTCGGGGCGGGAGCTCCGCCTCCCCCCGTACGCGGAGTACGAGTCCGGGGACATCCTGGGGCGAGCGGGGGTCGAGGCGGCGTGGGAACAGGACCTGCGGGGGGAGGCCGGGGGGCAGCAGGTGGAGGTCGACGTGCGGGGGCGTACCCTCGGGGTCCTGGCGGAACGTTCCCCCCGGCCCGGCAGCAACCTGATCCTCACCATCGATCGCCGCCTCCAGGCGGCGGCGGCCGCCGCCCTGGGGGAGGAGGCGGGCAGCATCGTGGTCGTCGCGGTGCACACCGGCGACGTCCTGGCGCTGGTATCGCAGCCTTCGGTCGACCCCAACCAACTCGCCCGCAAGATGGACAAGGAGCAGTGGGAGGCGATCGCCTCGGATCCTCGCCATCCCCTCCAGGATCGCGCTACCCAGGGGGTCTATCCTCCCGGCAGCACCTTCAAGATCGCTACCGCCCTGGCAGGTCTGGACCGGGGCGTCATCACCCCCCAGACCCGGGTCTTCTGCGGCGGCGAGTACCACTTCGCGGGGCGCCCGTACCGCTGCTGGAAGAAGGGGGGCCACGGGACGGTGGACCTGGACCGGGCCATGGCCGAATCCTGCGACGTCTTCTTCTACCAGACCGGGCTGGACCTCGGCATCGACGCCCTCTTCGACGGGGCGAGCCAGCTCGGCTTCGGGCAAGCGACGGGGATCGGCCTGCCCGGCGAGCGGGAGGGGCTGGTGCCCTCCAAGGGCTGGAAGCGCAAGGCGCGCAAGGAACCGTGGTATGCGGGGGAGACCCTGTCGGTGGCGATCGGCCAGAGCTACGTCCTGTCGACGCCGGTCCAGCTCGCGGCGGTCCTGGCTGGAGTCGCCCATCCCCAGGGGATTCGGATGCGGCCCCGCTTGGTCAGCCGCATCGAAGACCCCGAGGGGCGGCACCTGCGCGGGTTTTCGCCCCAGGAGGCAGGGCGGCTCGCCTTCCGCCGCGCCCACCTGGATCGGATCCGGCACGGCTTGCGCCTGGTGGTGGGGGGCGACGCCGGCACCGGCCGCAAGGCGGAGGTCGCCGGGTTTCCGGTGGCGGGCAAGACCGGCACCGCCCAGGTGGTCCGGCTCCCCGCGGAGCGCAACCTCCGCCTCGAGGACATCCCCTGGGAGCGCCGGGACCACGCCCTCTTCGCCGGCTACGCCCCGGCGGATCGGCCGGAGATCGCCTTCGCCGTGGTAGTGGAGCACGGCGGGGGGGGCGGGTCGGTGGCCGCCCCCATGGCGGGCCTGGTGGTCGAGGCGTACCAGGCCCTCAAGGCCGTGGATGCCGGCGTGGCCGAGGGGGGGCCGTGACCCGGCGCCCGCTCCTGCGCCAGCTGGACTGGGGGTTTCTGGCGCTGCTGCTCCTCTTGTCGGGGCTGGGGCTCTTGGTCCTGTGGAGCGCCAGCCACGGGCCCGACGGCGCCGTGGCGGGGCACGCCGCCCGGCAGCTCCGCTGGATGGCCCTGGGCCTCGCTGCTCTCGGCTGCGCGCTGGCCGTGGACTACCGGCACCTCCAGACCTACGCGGCCCCCCTGTACGGGGGCCTGGTGGTCCTCCTGGTGCTGGTCCTGGTGCTCGGCAAGACAAGCATGGGGGCCCAGCGGTGGCTTCCCCTGGGGCCGATCCAACTACAGCCCTCCGAGTTCATGAAGATCGCCATGGCGGTCATGGCTGCCCACCTGCTCGCCCGGGAGCCCACCGCCCCACCCTACGGCTGGCGCCAGATCGCCTTGTTGGCGGCGGTCGCCGGGGGGCCGGTGGCCCTCATCCTGGTGCAGCCCGACCTCGGCACCGCCCTACTGGTAGCGGGCGTCGCCGGCGCGGTGGTGCTCTTTCAAGGGGTCCGCCGGGGGGTCCTCCTCGGCGTCGGCGGGGTCGCCCTGGCCGCAGCCCCCCTGGCGTGGCTCGGCCTTCGGGGGTACCAGAAGCAGCGGGTCCTGACCTTCTTGAACCCCGAGCGGGACCCCCTGGGGGCCGGTTACCACATTATCCAGTCCAAGATCGCCGTGGGCTCCGGCCAGCTCCTCGGCAAGGGCTTCCTGGAGGGCACCCAGGTCCACCTGCAGTTCCTCCCCGAGCGCCACACCGACTTCATCTTCTCGGTGCTGGCCGAGGAGTGGGGGCTCGTCGGCTCCGTGGTGGTGCTCGCCCTCTTCGCCCTCTTAATCCTCTGGGGCCTCGACATCGCGGCGAAGGCCCGGGACACCTTTGGGCGGCTCCTGGCGGTGGGGGTGACGAGCATCCTCTTCTTCCACGTGTCGGTAAACGTCGGCATGGTCCTCGGGCTTCTGCCCGTGGTGGGCGTGCCCCTGCCCCTCTTCTCCTACGGCGGCTCCTCGGTGTTGACCACCTACCTGGTGGCCGGCATCCTCCTCAACATCCGCCTGCGGCGTTTTTCGCGGTGAGGTTAAGTTTCGGCGGCGAGCGACCGATGATGAGATCCATGGTGACCCAAGACGCTGAGACCTTCGTGGCCCTGGGCCGCGCCGTCTCCCTCGCTGCCGCCGAAGGCGCCCTCGATCGGGAGGAGGCCACCAGGCTGTCCGCGGCCCTGGTGGCCGGCATCCTCACCGGCTGCATGGAGCTCGACACCTACGCCCAGGTCCACGAGGCCCTGGCCCGGCTCCTGGAAGACGCCTTCCACGGTGCCCCGGTGGAGCCGCTCACCGCCGTCGGCGACGCCCCCGAGCCTCTGGACGTGTACCTGGAGGTAGTGGGAGAGGCCTGGGGCAAGGTGACCTGGGACGAGGACGCGTGCCGCCGGGCCAAGGCCTTTGCAGGGCACTGCTTTGAGCTCGGCCGCGCCGAGTTCGGGCAGGGCGAGTGGTTCCGCGCCCCCCTGCGGGGAAGCCTGGAAGCGCTCCTGGCGGCGGCCCGGAGCGCTGGGCTCCTGGTCCTCTCCTGCCGGGGCGACGGCCCCGGGGACGGGGCTTGGCGGACGCTCCGGGACCCCACTTCCCCGGACCAGCCCGGCCGGGTGCTCCTCGGCTGGGGGGACCGGCGCGTCGCCCTAGACCCCTGCCCGCCCCCCGCCTGACGCCCGGGCTCGAGCCGCCCCCACCCGTTCGATCCCCCCGCGCCGTCACCTTCCCCGCCTACGGCGCCCTCACACGGCACCCGCCGGCCGCCCGCAGACGTCGAGGAAGCGCTTGGTGATGGCGGCGGTAAGCCCCCAGATGACGTGGGGTCCCCAGGAGAAGTAGTGGATGTGGTAGGGCGAGGCCGCGGGCTTCACCGCGTGGTAGTGGGCGGGGACCAACAGATGGCGAAGGGGCACGAGGAGGATCTCGTCGACCTCCCGGGGCTCCAGCCGGAAGGAGTAGCCCGCCGACGCGAGGCGCCCCACGAAAGGGGTGACCCGGTACCCGGTCACCGACACGAAGTCGTCGAGCACCCCGAGGATCTCCAGATCCCCGGGGTGGACGCCGATCTCCTCCCAGGTCTCCCGTAGGGCCGCCTCCCGCGGGCCCCGGTCGCCGGGTTCGATCCGGCCGCCGGGAAAGGAGATCTCCCCCTTGTGCTGCTCCACGTGGGTGGTGCGGACGGTAAAGAGTACCGACGGTCCCTCCGGCTGGGGGACCAGGATGAGGGCCACCGCCGCGGGCGAGAGGCCCTCCAGGGGGATCTCCCGCCGCTCCCAGCCCCGGAGTCGGCGCTGGACCTCCGCGGTCAGGAGCTCGAAGGTCTCCACCCCCGACCCCGGCTCAGGGGCCTTGCTTGTGGCAGGCCGCACACAGCTCGGCCCGGGGGCGGGGCAGGAGCCCCTTTACCTCGGCGGCGTGGGGGTCGTGGCACCCGCGACACGCGAGCTGTCCTCCCTCCACCGGAAAGGCGGCCGCGCCCGGGTACTTGGCCAGGGCCGGAGCGGCCTCGAGCCGGTGGTGACGGGTGAGGGTGTGGCAGGAGTTGCACAGAGCATTGCCTACCCGCAGGAGCAGCTTGGGGTTGGTCGAGGCGTGGGGCGCGTGGCAGCTCGCGCACCCCCGGTCCACGGCCTTGTGCACCACCGGCTTGCCAGCGGTGGGGTCGTCGTGGCACTCGGTGCAGCTGGCGTTGAGGGTGGCGCCCCGCAGAAGACCCGGCTTGCGGCCGGCGTGGGGGTCGTGGCAGGTCAAGCACCCCTCGTCCACGGCCGGATGAACCTCCCCGCCCGTCCCCCGGGGATCGTCGTGGCACTCCAGGCACAGCGCCGGGGGCGGCGCCGACAGGAAGCGCTGGCCGCTACCCCCGTGGGCCTGGTGGCACGCCGAGCAGGTCTCGGCAGCCTCGTGCAGGACCAGGCCGTCCTTGCCCGCCGGCACGTCGTGGCAGTCGCGGCACAGGTCGGCCTCGGGGGCCTTGAGGAGGGCCGCCCGCCACTTCAAGTGGGGGTCGTGACAGGTGAGGCACTCCCCCTCGGCCACCGGGTCGTGGAGCTTCGCCCCCTGGGCCTTGAGCTCCCCCTCGAAGGGATGGCACATCCGGCACCGGGCCGCCGGCTCCACCACCGCCACGCTCCGCTCGGCACCCCCACCGTGGCACGCCGAGCACTTCCCCTGGGGGAGGGGTGCGTGGAGGGGGGCCCGGAGGAGTCGGTCCTGGTCCGCGGCGTGGGGCGGGTGGCATCCGCCGCACTTCTCCGAGGGGATCGAAAGGCTCCCGTGGAGGGCGCCGAGCTCCGCATCCTTGGCGAGGTCGTGGCAACGGCTGCAGGAGGCCTGGGCCCGAGCCCGGTCCCCCGGCCGGTGGGGACGGTGGCAAGCGGTGCAGCCGTCCTCCACGGCCGCGTGGACGGTCTTGCCCTGGGCCACCGCCCCGTGGCAGCTGCGACACGCCTCGGACACCGTGGGCTTGAGGAGTCCCTTCCCCCGGGCCTGGTGGGAGTCGTGGCACTGGCCGCACTGGGCGAGTTTCGGCCCGTGCCCCTCGCGCAGCACCGGGGCGTGGCAGGCACCGCACAGGTCCTGGCTACGGGACTGGAGGAGGGCCGGGGCGGTGCCGTGGGGATCGTGGCAGGTCCGGCAGGAACGACTGCCCCCGGGGGTCGCCGGAGGGTGGACCAGGTTGGCCGGCACCTTGGCCCCCTGGTCGTGGCACCCGTGGCACACCCCGGGCACGGTCCCCTTGAGGGCCCTCGGGTACCCGGAGAAGTGGGGGTCGTGACACGCCACGCACCCCTCCGACCCGTGGCGGGCGCCCGGGGGCGCCTTGGGGCCGTGGCAGGCACCGCACAGCTCCTGCGCAGTTCCCTTGAGCAGGGACGGTCTGGTCCCAACGTGGGGTTCGTGGCAGTTCTTGCAGGTGCCGACGACCGTCCGGAAGTGCCCGTCCTTGCGCGGGTCACCGGTGTAGGCGGGGTTCTGGGCGACGACGATGTGGCAGGTAAGGCAGGCCCCCGGGTACCCCCCGTCCTTGAGTTTGAGGTCGAGGGGATGATGGCACGCGTCGCAGCGGGAGATGTCGCCCCCGTGCACCCGCTGGGGGGCGAAACCAGCGGGGGGCTTCTCGTCCCCCGGAGCGTAGAACACCTGCCGCTCGGTCCCGCCCACGGTCACCCGGCTCAGGCCCGGGTCGAGGATCACGAAGATCTCGAAGAGGTCGCCCCAGTCGGCGCGGACCTCCCCCGTCTGCTTCCCGCCGGGCCCCTCGACGACCCACGGGACGATCGTCCTCCGGGGCGCAACCCCCAGGATCATCAGGGCGTCCTGCTTGAGCAGCACGCGGTCCGCCGGAACCAGGATCTCCGTCGATCCGGCCGCCGCGGTGGCCAGGAAGAGCAGCAGCGGGAGCGCGATGAGCCGACTCGTCATGGGCAGGAGCTCTCATGGAAAAGGGGACTTCACGCTACCACCGTCCCGGGGAGGGATTCAACGGCCTCTGCGCGCCTGCACCCACCGCCTGCGCCTTTTGGCCCAGGGGAAGGGGCAAGACGAGCGGCGGGCGCCGCGCCAGCGCCCGTGCGCCGCCCCTTGCACGGAGCGCGCCACCGGCCGACCGGTGGCGCCCGTCGACGCCGCCGCGGAGGTCACGGAGTGCGACCAAACGAGACGCTGGGAAAACAGGTACGAATCGTGCTATGAAGCCACCGTCTCAACGAACGTCTGCTCGCCGAAGGAGGGGTCGCGGTCATGCGCCCGACGCGTCACGGAAAAACCCTGCTTCTCGCTGTCTCGCTGACCCTGGCCGGTGCTTCCGCCGGGGCCTCCATGAAGGTTCGCCAGCCCCTCCTCGAGGAGGCGCCCGCGCCGACGGCCCCCGGGGCCGCGGCACCCGGGCCTGCCGCCAAGGACTTCACGGTGGGCACCGTGGTCTTCGCCCGGGGCGGCCAGATCGTAGCCGAGATCCCGGGGGGGGCCAAGGACCGCGAGCGCCTGCTCCTGTTCGACGAGGGCTTTCGTCGCGCGGGCAAGCTGGTGGTGGTCCGGCCCCTGGAGAAGGGGGTCTTCCTCCTGGAGGCCCAGGGTTCGGTGTCCGCCGCGCCGGGCAACCGCCTGGCGCGGGAGCCGGAGGAGGAGGCGGCGACCCGGGTGCTCACCGACGGCCGAGCCGACGGGTACCGGGAGTTCCTCGCCGCCTTTCCCACCAGCCAGTACCGGCCCCGGGTCGGCCGGGAGCTCTTTCGCCTGGCGGTGGCAGGGGGCTACCCGACCTTCCCCGGGACGGTCATCGAAGGCGCCGTCAAGCTTACCGAGGCGGTGGGCCGGGAGTTCCCCCTCTCCCAGGTGCTCATCGTCCTGGACCGTTACGTCATCGCCCGCACCGACGACCGGGGGCGCTTCCGGATCGAAGGCCTCCCCAAGCTGGACGAGAAGGTCCGCTTGAAACTCCGGGTCAAGGATCCGCGCTTCGAGATGGCCACCCCCGTAGAGATCGAGCTCCCGGGGGGCACCCTCGGAGAGCTAACCGCCGACCTCCCGGTGCGAGTCACCCCCACGGTGCTCGCGGGCCGGGTCCTCGATGAGCGGGGAGCACCCCTGCCCCGGGCCGAGGTGTGGACCTCCCCCAACACCGTCGAGGCGCTCACCGACGACGAGGGGCGGTTTCGCATCTCCCGGCGCAAGCGCGGAGAGGGGGGCGGCGCCGCGGACGAGCCGATCTTCGGCGGGTCCTACGAGGTGTACGCCCACCGCAAGGGGTACGGGGTGGAGCGGGTGCGGGTGGCGGCGGAGAGCTACCGGGAGACCCGGGTGCCCGAGGTCCGGCTCCCCCGCCAGGATCCCCTGGCCGAGGCCCCCCTCCCCCTGGACCTGGATCTTAGGGCCATGCTCGGCACCGTGGCCGGCGCCCAGGCCCCCGCCGGGGCCGGGCCCAAGCTCAACCCCTAGCTCGGACGCGCGAGCCCGATGAACCGCGTGCGGTCTTCCGCCCCGCTAGCCCCGGGAGGCATCGCGCCCTGGCGCCCCGCTCCCGCCGGTCCCCGGGGTACCGTGGAACCTGCCAGCCCTTCGAGAGGATGCCGGATGACCTCGCCCCACATCGCCCCCCGGTTGCGGTTCCTGGCGGCGGCCCTGGCCGTCGCCCTTGCCGGTGCGGCCCCGGCGGCCGCCAGCACGACTCCCCCCGAAGAGACCGTGGGCGAGGAGAAGGTGCTCGCGAGCCCCGCCACCTTCCAAGAGGAACCGGGTGCCGCGGACGGTCACCTGATGGTCCAGTCGCGCCCGGTGGGGGCGCGGGTCTTCGTCAACGGGGAGGACCGCGGGGTGACCCCCCTGCGGATCCAGGACCTCGGGCCGGGGGCCCACGAGGTCATCCTGTACGTGCCCGGCCGGGGCGCGCACCGCCAGGTGGTGGAGCGGGCAGCCGGGCGGATTTTCGTCGACCTGGAAGCCGAAGCGACCCTGGGGGTCGGCCTGGTGACGATCGTCAGCACCCCCCCCGACGCCCGGGTCGAGGTCGATGGCCAGGGCGCCGGCCGGACCCCCCTGGAGCTGCCCCTCCTGGCCGGCTCCCGGGTCGTACGGCTGACCCGCCCGGGGTATAAGGACCGGGACATGCAGCTCGCGGTGAAGGCCGAAACCGCCGAGACCGTGGAAGTGGCCCTCGAACCCCGGGAAGGCCACCTGCTGGTCATCGCGAGCCCGGCGGGGGCCGAGGTTCTGCTGGGCGGCCGGAAGGTCGGACGGGCGACGGAGCCGCTGCGTCTGGAGAACATCAAGCCCGGGCAGCACGAAGTCCGGGTGGAGCAGGCGGGGTTTCGGCCGTGGGTACGCGGCGACGTGGTGGTGCGCAGCGACGAGACCACCACGGTCCTCGCCGCCCTCGTCCCCGAGCGGGACCACTCCTGGGTCCGCCTCTTCGTGGAGCCCCCGGGGGTGAAGGCGTGGCTCGACGGGGAGGAACTCGGGGTGGTGGGGCCCGATGGGTTCGGCTTCAAGGCCCGCAAGGGGGCCCACTCCCTACGGCTCGAGGCGAACCCCGCCGTCCACCCCGGCTACCTACCCCTCCAGATCACGGTCAACTTCGCCGAGGACGACATCGACTACCGCGAGTCCCCCCTGCGACTGCCCCAGGTCGACCAGAACTTCGTCCACGGCCTGGGCCTCATCGCCCGGGGACAACGGGAGGAGGCCCTCGCCTTCCTGGATCGCGTGCCGCCCACCCACGACAGCTTCGCCGAGGCCCGCCTGCTGAGCGTCGACTGCCTCCGGGAGTTGGGACGGGTGGGGGAGATCCCGGCCGAACTCACGAAGCTCACCGAGCACCCCCAGCACAGCAACAACCCGGCCCTGCGGACGGCCCTGGGCTACTGGAGCTTGATGGCGGCTCGGGAGGCCAAGGGCCAGGACGCCGTTGCCATCCTGGAGCGGGGCATGACGGCCCTGGATGCGGCGGGCCAGGGCGCGGACCTCCTGGTCCCCGCCCTCCGGCAACCCATCGCCTTGCGCACCCACTACTACGCGGGGCTCTCCAGCGAAGCCTTGTTCCACCTGACCGGGGACCGTAGACACGTGAAGAAGGGCCTCCAGTCCTGGGAGGTCTTCTTTGCGCGCTTGGAGCTGGCACCCAAGTCCCTGGGAGAGGCGTGGATCGACCGGGCCAGGAGCCACCGCCAGACCATGGAGTACCTGGCGAAGAAGCTGGGGGATTAGCGAGGGTCGGCGGGTGCGCGACGTGACGCGGCTGGGTCGGCCTGGGCGGCTGGGGCGGGGCCTCCTGGGTGGACTGATCGCCCTGAGCCTGGTCGCCTGCGACCGGGGCGCCCCCGAGGCCCCCCGCCCCGGTCCCGGAGCGGGGGAAGCACAACGCGCCCTGGCCGGATGGATGGGCGCCTTCGGTCGGCGTGACCCGGCGGTGGCGACGCTACTGGGGGGCGTGGGCTGGATGCCCCTGCGAGACATGGACCTGGAGGAGGCCGGGGCAGCCTTTGCCGGGGACCCCGAACCGGGCCCCCGGGTCGCCCTGGCCCGGGTGTACCTGTACCTGGCCGACCTCGCCGAGGCCCTGGACGGCGCCTTTCTCGACGCCGAAGCGCAGTACCTCCGGGCGGCCGAGGGCGAGGCGGGTCGCCGGGCCGTGGTGGCGTGGCGCCGGGGCTCCCTGGAAGAGGCGCGCGCGGCGGCGGCCGGCTCCGGTTCCCAAGGCTCGGCTCTCGCCGTGGTGCGGGCCGCCCTAGCGGTGCCTCCGGGAAGATCCTGGGTGGGCCCCAACCCCGCGACCGCCGAGGAGGCCGAGTTCGCCGTCGGGATCGGGTACCTCGTCGGGCTCACGGGGGTTCCCGGCAGCCCGGGGCCCATCGGGCAAGCCGTGGCCGCCCTGGAACGGGAAGAGCCGGGGCGAGCCCTGGCCGCCCTCGCCAAGCTCGACCTCACCCGGCTTGGAAGCGGTACGGGCCCCGAGCTCGTGTACTACCCGCTCGTGCGGCGGGCCTACGGGGCCCTGGCCGCCCGGGCCCTGCGCGTTCCCGAGGGCCCCGCCGCGGCCTTCTTGGCGGCGAACGCCGCGGAGCACCGGGGAGATCGGGCCAGGGCGGCGGAGCTGTACGCCGCGACGGAGGACGGGGGCGATCCGCTGGAAGCCTTCGTGTTTTCACCGTTTCTCGACGCCGCGGACCTCGCCGAGGTGGGCGCGGTCCGCCGGGCCGGGACCCTGGGGCAGGACCCCGGGGAGAAGGGACGGGTCGGCGACCTGGCCCGCGCGGAAGCGGTACGAATCCGGGCCGAACTCGGCCTCGGCGCCGCCGTCGGCGAGCCCGTCCGAGGCATCGCGCCTGGGGCCTTTGGCGACGGCGAGGAGGGCGCCGCCGTCGCGGCCCTGTACGGCGCCCGGGCCGCGGCGGTGGCCCGGAGCCTGGCCCGGGCCCACTGGGCCCGGAAGCAGGACGACCAGGCCCTAGATGTGTTGGAGGTGGCCCGCCGCCGGGGCGCGGGCGCCCGACCGGACTTCCGGAACCCCCCGGCGTTTCTCGCCGACCTCGGGCGGGGATACGCCCGGACCGGGGCCTACGCCCCGGCGGTAGGGGTGCTCTTCGATCTGTCGGCCCGGTTTCGTCCGGCGACCTTGTGCTACGAAAGCTTGAAACGCCTGTACGCCTTCCGGTCCGGGGGCGAGGTCCCACCCCGCTGACCCGGAAGCGCCGTTCCGGCCCGCGCCCTCGGAGGTTCTCCTCGATGCTTCGACTTGCCTGGACGGTGCTCCTCGCGGGCCTGGCGGCGGCTCCAGCCGCCGCCGATTTGCGCTGCGCGGAGGCCACGGGCCCCACGGCCCTCAACCCCTTCCTCGCCCGGGACATGCCGAGCCTGCGGGCGACCGAGCTCATCTATGAGGGGCTGGTGACGCCCCCCGACGCCGGGGAGGTGAAACCCCTCCTCGCCGAGAGCTGGAAGGTGGCCCCCGACGGCCGTTCGGTCACCTTTCAGCTGCGCCGAGGGGTGACCTGGCACGACGGCAAGCCCTTTCGGGCGGGAGACGTCGCCTTCACCGTGGCCGCCGGCCGGGACGCCCGGAGCGCGGCGACCCTGCGGGCCCAGTTCTCGGTCTTCGCCGGCGCCGTCGCCGTGGATGACCACACGGTGCGGGTGGACTTCGCCCGGCCGGTGGTGAACCCCCTGCCCTACTTCGACTTCCGGGTCCTGCCGGCCCACCTGTACCCGGAAGGCTACGTGGGGCCCGAGGCGGCCGCGCGGCCGGCGGTGGGCACCGGCCCCTTCGCCTTCCGCCGGTGGGCCCCCTCGGGGGAGATCCGCTTCGAGGCCAACCCGGCCTACCACCGCAAGGGGGAGCCCGGGATCAAAGCCATCGAGATCACCGCAGTCCCCGACGACAACATCCGCAACGAGCTCGTCCGCTACGGGGCAGTGGACCTGGTGCCCCAGGTGCGCCCCCGGGACATCCCGGGGCTCGAGGAGATGTCGGGGGTGCGGCTCTACCCCTACAGCACCCTCTCCTACTCCTTCTTCGGCCTCAACTTCCGCACTCCCGCCCTGCGGGACCTGCGCATCCGCAAGGCCCTCGCCCTCGCCCTGGACCGGGGAGCCATGCTCAAGGCCCACTACGGCGGCCGCGGAACCCTCATCTCGGGCCCCTTTCCGCCCGCGTCCTGGGCCTACAACTTCGCCGTGGAGCCGCGGCCCCACGACCTGGCGGCCGCCGCCAAGCTCCTCGACGAGGCGGGGGCGAAACTCCCGGCCAAGGGGGGCGTGCGCACCTACGCCGGGGCCCCCCTGGTGCTGCGCCTGGTCTCCCTGGCCCAAAACGAGGCCCAAAAGGCCGTCGTCCTCGACACCCAGCAGCAGCTGAAGAACCTCGGCATCCAGGTCGACGTTCGATTCCTCGAACCCTTTGCCTGGAAGACCGCCGTCTTCGAGGAGCACGCCTTCGACCTCGTCCTGGCGGAGTGGACCTTTGACCACAGCGTCAACATCTACTCCCTGTTTCACTCCACCGAAGCCGGGCCCGGCCGCAACAACCTTGGGGCGTACGCCAACCCCCAGATCGACCGCCTCCTCGAGGAGGGCCGGGGGGCGATCAACTCGGAGGCGCTGCGGGCGACCTACGGGGAGCTCCACCGCCTCCTGCACGAGGACGTCCCCTACCTCTTCCTGTGGAGCCTGCACCGGTACGCCGCGGTGGCGAGCCGGGTCGAGAACGTGCGGCTCCACCCCTTCTACTTCTACTCCTACGTAGGCGGCTGGAGGGAGCGGTGAGCGCCCCCGGGGGCCGACGGGCGAGGCGCCCTTGCCCCGGGGGCTGACCGTCGCCCGGGAGCTCGGCCGCCAGCTCCTGGCCGCCATACTGGTCCTGGGGGGGGTGAGCCTCCTCCTGTACGCCGCCGCCCAGAGCGCCCCGGGAGCCGCCACCCCGGGGGGCGAGGTGGTGGGGGCCGGGGTTTCGTCGGCGCTCCCGGACTCCGGGAGGCCCGCCCCCGGCTACCTCTCCTGGATGACTCGCACCCTCGGGGGGGACTTCGGCACCAGCACCGTCCTCCAGCAGGGTCGCCCCGTCGCCGATCTCCTGTGGCCGGCCGCCGGCCGCTCCCTGGGCCTGGCCGTCACCGGCCTGGGGCTCGGCGGGGCCCTCGCCCTGGGGCTCGCCCTGGCGCCGCAGCGGGGCTCGGGGGGCGCGCTCCTGGTCGGGGCGGACGCGGGGGCCCAACTGGTCTCGACGGTGCCCGTCTTCCTCCTGGTGTACGCGGCAGCGGTGGGCGGCAACGGCGTCGCCGCGTGGGGAGCGCGGGCGGGGTGGTGGAACCTCCCCGGCTGGTTCCCCTTCCCCGGTCGGGACCACTGGGTGGTGTGGGTGACCGGGGCCGCCATCCTAGCGGTGGGGGACGGCCTCCTGTCGGACCTGCGGCACCGGTTTCGCGGAGACGTGACCGAGGTCGCCCGGGAGGAGTACCTGGTCGGCGCCCGTCTCCTGGGCCTGCCGGTCTGGGCGACGGCGGCGCGCGCCCTGGCGCCGCGCCTGGTGGGGCACCTGGCGGCCCGGGCCTCCCTGGCCCTCGGCTCCCTGGTGGTCCTGGAGTCCGCCCTCGGCTGGCCGGGGCTCGGCAACCTGGCGTGGCGGGCCGCGGCGGCGCGGGACCTGCCGGTGCTCCTCGCCGTCGCCCTGCTGATGGCGGTGGTGGTGCGGTGCGGCGCCATCGCCGAGCAGGCGGTGTGGACCGTCGCTGACCCCCGGCGGCGGGGGGGACGGTAGTGGGCCTTCGCCGGTGGGATACCGCGCGACCGGACGCCTGGCGGCGGCGGGGCATCCCCCTCGTCGGCGCCCTGGCCCTCTTGCCCGGGACCCTCGGCGCCGTCGCGGCCCTCGCGGGCTGGCTGCCGGCGGACCCCCTGGCGTTCGTCGGGCCGCCCAACGGTCCCCCAGGGGCCGCCCACTGGCTCGGCACCGACGCCCTGGGGCGGGACCTGGCGAGCCGACTCGCCGCCGCGGCCGCCGCCTTCGCCCTCCCCGCCGCCTGGGCGGTGGGGCTGGCGGCGGGCGTCGGCACCGTCCTCGGGGTGGCCCGGGGGTTCGGGGGACGAGCCCTGGGTCCCCTCGCCGCCTGGGTCATCCAGGTCCTAGACGGCATCCCCAAACTCGTCCTCGTCCTCCTGGTCGCCGCCATCGCCCGCAGCCACCTCGGCTGGATCATGGCCACCGTGGGCCTCACCTTCGCCCCCCAGGTGGCCGGCACCGTCGCCGCCGCGGTGGAGCGCCTCCGCGCGACCCAGTTTATCGAGGCCGGGCGCGCCCTGGGGGTGGGCACGGCCCGGCTGGTGTTCGTGCACATCTTGTGGGGCAACGCCCGGCGCGCCCTCCTGGCCCAGGGGGCGGGTTTGCTTGCCTACGCCCTCCTGGTGGAGTCCACCCTCTCCTACCTGGGGGGAGAGCTGGGGATCCAGGAGCCCACCGCCAGCTGGGGCAACATGATCGCCCTGGCGCGAGACGCGGTCTTCCGGGGCCACCTGGCCCCGGCCCTGCTGCCCGCGGGCTTGATCTCCTTGACCTTGCTCGGCTTCGGGCTCCTCGGCACGGCCCTGGCGGACCGGAGCGAGCAGCCGTGACCGGAGCCCTCCTCGAGGCGTCGGGGATCGAGGCCTTCATCCGAGGGGCCCGAGGACTCCGCAAGATCCTCGATGGCGTGGACCTGGCGGTGCACCCCGGGCGCTCGGTCGCCCTCCTGGGGGAGTCCGGATCGGGCAAAACCCTCCTCCTCCACTCCCTGCTTGGCCTGCACCGGGGGGCCCCGGGGATCGTCGCCGGCCGCGCCGCCCTGATGGGTCGCGACCTCTTCGGCCCCCTCGCCTCCCTGATCCGCTACGAACCCGGCCCTCCCCCGCGGGTGTGGAAGGACCACCGGCGGTGGAGCCGCCGCTTGGCCCGGGCGACCGCCCCCTTGATCGGCCGGGAGGTGACCCTCATCCCCCAGGACCCCCTGACCACCCTGCCCCCCTTTCACACCCTCGAGGACCTTCTAGGCCGCGCGGTGCGTCGGGGAGAGCCCCACCGCACCCGCCCCGACGCCCGCGCCCAGGCGGCGGAGTGGCTCGCCCGCGTCCACATGTACCGGGTGGATGACGTGGCCCGGCGCTATCCCCACGAGCTGTCGGGCGGCATGGCCCACCGGGCGGCCATCGCCCTGGCCCTCGCCCCGGGGCCCCGGCTGCTGGTGGCCGACGAACCGACCACCGGCCTCGACGCGACCCTGCGGGTGGAGATCCTCCGCCTGCTCCGGACCGCGACCGCCGCCGGGGGCACCACCCTGCTCCTGGTCACCCACGACGCCGAGGCCGCGCGCTTGGCGACCACCGAGGTCTCGGTCCTGTGCGGCGGGCGCATCGTCGAGTCGGGCCCCTCCGACCTCGTCCTCGACCCCCTCCGGGGGCCGAAGCACCCCTACACCCGGATGATCCTCGCCGCCGACGCCGCCCTGGGGGGCACCGAGGACACCGCGCCCCCGGGGCACGTGGGCTTCGTGGGGGGCTGCGGCTACCGCGCCGCGTGCCCCGGCGCCACCGAGCGCTGCCAGCGCCTGCCTCCCCGGCACCCGGGGGCGGAACCCGGGCACTGGGTCGCCTGCTGGGAGGCGTCATGACCCCCCCGGCCGTCTCGGTGTCGGGCTTGATCAAAGAGTTCCGCTCCGCGGGGATGTGGGGCGGGGCGCCCGCGATCCGCGCCCTGGACGGGATCGACTTTGCCCTGGGCGAGGGAGAGTTCGCGGCCCTGGTGGGGGAGTCCGGGTCCGGCAAGACCACCCTCGGGCGGTGCCTCATGGGCCTGGTCCCCTTCGAGCACGGCGCGGTGCGGGTGGCCGGGTTTTCCGTCGAGCGCCTCGGGCGCGGCGAACGCCGCGCCTTCCGTAGGGCCGCCCAGATGGTGTTCCAGAACCCCTACGCCACCATCAACCCGGCCTTTCGGGTGCGCGCCGCCCTGGCCGAAGCTGTGCGGATCCACCGGGACCTCCCCCGGGACCGGATCGACGCCGAGGTGGAGCGGCTGGCCACCCAGGTGCAGCTCCCCCTGGCGCGCCTCGACGAGTTCCCCGCGGGCCTGTCGGGAGGGGAGCGGCGGCGGGTCGCCTTCGCCCGGGCCCTGGCCACCCGCCCCCGCTTCGTGGTCGCCGACGAACCCGTGTCGGGCCTCGACCCGCCGATCCAGCTGGAGCTGGTGACCCTGTTGCGCCAGGTGCGAGACCGGAGCCGTACCGCCTTCCTGCTCATCTCCCACGACCTCAAGATCGTGCGAGCCCTGGCGCGCCGGGTCCTCGTGCTGTACCGGGGCCGGGTGGCCGAGGACGCGCCTGCGGCGGTCTTCTTCGCTCCCGGAGGGGCGCGGCACCCGTACTCCCGCCAGCTCCTCGAAGCGGCCTTCGAGGCGCCTCGGCTGGTGACCCAGGGCTCGGGGGGGACCACGCCGCCCCCGGGCCCCGGGGGCTGCGCCTACCGGCACCGGTGTCCCTGGGGTGCCGTTGAAGCCCCGGGCCTGTGTGCTACAATGACGCCCCCTCGGGCTTCGGTGGGTCCGGGGCACGAGGTCGCGTGCCACCGTTGGGATGCCCCATGAGACCAGCAACCGTAGTTTTCCTCTTCGCCGCGCTCCTCCTGGGGACGACCACCCCCGGGTGGGCGAAGGGCTACCAGGCGCTCTTGGAGGAGGGCCTCTTCTACCTCACCCGGGGGGCGAGCTACACCCCGGACGCCGTGCGCTCCCTGGAGGCCGCCCGGGCGGCCGATCCCGCCCGGGCGGGGACCGACCGGAAGCTGGCCGGGGCCCTGGCCCAGGCGTACGTGGCGACCCACCGGTACACCGAGGCCTTGTGGCTGGTGGAAGCGCTCGAAGCCGCCGGTCAGGGGGGGGCCGAGGAGGCCACCCTGCGCACCCGGCTCCTCGGGGAGTTCGGCCTGGCTCGCCTTCGCCTGGAGACCGCCGTGGCGGTGGGGAGCCTCACCGGCTCCCTCGCCCCGGCCGAGGGGACGCGCCTGGAGGTGGCGGCCCGCCGAGCCCTGGAGCGGGTGGCGGAGGTCGTCGCCCGGGGCGTCGCGGTTCCGCCCCCCGGGATCGACCTCCTGGTCCCCGAGGGGCGCTACCTCTTGCGGTTCGACGGCGACGCCCTCGCCGGCCCCCGGCAGGCGGTCCCCGTGGAGGCGTGGGCGGGGGAGGAGGCCGTCGTGCGCCTGGTGCCCCGCTTTCCCCCCGCGGCCGCCTGGACCCGGGTCCCGGGGCCCGGGTCGGTGGCCTTGGCTTGGCCCGAGCTGCCGGGCGCCAGCTACCGGCTCCGCCGCTCCCTCGGGGACGGCGCCGAGGAGGTGGTGTACGAAGGGAGCCGGCCCGAGCACCTGGACCGGGGCGTGCCGGCCCGGGACGAGGCCCGCTATCGCCTGGAGATCATGGGGCCCGGAGGGGCGCTCCTGGCGGTCTCCGGGACCTCGGCCCGCTCCCTGCCCCCGGTGGCGAGCGCCCAGCTGAAGGGCACCCTCGGGGAGGACCTGCGGGCGAAGCTCGCCTGGGCCCTCGGCGAGGGGGCGGTGGACCGCCTCCTGGTGGTGCGGGAAGAGCGGGGCGGCGACCAGGTGGTCCTGGAGCTAACCGCAGGGGCCGTCTCCCCTCGCGGGGAGCACAAGGACGGCCCCCACGAGCCGGAGGCGACCTTTCGGGACGTGAGCTACCGGCTCGAGGCGTGGGTGGCCGGGGAGGAGAGCCCGAGCGCCGTGGCGCGGACCGCGGTCCGGGTTCCCCCGGCCCTGGAGCGGGTGACCGACGTGGTGGAGGGGGTGGACCGGGGCTCCGTCGTCATCTCCTGGGACGCCATCCCCCGGGACGGGGTCGCCGACGGCTACGCGATCTTCCGTCAGAAGAGCGAAGACGTCACGGGGGAACTCCTGGGGCGGGTCCAGGATCCCCACGGCCGGGAGTTCGTCTACCCCGCCGAGGACCCCCTCAAGGCGTCGAGCTGGCGCCACTTCGTGATCCCCTACCGGGGGGAGCGGTACCTGCTGGATCCGACCTGGCTCCAGGTGTCGGGGAAGGTGCCGGCCGAGTCCCTCGAGCGGCGCCAACGCAAGGGGGCGCCGCTGCCCGACCTGGGGCTCTCCTGGGCGCCCTACCCCGGGGCCCGCCAGTACCTGGTGACCGCCGGCGACAAGGAGGTCCTGGTGCGCAACCCCTACGCCGAGTTCAACGGCATCCAAAACGCCCTGATGGGCGCCCACCAGCGGATCGCCGTCTTTGCCCTGGACGGCACCGGCCAAACGGTGCCCCTGCTCACGGTGGAGGTCCAGTACGCGCACTACCCGCGCGGAGTCGAGGGAGGGAAGGAGCCATGACGCGAGCGCCCCTGCTGCTGCTGCTGGCCGCGGCCTGGGTGAACCCGGCCGCCGCGGGCTACCGGGTGGCCCAGGTCCAGCCGGTGGCCCTGGACGGGATGCCCGCGGAGGGCCACGCCGCGGCGCCCCAGCTCTCCCGGGACGGGCAACGCCTCAGCTTCGAGTTCACGGGGGCCGGTGGCGACACCCTCGAGGTGTACGTGGCCCGGGCCGAGTGGGGGACCGGAGCCGGGCTGCGCGCCGTCGAGAGCGAGCCAGCGGTGCCCCGCAGCGGCCCCGACCCCTTCCGCCTGGGGGGCACCAGCGACCGGGCGGTGAGCGAGGGGGCCTCCTGGGGCGCCGATCCCCGGGGGCGGCCGCGCCTGGCCGTGGCCGCCACCCGGTCGGTGGTGGCCAAGGGGGCGACCCAGGTGAGCTTCGACCTGTACCTGGTGGAAGCCGGGCGGCGGCGGTTCCTCACCGATCACCCCGACAACGACGCTCATCCCGCCTTCTCGCCGGACGGCGAGGTCCTGGCGTTCTCCTCGGGGCGCACCGGCCAGGGGGATCTGTACCTGTACCACTTTTTCGCCGCCGCCGATCCCCAGCTGCGGCTCACCCAGGAGGCGGCCGGCTCGGAGCTGTACCCCGCCTGGCACCCCTCGGGGGACTCCCTCGCCTACGTCGGACACCTGGGGACCGAGGCCCACCTGTACGTTCTGGGCGGAGTGAAGGGCTTCCTCGGGGCCAGCGGCAAGCCCCCGCTGCGCCCCCGGGACCTGACGCCGGGCTGGAAGGGGACGTGTCTCGCCCCGAGCTACTCCCCGGACGGTCGCTGGGTGGCGTTTTACGCTCGGGACACCGCGTCCCAGCGCGCCGACCTGTACGTGGTGCCGGCCGAGGGCGGCCCGCTGCGCAAGCTCTTGGAGGGCGGTCTCCCCGAAACCCGGGGCGGCCCTCGGTGGGCGCCTGGGAGCGACGGGTTGGTGGCGGTACTAGACGACGCCCCCCGGTTCAACCCCCTCACCTGGGTGCCCCTCACCCCCGGCCAGGCCCCCCGAGAGCTCACCGTACCGACCCAGCTCAACGCCGACCCCGTCCTGGTGGAGCGGGGCGACGCGCTGGTCGCCGTATACTCGGCCCAGGGCACCCAGGGCGCCAGCGAGAAGCGGTGGCGTCGGCTGTACGCCGCGGTCCTCCAGCGGGAGGCGGCCCGGTGACCACCCCCTTTAGCGACACCGTCGCCCGCTACGATCCGCTGGAAGCGCTCTTTGACATCTCCGGCGCCACCGGGGTCGACGCGCGCACCGTGGCGCTGGTGCTGGAGGGGGAGATGGACTACCTCGGCTGCCTCGGGCTCCTGGACGAACGGGAGCTCGACGAGGCGACCCTCCATCAGGTGCGGGAGCTGCGGCGGGAGAACTCGGACCTGGTCGCGGGGAGCGAAGGGGAGTACGACCTGGGGGTCGCCGCCTCCTTCGTCCAGCGCAACCGAGGCATCGACCGGGAGACCGTGGTGCAGGTCCTGCGGGCGAATCACCGTTTCATGGACGAGCGGGGGTTCCTGGACGAGGAGTGGGGAGAGGCGTGAAGCCTACCCCGGGGAAACGTCCTCCCAGCGCCGGCAGATGACGCAAGCGTTGAGGGGGGGGG
>JBBIIA010000064.1:0-20699 GCA_037446775.1 Deltaproteobacteria bacterium
CCAGATTTCACGTAACCAGCAGGAATATCAGGAGAAATTCGATAGTCGCCTCGACTTTGTAGCCACTACAGTGCGTGGCTATGTGTTGACAGACAAGGCATTTATGTGGTAACTGCGTCGCCACTATGTACGTCGACTCCTCTTCCACCTCTCGCGGCGACAAGACCTACACCCGCCACCTCCTGCGAGAGTCGTTTCGCGAGGGCGGGAAGGTCAAGCACCGCACCGTCGCCAACCTCTCCCACTGCTCCCCCCAAGAAATCGCGGCCATCAAGCTCGCGCTGCAGCACAAAGACGACCTGTCGGCCCTGGTGTCCATCCAGGAGGTCTGTGTCGAGCAGGGGCAGCGGGTAGGCGCCGTCTTGTGTCTGTGCGCCATCGCCCAGCGATTGGGCATCCCCCAAGCCTTGGGGGGCCAGCGCCAGGGGAAGCTGGCCCTGTGGCAGGTGTTGGCCCGGCTCATCGACCAGGGGTCGCGGCTCAGTGCTGTGCGGCTGGCCCAGAGCCACGCGGCCTGTGAGGTGATCGGGCTTGAGCCGTTTTGCGAGGACCACCTCTACGAGAACCTCGCTTGGCTGGCCGAACACCAGGCCGAGATCGAGAAGAAACTGTTTCGCCGCCGCTACGGCAAGGCCGTTCCCCAGCTCTTCCTCTACGACGTCACCAGCACCTATGTGGAGGGCGACCTCAACGCCCTGGCCGCGTTCGGGTACAACCGGGACGGCAAGAAGGGCAAGAAGCAGATCGTGGTGGGCCTATTGACGGGGCCCGACGGAATGCCCGTGGCGGTGCGAGCCTTTCGCGGCAACACAGCCGACACGCAGACCGTTTCCGAGCAGGTACGCCTCTTGGCCCAAGCGTTCGGCGTCAAGGACGTGGTGCTCGTCGGCGACCGGGGCATGATCAAAGCCAAGCAGATGGCGCTCTTGGAGGACGCCGACTTCCACTACATCACGGCGATCACCAAGCCGCAGATCCGTGCTCTCCTGCAGAAGAACATCTTCCAACTCGAGCTCTTCGACGATCACCTGAGCGAGGTGGTCCACGAGACGGGCCGCTATGTGTTGCGCCGCAACCCGGTGCGCCAACGCGAGATCGCGGCCAGCCGGGAGGATCGCCTGATCCGGCTGCGGGAGCACGCTGCTCGGCTTACCCAGTACCTGGCGGAGCACCCCCGGGCCAAGGTCGACACCGCGGTGGAGAAGCTCTCCTCACGCCTGGGAACCTACGGCCTCCAAGACTTCGTCACCGTCGAAGCCGTGGAGCGCACCCTGACGATTCTGGTCGACGAGGCGGCCCAGCGAGAAGCCGCCATCCTGGATGGCTGCTACGTTCTCACCACGGACCTGCCCGTCGCGGCTCTGCCCAAGGAGGCGGTGCACGACCGCTACAAAGACCTGGCCAAGGTGGAGCGGGCGTTCCGGACTTGGAAGAACGGCCACCTGGAGTTGCGTCCGGTGCACGTTCATACGGAAGCCAGCACTCGGGGCCACGTGGTGGTGGTGATGCTCGCCTACTTGATCGAGCGCAAGCTCGACGCGCGATGGCGAGGCCTCGAGACCACGGTTCCCGAGGCGATCGATCAGCTCGGCTCGCTCTGTTCCACGATCGTGAGGGTCAACGATTCGACCTGCCAGAAGATCCCGCAGCCCAATGAGGCGGTGGGGCAACTCTTGGCGGCGGCCGACGTTCAACTGCCAGCGATGCTGCCTGGCCCTCGCGTGCGTGTAGCCACCAGGCGCAAACTGGTACCAAGGCGGAAATCTCCATAAATCCCGCTGAGTTGCCTGCTGGCATCGTGCACCACGGCGCTGGAACATCCGATATAACAAACTGCGCACACGCGAAAAAGCCGGCGCCCCTCGGGAGGGGCGCCGGCTGATAAGGCACTGCGGTCGGGATGAGATCGCCCGCTACCACTCGTCCGCGAGCCGCGCGGCGGCCCGGTCGAAGTAGAGGCCGGCGCTCGATAGCCGGCGGGTCTCCTCGGCGGTGTAGCCCAGGGCCCGGTAGTCCAGCACCCCGTTGGCCGCGTGACAGCTCGGGCAGTCCAGGGCGTCCTTGCGGGTCACCAGGTGGTTGCTGCCGAAGTAGATGGTCTGCCAACCGGGCACCGGCTCGTAGCTCTCGATCTTCAGGATCTTCGCCGCCGAGGCGAGGCCGGCCTTCACGTCCCCGCTCGACATGGGGGGGCCGAAGTCCATGGCCAAGAGCTGGCCGGTCTTCTGGTCGAAGAAGCCCTTCCCCTCGAAGATCTTGAAGGGATAGATCTTGCTCTTCTCGTCCGCCCGGCTGCCCTTGGGGCCGATGAAGGTCGGGGTGTTGGCCACGGTCTGGTTGAACCAGGCGTAGGCGGGCACCGTCGCGTTGGCCTCGGCCCGAAGCGTCGTCGGCTCGTAGAACTTGTCCGAGCCCTGGGTCCACTTGGTGAAGTCCTTGGCAAAGGCGCCCCCGGTGCGGGGGATGTGGCAGGTCTGGCACGCCACCCGGGCCAGGTGGCGATCGAGGTCGGCGTCGCCGTGGAGGGCCCCCTCGTGGCAGTCGGCGCAGGCAACCCGTAGCCCGTCGCTCGCCCAATTATTGGGGTCGAAGCCGGTGGGGATCTTATGGTCCACCGCCTTGTGGCAGTCCACGCACACCATTCCCTTGGCGGCGTGGGCGTCCTTGGCCTTGCTGAACTCGAAGCCCCGCTTCACCAGCACGCCCCCCCCGGCCGCCTCGTGGCAGGTCATGCAGTTCTTCACCCCGGGCTTGCCCACCGCCAGGGCCGCCTCGGTGGACCGGTCCTGGCCCATCACCACCCGCCCCGCCTCGTCCTTGTAAGGCTTGCGCTTGCGGAAGTCGTACTTGGCCGAGTGGCACACCAGGCAGTCGATGGCCGCCTCGGCCTCGGGCCCGGTCGCCCCCACGTCGGCCAGGGTGCGGCCGGGGTGGCAGGTGTTGCAGCCGGTGAACTTGGTCTTGCCGGTCTCCGGGCTCGGGGGGATCTCCTTGAGCTCGTTGACGATGTCGTTGCCGTTGCACATCGTGTAGATGCGGTTCTTCATGCCGTAGGCCACGGCCGGGTCGACGTTCTCCACGTGGGGGGCCGGCGCCGCGTGGGTCCAGTGCACGGTGGCGGTGAAGGCCTTGGCGACCCCGGGGTGGCACTCCTCGCAGGTGGCCGGGCCCTGGTAGCCGGTCTTGGCGATCGATTCCTTCCCCGGGTGTTCGGCGAGCGCCGATCCGGCGGCGAGCCCCAGGGCCAGAAGGCAGAGCAGGGTTCTCACGGTGGGTTTCCTTTCACGAGCCGAGGCGCGTCAGCACCCGGCAGTCTTGCGGAAGTAGGTCGTCACGTTCTGGTCGCCCTCCACCTCGAACTTCACCCGCACCTCGTCGCCCTCCACGATGCGGTGGTCCTTGAATTTCTCCAGGGTGAGCTCGTCCTTGACGAGCACCTTGACGGCCTCGTCGGTCTTGTTGTCCTTCACCACCACCTTGGCGGTGGCGCCCACCAGCTCGATCTTCTCGATCACCCCCACCAGCTTGGTCTCCGCCGCCGCGGGGCCGGCGAAACCAGCCAGGGCCAGCAGGAGAAGGGCGAGTACCAGGGCCATGCGCGTCTTCATCTCGGTCTCCTTGCCCCGCCGGCCCCAAAAGGCCGGCGGGGCTGCTTCATCGGATGTCGTGGGATACGGGGGCTTTCGACAGGATTACAGGATTCTCAGGATGTTGGCCCCCCAAGGTGCCCCGTCCACCCTGTCCACCCTGTCCACCCCGTCCAAGAAACACCCGAGGTCTTCCAGCAACCTCAGGCTTAGCTTCGTTAGAAGTTCACCTGGAACGTGCCGTACAGGTTGTAGGCCTTCTCCACCGGGGCCAAGAGGGCCAGGTCGGTGGCGCTCAGGTCGTCGATCTTCTGGGGGGCGCCGACCCAGTTGTTGCTGCCGGTGTACTCGAAGTCGTAGTACTGGTAGCCGAGCCGAAAGAACGCCTTGCTGAAGAACGACGATACCGGCGCCAGATTCAGGTTCTGAATCGCGTACACCTCGTACACGTTGCCCCGGGTCCCGAGCTTGGCGGTCCACATGTCGTCGGCGGCCGGCGCGAAGGTGATCCAGTTCTTCGAGCCGTGGTTGTACTCGGCGCCGAGGCTAGTGCCCGTCGCCTTGTGGTCGTAACGGCCGCCCAGGTACACCGCCCAGCCGGTCTTGTCGTCGGGGGACGTGTCCTGGGCGAAGAACTCACCCGTGAGGAGGCCCTGGTTGCCGGCGTTGGCCGACACGTTGTCGTTGGGGTGGGTGAAGCTCAGCCCGTAGCTCGCGAACCAGGTGAGGTTGGCCGCCTTGACCTCACCCAGGGCCCCGAGGCCGAGCCAGTCGATGGCGCCGAGGTCGGCGGCGGGGGCGGTGTCGCCAAAGCCGGTCCCGTACATCTTGGGGAAGTCGAAGATGTGGCTGCCCCGGTTCCACTGCAGGTCCAGGCGCAGGGCCTTGGTGTCGTAGGGCACCACCGAGACGCCCACCATGTCGGTGTCCCGGAGGTTCGCCCCCCCGGTCCGGGAGATGCCGCTCTCGAAGCCCCGGCCGTAGCAGATCTTGGCGAACATCCCGGGCAGGGCCTCGAGGTCGGGGGCGAAGCCGAGCGTCATGCCGTCAAACGCGTAGTCCACCAGAAGCGACGGCACCCCCGCCTTGCCCGGCCCGTCGCCGAGTTGGCGCACGTGGCCGGGGGCGCCGCCGGTGGAGGGCCGCCGCCCCACCGAGAACCACACCGGCTGACCGCCGATGTTGCTCCAGGTGGCGTACACCCGGTCGACGCTCAAGAAGTCGCTGGAGGGGGTGTGCCCGAGGGTGCCGTCGAAGGCCCCCACCCGGTCGGCGAAGTAGCCGCCGGTGGTGGCGTCGTCGTCCACGGACCCGAAGGTCTTGTACATGGTGAGCCGGGCGGTGACCGAGATGTCCTTGGTCGCCTTGGCCTTGAGGTCCAGGCCGAAGCGGTTGGTGTAGAGGAGGTTGTTGCGGATGGTGTCGTCGGGTTT
The DNA here is from genome assembly GCA_037446775.1 of Deltaproteobacteria bacterium. Classification (GTDB taxonomy): domain Bacteria; phylum Desulfobacterota; class Deferrisomatia; order Deferrisomatales; family JACRMM01; genus JBBIIA01. The sequence continues at coordinate 5,021 of JBBIIA010000064.1, forward strand.
GAGCGCCTTGGCTTGCTGCATCACCTGACCAAACATCACGGACTGCAGGCTCGACGGGTCGCCCATGATCTGCCCCTGCTGCGCGGGCGTCAGGCCAAGGACAGTGGCCATCTGGCCGAACAGGGCGGCGTTGGCAGGCACCCCCATGAACGCGCCGAGCTGCGCCGGCGTGAGGACGCTGAGCTGGCCGATCATGTTCATCGCCTGCTGCTGGAGCCCTCCCAGCACCTCCGCCCGTTGGGCCGGGGTCATCTGCACGAAGTCCAGTTGGGTGGGGTCGGTTGCTGCCTGCCACGCGGCCGGGCTGGTCGCCCCGAGGAACATCCGCGGCAAGAGCGCCTGGAAGGTGGTCCCGAACGCCATCGCGTCGGCGTGGGCCACCACGTCGGCTCGCAGGGAGTCGACCCGGAAGCGGTAGTCGCCGCCGATGTCGAGCCACTTCTCGTGGCTGCGGTCCTGGGTCTTCTTGACGATCTCCTTGAGGCTTTCGACCTCCTTGGTGAGGGCGTCGACCTTCGCCCCCACGTCCTGGGCCGGGGCCCAGGCGGGCAGGGTGAGGGCTGCGCCCAGCGCAGCCACGGCGGCAATTCCCTGGGTTTTCCGTGCCATGTCTTCTCCTCTCACGTGAAAGAACGGGGCGACCCAACGTATCGCCCCCCACCGGTCGCGGCTTTAGATGCCGCGCCCGGCGTATGGTTTCCGGCTATCACGCGAAAAACGGGGCAATCTCGTGATTTTTTGGTCAAGCGTTGGGGCCTCTGGTCGATAAGAATCGTTGTCGCTTCGTGACAGCGCGCCCCGGCTCCCCACGTGAAGATCCCTCGGAGGCCCCCGTGACCATCCGCGCCAAACTCATCGCCAACACGGTGCTAGTCGCCGCCGTCACCGCCACGGTGGCGGCCGCCAGCCTGGTAAGCATCCAGCTCGTGCGGGCCAAACTGCGGCTCCTCACCGAACGGAGCACCCCCGTCCAGACCCGCACCCTGGAACTTCAGCGGGACGTCCAAGCGGCCACCACCCACCTGGTGCAATTGGGAGAATCCCGGGATCCGCAGGAGGTCGAGGCCAACGACGCGAGCACCCGGGCCGCCGTGGCGGCGGTGGCCGCGTCGGAGCTCGAGCTCGGCCGGCTCTCGGGGGAAGACCGGGGAACCGCCGCCGACCTCGCCACCCTGCACGGCGAACTCGCCTCGGCCACCCGGCACCGGGTGAACGCCGAGGGGGCCGCAGCAGCGGCGGCAGCGGCAGCGGCGGAGCGACTGCGGGAAGCCGGCGAAGAGCTGCGGGCGCTGGAGACCCGGGTGGCCGCCCTCCAGGCCGATCAGTCCAAACACTACGTGGGTTCCGTGGAAGCCGGCCAGCGGCTCTCCGAAGACCTGCGGAGCATCGAAACCCTGCGTACCACCCTCAAGGACCTCCAGATCGCCGGCCTCGCCTTGCAACAGAAGGAGGTCCCGGCGAACTGGGCGAAAACCTTCGCTTCCCTCAGCCGCCGGGCCCTGCAAAACGGGTACATCAAGCGGGAAGAGAAGGTGCGCGCCACCGTGGAAGCGTTCCTCGCCCGCCTCGAGGAGGCGAGCCGCCTGCGCGGCCAGGAGGGCCTCGGGGCCAAGCTCCAGCAGGCGGGCGCCGCCTACGACGGGGTCATGGACCAGTTGGAGGAGCTCGCCGACCAGGGCAACCAGACCTTCTCGGAGCTCTACTCCAAGCAGAAGGGCTTCTCGACCCGGGCGTCCACCGCCGTGGCGGGGCTGTCGGCGAACTCCGAGATGGCGGCCCTGGGGGTGGCCCTGGAGGGCATCACCCAGAGCTTCCTCACCGCGGCGGCCCCGGCGGACCTGGACCGCAGCGCGGGGCAACTCGAGGAGACCCTGACCAAACTGGCCCGGGCCGAAGCCCAGTTGACCGGCGCCCTCAAGGGTCTCGGGGCCAAGGCCGAGCTCGGGAAACTCGCCGAAGCGTCCGCCGCCATCGCCGCGGTGCGAGACACCCTGCTCGGCCCCGAGGGGTTGGACGGCAAGCTTCGGCGCAAGTTCGCCATGGGGGAACAGGCCGCGGCCGTCATGGACAAGCTGCGGGCGCTGGTCCAGGCCCAGGCCGCCGAGGGCAAGCTCATTCTCCAGGAGGCGCAAGGCGAACAACAGGCTTCGGTGGAGTCGGTCGACGGCATCGCCCGGGCGGCCACCGTCACGGTGGCAACCCTGGGGGTGCTCGCGTCGCTTCTCGGGGTGGGCTTCGGGGTGTGGATCTACCGGTCCATCTCGGGCCCCCTGGGCCGGCTCCTGGCGGTCTCGGAACGGGTGTCGGCGGGAGACCTGACCAGCGACCTTCCCCCTGCCGCGGACGACGAGGTGGGGCGGGTGCTCGCCTCCATGGGAGCCATGGTGGAGAACCTGCGCGGCGTGGTGGCCCGCATCCGGGGCGCCACCGAGAGCCTCGCCGCCAGCGCCGAGGAGCTCTCCGCCACCTCGGTGGCGCTGGAGCACGGCGCCGAGCGCCAGGGCGAAGGGGTCGAGCAGTCCGCCGCCGCCATGGTCCAGATGTCGGCGACCAACAACGACGTGGCCCACAACACCGCCCACGCCTCGGACGCCGCCCTCGCCATGCGCCGGACCGCCGAGGAGGGCAAGGCCGCCATGGACGCCACCAGCCAGGAGCTGGCCCGCTTCGCCCAGGGGGTAAAGGAGGCGGCTAGCGCGGTGGAGGCCCTCGGCCAGCAGTCCCGGGAGATCCACACCGTAGTGGAGCTGATCGAGGACATCGCCGACCAGACCAACCTGTTGGCGCTCAACGCCTCCATCGAGGCGGCCCGCGCCGGCGCCCAGGGGCGGGGCTTCGCGGTGGTCGCCGACCACGTGCGGGTGCTCGCCGAGAAGACCGCCGTGGCGGCCGGCCAGATCGCCGCGACGGTGCGCACCATGCAGGGGGGTGTAGACCGGTCGGTGGGAGTCATGCAGGAGCAGCGCCGCGCCGTGGACGGGGTGCTCGGTCACCTGCGCCAGACCCTGGGGGCCATCGAAGGCATCGGAACCAACGTCGGGTCGGTCACCGAGATGGTGCAGCACATCTCGGTCGCGTCCCAGCAACAGGCTGCCGTCAGCCAGGACGTGTCCCGCACCATGGAGGAGATCGCTGGCGTAACCCGGGAGCTCCGGGGCTCCTTCGCGGAGGTGCGAACGGCGGCGGACGGCTTGTCGCACCTCGCCGCCGAGCTCGAGGACATGGTCCACTGGTTCAAGGTGTAGGGGTTGTCAGTGGTCAGTGGTCCGTAGTCAGTGGACCGCGGTACGGGATACAGGGGACGGGGTACGTGGTCCCGGGGCCGGGGGCCGGATAGCGCGCTTCGTAGGGGTCTTCGTCAGCCCTTGGGGGGCTTAGGCCTGGGCTCCCCGTGGCGGGCCTCCGCCCCCGGGTGGCAGGCGCCGCACGCCATCTTGCCCCGGGTGTTCTCCACCTCTCCCCGGCGGTCCTGGCAGGAGGCGGGCCGCTTCCCGGCCTAGCCGGCCCTTCCCTTTACGAAACTTTACTGCCACCTGCCCTCTCTTGACCCCCGTCCCCCGGGCGCCGGGGTATCCTGTCCTCTCCGGTCTCGGTTGGCCGCCGCGACGAGCATTCTGGTAGCCTTCCCCCCGAAGCGCCTTCCGCCACCGCCCCCCCCAGGAGGACCCCGTGAAGAAGTGGCTCTGGATCGCCGTCGCCGTGGCCGCCCTGGCCGGCGGGGCGTGGTACTGGAAGAGCCGGCCCCAGACGGCCGAGGAAGCAGACCCCGAGCCCACGGCCCGGGTCTCCCGGGGGGCCGTGGTGGACAGCGTGGCCTCCGACGGCCGGGTGGTCTCGAACCTCGACGTGGAGATCAAGGGCAAGGCGAGCGGCGAGGTGGTGCGGCTCCCCTTCGATGTGAGCGAAGGGGTCCGCAAGGGACAGTTGCTCCTGGAGCTCGACCCCGTCGACGAGGAGCGCTCGGTGCGCCGGGCCGAGGTCGCCCTGGCTGCCTCGGAGGCCAAGCTGGTCAGCGCCCGGGAGAGCCTCGCCCTGGACCGGGCGAACCTCGCCGCGGACCGGCAGCGGGCCGAGGCGACCCTGGCCTCCGCCCGCGCCCGGGCCGCGGACGCCCGGGCCAAAGCGGACCGCCTCCGGGAGCTCCTGGGCCGAGGCCTGGCGAGCCGGGAGGAGGCGGAGACCGCCGGGGCCGCCGCCACCCAGGCGGGGGCCGACCTGCTCGCCGCCGCCGCCACACCCGAGGAGCTCGCCGCTCGAGAACGCGCCCTGGAGCTCTCCCGCCAGGCGATCCGGGTGGCCGAGGCCCAGGCCGAGGGGGACCGGATCGCCCTGGAGGTGGCTCGCCAGCGCCTCGCCGACACCCGGGTCACGGCCCCCATGGACGGGGTGGTGACGGCCCGCTCGGTCCAGGTCGGCCAGCTGATCTCTTCTCCGATCTCCAACGTGGGGGGAGGCACCACCGTCCTCACCCTCTCGGACCTGAGCCGCATGTTCGTGCTCGCCTCGGTGGACGAGGCCGATATCGGCCGGGTCCGGGTGGGCCAGCCCGCCGAGGTCGCCGTGGACGCCTACCCGGGTCGGCGCTTCGACGGCGCGGTGGTGCGGATCGCGCCGCGGGGCGTCAGCGTCTCCAACGTGGTGACCTTCGAGGTGAAGATCGAGGTCGTCTCCCCCGAGAAGAGCCTCTTGCGGCCCGAGATGACCGCCACGGTGGAGATCGTGGTGGCCCGGGTGGACGACGCCCTGCTGGTCCCCGCCGACGCCGTGGTGCGCCAGGGGGGCCGCCCCCAGGTGACGGTGGTGGCGGCCGACGGGTCCCGAGCGGAGCGGCCGGTGACGGTCGGCGTGGGGGACGGGCAGCGGGTCGAGGTGGTGAGCGGCCTCGCCGAAGGGGAGACGGTGCTCCTGCGCACGGGCGACGCCGGGGGCAAGTGGGCCGGGAGCCGGGGGCCCGGGAACCCGCTCCTGATGGGGGGGAGACGGCGCTGATGGCGTGCCTGATCGAGGCCCGGGGCCTGGTCAAGCGCTACACCGTGGGCGAGGCCGCGGTCCTGGCGCTAGACGACGTGGACTGCCGCATCGCCGAGGGCGAGATGGTGGCCATCCTCGGCGCCTCGGGCAGCGGCAAGAGCACCCTGATGCACCTCCTGGGGTGCCTCGACCGGCCCGACCGGGGCTCCTACGTACTGGCCGGGGAGGACGTCTCCCGCATGTCCTCGGGGCGGCTGGCCGAGGTGCGCAACCGCCGCATCGGCTTCGTCTTCCAGAGCTTCAACCTGCTGCCCCGCCTCTCGGCCCTGGACAACGTGGCGCTCCCCCTGGTCTACGCCGGCCGCAGCGACGCCCGGGCCCGGGCCCGGGAGGCCCTGGAGACCGTGGGGCTGGGGGACCGGGTGCGTCACGCGCCGAACCAGCTCTCGGGGGGCCAGCGCCAGCGGGTCGCCATCGCCCGCGCGCTGGTGACCGACCCCGCGATCCTTTTGGCCGACGAGCCCACCGGCAACCTCGACAGCCGCAGCGGGGCCGAGATCCTGGAGCTCTTCGGGCAGCTCAACGCCAGCGGGCGCACGGTGATCCTGGTGACCCACGACCCGAGCGTGGCCAGCCACTGCCGGCGGGAGCTCCACCTCAAGGACGGCCGGGTGCTGGAGGGGGCGGGGACGGCGGAGGCCCCCCCCTGCCCCCCGACTCCCACCGAGACGTACCCCAAGACCGCCGGCCTCGCCCTGCTCTTCCCGGCCATCCTCAAGGTCGGCCTGCGGAGCCTGGTGGCGAACAAGCTCCGGTCCTTTCTGGCCATGCTCGGCATCATCATCGGCGTCGGGGCGGTGATCGCCATGCTCGCCCTGGGGACCGGGGCCCAGAAGCAGGTGCTGGACCGCTTCGCGGCCATGGGCACCAACGTGCTTATCGTCAGCCCGGCCCAGCGGGGCTTCGGCGGGGTGATCACCGGCGCCCAGCAAACCCTCACCGTGGAGGACGCCCTGGCGGTCGCCCGGGAGGTGGAGGGGGTGGCCCTGGTGGCGCCGGGGGTGAGCGCCACCGTGCAGCTCAAGTACTTCGGCAAGAACACCCGTTCCAGCGTCTTTGGCACCGCCTCGTCCTACTTTGCCTTGCGGGAGGTCGAGATCGCGCGGGGCCGGGCCTTTACCGAGGGGGAGGTGGATCGCATGGCCCGGGTGGCGGTGATCGGCCCCACGGTGGCCGCGGAGGCCTTCGGCGCCAGCGACCCGGTGGCGGAGACGCTCAAGATCAACGGCATCAACTTCCGGGTGCTCGGCCTCACCCGGGCCAAGGGCGAGGGGTGGGGGAGCCCCGACGACCGGGTTCTGGTGCCCTACACCACCGCCATGCAGCAGCTGCTGGGAGTCAGCTACCTGCGAGGCATCGACATCAAGGCCGCCGAGGGAGCCGACCTCGAAGCGGTCAAGGCTGGTCTCACCGAGCTCCTGCGCAAGCGACACCGGCTGCAACCCGGGGTCGAGGACGACTTCCGCATCACCGACCTGGCCGAGATCCGCCAGGGCGCCACCGAGGCGACCGGGGTGTTCAAGTGGCTCCTCGGGGGCATCGCCGCCATCTCGCTCCTGGTGGGGGGGATCGGGATCATGAACATCATGCTGGTCACGGTGACCGAGCGGACCCGGGAGATCGGGGTGCGCAAGGCGATCGGCGCCAAGGAGGGGCACATCCTGCTCCAGTTCCTGATCGAGGCGGTAATCGTCAGCGGCCTCGGAGGGGCCATCGGGCTCGGCCTCGGCATCGGCCTGGCCACGGTGGTCCCGCGCTTCGCGCCCCTGCCGGCCATCGTCGAGTGGCCGAGCGCCCTCCTGGCCCTGGGGGTCTCGGCCGGCGTCGGCGTCTTCTTCGGCTTGTACCCGGCGTGGCAGGCGTCCCGCCTGGACCCCATCGAGGCGTTGCGACATGAGTAAGACACGCGGTAGACGGCTGGCGCCCGGCGGTTGGCCCGGCAAGATCCGGGGGGCGGCGACGCTCCTCGCCGGGGCGGCGCTGCTGCTCGGCGCCTGCGGGGGGCGGCAGCTCCGGGTGGCACCGCCGGGGGCGGGGAACCCGGGCCCCTTCGCACCGCCGGCCCCGGTCCCCCAGGCTGCGTTGGCAACCGACGAGGGCCCCCTGCGGGTCACCGTAGACGAGGCCGTGCTCCTGGCCCTTCGGCACAGCCGGGCCTTTGCCGTGGAGCGCCACCGGCCGGCCCTGGCCCGGACCGCCGAGGAGCGGGAACGGGCCGCCTTCGACCCGGTGCTCTCGGCCGGCGCCTCGCGGCAGTGGCAACGGGGGGCCGCGGGCGGCACGGCCCGGGGCGGCGACCTCTCCGTGTCCGCCGAGGGGCGCCTGCCCGGCGGCACCGCGGTCCAACTCGGCGTCGCCGGGCAACTCGCCGACGGCCCCGGAGGCGACGCGGCCCGGCTCGGCCTCACCGTCACCCAGGCGCTGCTGAAGGGCGTCGGCCCCGGGGCCAACCTGGCGAGCCTTCGGCAGGCGCGCCTCGATACCCGGGCCTCGGAGTACGAGCTCCGGGGCTTCGCCGAGGCCCTGGTGGCCCAGACCGAAGAGGCGTGCTGGGCCTACGCCCTGGCCCGGCGGCAGGGAGAAATCGTAGCGGCGTCCCTGGCGCTGGCCCAGGAGCGGCTCGCCGAGACCGAGGAGCGGATTCGGGTGGGTCAGCTCGCCGAGGTCGAACGGGTGGCGGCCGAAGCGGAGGTGGCCCTGCGCCGGGAGGGCGACATCGACGCCCGCAGCCGCCTCGGGGTAGCCCGCCTCACCCTCCTGCGCCTGCTCTCGCCCCCCGGGGGGTCCCCGTGGCACCGGGAGGTAGAGGTGCTCGACGCGCCGTCCGCCCCGGAGGGGGGCGTGGACGACGTGGAGGACCACGTGGGGTTGGCCCTGTCCCAGCGGCCCGAGCTGAACCAGGCGCGGCTTCAGGTGCGCCGGGGCGACCTGGAGGTGGTCAAGACCCGAAACGGCGTGCTCCCTCGGCTCGACGCCTTCGTAACCCTGGGCAAGAGCGGCTACGCGGGCTCCTTCGGGGGGGCCCTGGCCGACCTGGGGGGGGACGGGTACGACCTGGGGGTAGGGCTGTCCGGCGAGCTGCCCTGGGGCAACCGGGCCGCCGGGGCGGCCGAGCGGCGGGCGACCCTGGCCCGGGGCCAGGCCCAGGAGGCGCTGGCGAACCTGACCCAGCTCGCCCAGGTCGACGTGCGTACCGCCCACCTGGAAGCGCAGCGCCTCCAGGCGCAGGTCGCGGCCACCGCCGCCACCCGCCGACTCCAGGCCGAGAAGCTCCGGGGCGAGACCGAGCGCTTTCGCGTCGGCAAGTCCACCAGCCTCGCGGTGGCCCAGGCCCAGCGCGACCTCCTCCAGAGCGAGCTCGCCGAGACCCAGGCCGTGGTGAGCTACCGCCTGGCGGTGGTCGACCTCCACCGGCAGGACGGCTCCCTGCTCCTGCGCCGGGGCATCGCCGCCCCGGGGGCCGAGCCCTAGGCGGCGCCCTAGGGAGGCGCCTCGGGCCGGCTAGGCACGACCGGTCGGTCCGCTTGGGCCCCTCTAGGGTTTCTAGGCAGGAGGGGCTGGACGATCGAAGGCGCCACGAGGCCACGGTGCAGGCACGAGAAGCGCAAGATCGCACGAGTGGGGTGGGGTTGGAGGCCGCGGGGCGCTCCGAGCGTCCCCGGCTACAGGGAGTGGTCGATGCGGTCCGGGTTGCTCCGAATCCAGGCCAGCATCCGCTCCAGGAGCCCCTCGATGTCGTTTGCCCGGCGGGTGGACAGCTCGTAGAGCTCCTTCTCCCCGACCTCTTGGTAGAAGTGAACCATCCGATTGCGGTAGCCAGCCATCCGTTCGAGCAGATCGGCTTCGTTCTCATCGAGAACGGCATGCCGTTGCAGCAGTCGCGCGATCTGCTTGTACTCCGCCGCGGCGATGCCGAAGCCCTTGGCCAGGATGTGTCGGCCGAGGTCGAGCAGGGCTTCCAGCGCCCTCCGCAGATAGGACTCGGCGGCGGCCGCGTTTCGAGGGTCCTCGCGGAACGTTCGCTCGGTGCCGAGCGGCAGGTCCGCGAGACCGCTCAACATGGCGCGGACCCAGGCCGCCCGCTCGATGACCACCTTCTCGCGCAACTGGGAGGGGGTCAATGCCCGCCCTCCTCTAGGATCAGACGGCGCCGTTCGTACTCGAAGGGGGCCAGGTCGCCGGCGCGGCGCAGGACGTAGAGTTCGTATTCCGCCTGCTCGTCGCGGTCGGTACAGCACAGAAGTTGGCCGGAGACGACCTCTTGGGCCAAGAAGGGGGGGGCTTCCGTGCAGACCACCAGGTCGACCCGGGAGACCCCGAAGAGCCGCTCCAGGGCGAAGGTGAGCCGCACCTTCTGATCGAGGTCCAGGCGGATCCCCCGTCGGGGCTGGACCCCGACATCGAGGTCCGAGGGCGCGGCTGGATCGACCCGCGCCGTGCCCCGAACGTGTGCCTCGACCTCCGCGGCGCGGCTGCCAAACGCGTAGATCGCCGTCAGCTGGTACTGGCTGGCGAGGTCTTGGAGTTGCTCGTGCAGGACGGCCATAGTCAGCGGCTCCCCGGCGAGATGGCGGCTCGCCAGAGTCTACACAGTCTAGACGGTATCGACAAATGGTCGGCACCCACGGTCCCCCGGGCGCCCCGTCTCCGGGTTCAGCCCTCGCCGCCGCTCCGGCCCCGGCGGGCGTTGGCCAGCCACTCTGCCCCGAACGCGGAGAAGACCCCCAACAAGCCGCTCGCCATGAGGCCCAGGGCCCCAATCAGGGCCCGCTTGGGTTTCACCTTCTGGTCCGAGACCGCGGGCGGATCGATCAGGATGTAGGCGAGCTGCTCCAGGCTGCGGGCCATCATGGCCTTTTCCACCTGTTCCGAGAGCAGGCCCTGGAGCTTGGCGATCACCACGGGGTCCCGGGTGAGGCCGAGCTGCTCCTCGGCAAACTTCCGGTTCGCCTCGATCTTCTTGAGCTCGTCCTCCTGGACCACCAGGGCGAGCTCGGCGAGAAAGGACTGGAGGACCTGCTTGGCCACGGCGGTGTCCTTCCAGTCGAAGGAGACCTGCAAAACGCCGGTCTTGAGGTCGTTTTTGACCCGGTAGATGTTCTCGAGCTTCTTCTCGGCGTCCCAGAAGTTGGGGATGTCCTTCGGGTCCTCCACGGTCCAGGTCTTCTTGGCGGCGTCCCACGTCTTCTCAAACAGGATCGGCAGGAGGTCGTTTTTCGCGACCACCCGTTCGAGGACCCGCCGACTCTTGAGGAGCGCCTCGATCCGGTTGGCATCCGCGCTCGCCAAGCCGAACCCCAGGGAGCCGGCGAGCTCGGCGCCCAACCCGCCGAAGGCGGCCAGGGCCGCGGCGGCCCCCCCGCCCCCTCGGGTCTGGCTGGGGGGAGCGATCACCGCCTGGGCCCGGTAGATGGGGGTGGCCAGGAGCGCGTAGGCGACGGCGAGGGCGGTGCCCGCGAAGGTCACCGCCGCGATCCGCTTGCGGCGCCGCCTGAGGACGTCGAGCAGGTCCAGCAGGCTGATCTCGTCCCCCTCGGGGGCGGGCCAGTAGGGGGGGTAGAACGGGGGCGCCCCCGGCGGGGGTACGGGGAGGCCGCGCGTGGTCGGATCGGTCATGGGCGCTCGCTTGGGCTAGAACAGGGCGACCGCGACACCGGCCGTCACCGCAATCTGGTACAGGATCTGGGTGATGTCGCGGACGTCGCGCATGTAGTTGGGGCGGATGACCCGTTGGGGGACCAGCACCGAGTCCCCGGGATCGAGCTCGAGGCTGGCGATCCCCCGGGACCACCAGCTCGCCCCCTTGAGGCTCTTGGTGCTCTCCACCGTCCCGTCGGCCCGGACGACGTGGATCTCCTTTTCGTCGGCCTCGGGGGTGGGGCCGCCGGTGAGGGCCAGGTAGCGGGAGACCCGCCGCTCGCCCGAATCCCACAGGAGGCTGGTGGGGTTGTAGACGCTCCCCACCACCGCCACGGTCTGGGGCCTGGGGGGCACGGTCAGGGTGTCGCCGTGCTCCAGGGTCACGTCCCAGGCGCTCCCCGGCAGCTGTTCCAGGGCGGGCAGGCGCAGGACGACGCGGCCCGTGGCCTTGGCGGTCTGGAGCTTCTTCAGCAAGATCTCCTGGGCCGCCAGGTACTGCTTCTGGGCCGCCAGGTCCTCGGGGGTGAGGGCCGCTTGCGCCTCCTCGCCGGAGGCGCGGAGCACCGACTGCTGTAGGCGCTCGGCGAGCTCGTCAAAGCGCTTCTGCTGCAGGACCCGGGCGCTCTCCCGGGTGAACACCGCGCCCCGCAGGTACGCCTCGGGGGTGTAGCCCCCGGCGCGCCGCAGCACGCTCGAGAGGGTCTCGCCCTTGGCTACGGCGTAAGTGCCGGGGAACTGAACCTCGCCATCCACCACCACGGTGGCGGCCTCCCGCCACTCGCGGATCCGCTTCACGAACAGCTTGTCGTGGGGCTTCACCTCGAGGTTGGCTTCGGGCTTGCCGACCATGGCCTGGGCCAGGGGGACCGGGATCGTCGCCACCTCCACGATCTCCCCGTCCACCACGGCACTGCGCACGATTTCGGCCTCGGTCCGATACGCCTCTTCCTTGAGCCCGGCGGCCACTAGCACCAGGTCGCGCACCCGCATGTTGGTGGCGTAGGGGTACTCGCCGGGCTTGTTGATGGAGCCCGAAGCGTACACCTTTTGCGCGGGCGCGTACTCGTAGGCGGAGTGGAGGACCACCCGGTCGCCGTCCTGCAGGAGGAGGTCTTCCGCCGGGTCGCCCCCGAGGGCTTTGCCCAAGGCAAAGACCTGGATCGTCACCTCCTTGGTCTGGGGCTGGGTGCGGTACAGGTGGGCCTCCCCCAGGTGGGTATCCTTGGTGAGGCCGCCGGCCTTGAGCACCAGGTCGGCCACCCGCATCCCGTCCCCCAGGGGGTAGGAGTCGGGCTTCTTCACCTCGCCAGCCACCGACACCGCTCGGGGGATCGCCAGGGTGCGGGCCGAGTACACCACCACCCGGTCCTGATCTTGGAGCGGGAGGTTCTGCTCGGCCCCCCCCTCCAGGGCCTGGGCCAGGTGGAAGCGGAGGAAGGAGACCTCCTTGGTCCGGGGGTCGGTGCGAAAGACGTGAGCCTCTTCCCGGTAGGCATCCTTGGTGAGGTCCCCGGCCCGGATGACGAGGTCCGCTACCCGCATGCCGGCGGTAAGGGCAAAGCCGCCCGGGCGGTTCACTTCCCCGGCCGCCGAGACCGTCAGCTCGGGGACCGGCCCCTTGAGGGAGTGGACGATCAGGGTGTCCTCGTCCTGAAGCTCGAGGTTGTGCGCCGCCTCGCCGGACAGGGCCCGGCCGAGGTCCACCGGGTGCAGGGCCCGGGAGCGATCCGGCAGGTAACGCAGGAGCTCGGCGCGGGCGAGCAGGGCGTCGGGGGTGAGGCCGCCGGCGAGGCGGATCAAGTCGGCTACCCGCGCGCCCCGCTCGTAGCGGTAGGTGCCGGGATCTCGCAGCTCGCCCTCCGCCTTGGCCCGCAGGGCCGGGCGGAACTGGTAGCGCGAGAAGACGTGGACCTCGTCCCGGGCCTTGAGCGCTAGGTTCGCCGCCGGGTCGGAGCCGTCGAGGGCCGCGCCGAGGTGGAAGGGCACCGTGACCTTGGCGCGATCCGGCCCCTCCTCCCGCAGGATGACGGCGTAGGAGAGCTCCGCCTCTGGCTTTAGTTCATCCAGAGAGCGAACGAGATTGGATACCCGCATCCCCGGGGTGAAGGCGTAGGTGTCGGGCTGAAAGACGTGGCCGAAGAGCCCCACCCGGTTCTCGATCTCGGGCTTGAGGGGGAAGACCCGGACAGTGTCGCCGTCCTGGAGGGTGAAGTCCCCGCCGAGGTCCCGCAGCGCCACGTCGAGCACCGTGCGGGCCCGGTTCTGGTCGGCGCGCTCAACCTGCAGGCGGCCCCCGAACGCGTCGGGCTGCAAGCCACCCGCGTAGGCGAGGGCGGTGCGTAGCCCTTCGCCGGAGCGCAGCTCGTAAACCGCGGGCCGCTTTACCTTGCCCTGGACCCAGACCTTGGTGTTCGCCCGGTGGACCACCACCACGTCCCCGTTGTTCAGGGGGCGGTCGCCTTCGACCTCGCCCCGCAGGACGAACCCGTACAAGTCCAAGGTCGCCGTGGCCTGGCCTCCCCGGCGCAGCTCCACCCGGCGCAGGGACCCCAGGGGGGTCGGCCCCCCGGCCGAGAGGACGGCGTGAAGCACCGTAGAGAAGGGAGGCAGGGTGTGGGTGCCGGGCTTGCGGGCCTCGCCGACCACGAACACCTGGACGGTGCGGGTGGTGCCCATGGCCACCGAAGCGCTCAACCCGGTGATGGACTCCGCGGTGGCGACGAGCTTCTCCCGGGCCTTGGCGTAGGTGAGGCCCCCAAGCTGCACGGGGCCCACCTTGGGAAAGACCGCCTTGCCTTCGTTGTCCACGGTGAGCAGGTACTCGGCGTCAAACCGCCCCCACACGGTCACCCGCACCTGGTCGCCCGGGCCGAGGACGTAGCGATCCGGGACCGCCGCACCCTGCAGCGCCTGGAACGGGGCGGTGCCGTCGAAGAGATTGAAGCCGAAGATCGGAAGATCCTCGTCGGCCTTGGGCGCCGAGGCGGCCCGGATTTCGGCCAGGAGGTCGCGGACGCGCTGGGTCTCGGGTGGGGTGGGCTCCGGAACCTTCGGCGCCCGGTCGGCTGCCTCTCCAGCGGTGGGCGCCGCCACCACGGGGGGCGGCGCGGCCGGGACGGCTACGGGCACGGGCACCACCTGGGGCGCCGTCTCGGCGGCCGTCGGCTTGCCCCCGCGCTCCTTGAGGAGCTTCTCCACGTCGATGCCGGGTGGGAGGGTTACCCCGGGGGGAAGCTGGAATCCCGGGGGCAAGCCCTGGGCGGCGGCGACGCCGGCGAGCAGGGCGAACCAGGTGACGAGCAGGACGATGGACCGACGATGCATCGAGCAACCTCGCAAGAGCGCTCCGGCACGGCGCGCCCAGCGCGCCCCGGGTGGGTTTCCGCCAAGGGGCGGAGGATCCGACGCATTTTGATACCAAAGGTGGCGCTCGGTTGTCACTCACTATTGGCGCGCCAGCCAGGGGGGCCCACCGCGACCTCGGAACAGGGGGCTATCCACTTGACGCACGGATCGCTTGTCCCCTTCGCCTTCCTCGCCCCTCGACCTGGACGCCGGTCACCGGCGAGCAAATTGGAGTTGTGGCAAAATTACTCGCGTGTGTTCTCCTGGACCTGAATCCGTGAGCCGGCCGGCCTGAGACCCGTTGCGCCCGGCGGGAAGGGCGATATCCCCGCTGGTGCGTCGAGATTGCTCAGGGATTGGCGGCCCGATTCTACGGCATCGTTATCCAGTACGGTCGCTCTTTGATAAGAAAACGAGAACCATGGTTGCGAACTTGGGTCCCCCGACGGATGCTGGGCGCACCGGTCCCCGCCGGTCCTGCGGCACGAGCCAGGCGATTTCGGGGCCCGACGGGGCCCTACCCTGGGGCGAAGCCGGGCATACACGACCTCGAAGGCCCGAAACGCCGGACAGTGGCTCGCAAACCGCAGCGCCAGCCGCCGACCGCTGCGGATCACCCGGGCCGCCAGGTACATCAGTTCCTGCATCACCGTCTTGAGTCGGCGGCGCTTGACCGGGTGACGCACCGGCGCCCAGTCGCCCAAAAGCCCGATCTGGCCGATGAGCCGCAAGATGTTGTAGGCGAGCCCCGCTAGGGCGAGTATCAGCGCGTTGGTGGCAAACTTCCCCGACGGCAGCCGCTCGATGTCGAGGTCGGTCTTGAGCTCGCTGTGGAACTGTTCGGCCGTGGCGTGGTCGGCGTAGAGTTCGATCACCTGCGCGGCCGGAAGCTCGAGGCTGGTCCACCAGCCCTCAAGCTCGTACTCCGGCAAGAGCAGGCGCTGCCCCTTGTGGTCCACCGTGCGCTCCGTCAGGCGAACGAACCGCCGGAAGGCGTAGGTGCGGCCGTCCTGTTCGCAGGCGATGGTTTCGTCCAGAAGCGCCGTGCGCCGGCCGGGCTTTGTGGGATCCGCGGTGACGGCCTTCTCCTTCTCGGCCCGCTGCCACCACGCCTCAACGTCTTGCTTGCGAGGGTTCCACTTGACGATCCAGTCGGTGGCCTTGGCGTTGGCCAACTCGACCCGGGTCTGCTGGGCATCGTGAGCGCTGTCCAACCGCACGAGCAGCGCCCGCTCGGGACCGATGAGCCGCCGGGCCCGGTAGAGCACCCGGCGCAGGAAGGGGAGGAAGTCCTTCTGGGAGTGCTGGCTGCCGGGCCGCAGCTCCAGTTCCAGGCACCAGCCCTCGAGCCCGAGGTAGGCGCCGATGGGCGCGTAGCCGTGGTAGCCCTGGTAGGTGCGCGACACGCCTTCCTTGCGGGTCTTGGAGTTGTCGAACGGGGTGACATCGCAGTCGAGCGGCACGTGCCCGGTAGCAAGCCCGGTCACCGGCGCCTTGGCCCGGCGCACCAGCTCCGTGGTCGCGTGGGCGACCGCGACCCGCAGCCGCTGGGCGTGCTCGTCGCAGCGCTGACGAAGCGTCTCGGCCGAGGGGACCTGGTCGAGCCCCAGGGCCTGGCGGAAGTACGGGTCTTGGCGCTTGCCCGTGACCGCCTCGAAGTCGC
>JBBIIA010000065.1:0-9574 GCA_037446775.1 Deltaproteobacteria bacterium
TGCCGTGAGGCGCGGGCTCCCCGGGCCCGTCGCCGCGGTCGCCGATCCAGGGCTCGCCGCGCCTTGACGGGTTCGCCCCCCCCGTGGTCTTATGCACAGTTCCCGACCACCCGGAGCCAGGCGGAGTTCATGAACCACATTCGCAACTTCTGCATCATCGCCCACATCGACCACGGCAAGTCCACGCTCGCGGACCGGCTGATCCAGGCGTGCGGGGCGGTGGCGGCTCGGGAGTTCCAGGACCAGCTCCTGGACTCGATGGACATCGAGCGGGAGCGGGGCATCACCATCAAGTCCAACTCCATCACCTTGAACTACCGGGCCCGGGACGGCCGGGAGTACGTGCTCAACCTCATCGACACCCCCGGCCATGTGGACTTCTCCCACGAGGTGCGCCGCTCCCTGATGGCGTGCGAGGGGGCGCTCCTGGTGGTCGACGCCACCCAGGGGGTCGAGGCCCAGACCGTGGCCAACCTGTACCTGGCCCTGGAGTACGACCTCAGGCTCCTGCCGGTGATCAACAAGATCGACCTGCCGGCGGCCGACGTGGAGGCGGTGCGCGAAGAGGTCGACGCCGACCTCGGCCTCGACCCCTTTGAGGCGGTGCCGATCTCGGCCAAGAAGGGCTTGGGGATCGAGGACGTGCTCGAGGGGGTAGTGACCCACCTGCCGCCCCCCCAGGGGGACCCCCAGGCCCCCCTGCAGGCCCTGATCTTCGACGCCTTTTACGACCCCTACCGGGGGGCGATCCTGATGGTGCGGGTCAAGGACGGGGTGCTCAAGGCGGGGCAGAAGATCCGCTTCATGCACACCGAAAAGGACCACGAGGTGGAAGAGGTGGGCCTGATGCGCCTCGGGCGGATCAAGGGCGAGGAGCTCTCGGCGGGGGCGGTGGGCTACGTCATCGCCGGCATCAAGACCATCCGCGACGTGGAGATCGGCGACACCATCACCACGGTCGTTCGGCCCACCGCCGAGCCGATCCCCGGGTACCGCCCCGCCAAGCCGGTGGTCTTCTCCTCCATGTACCCGGTCTCCACCGACGAGTACGAGGACCTCACCCGGGCCCTGGAGAAGTTCGCCCTCAACGACGCCGCCCTGGTGTACCAGAAGGACTCCTCGGCGGCCCTGGGCCACGGCTTCCGCTGCGGCTTCTTGGGCCTGTTGCACCTCGACGTGGTGCAGGAGCGCTTGAGCCGCGAGTTCGGCATGTCCCTCATCCTGTCGGCCCCCTCGGTGCTCTTTAAGATCACCCTCACCGACGGCAAGGCGATCGAGGTGGACAACCCCACCTTCTGGCCCGACCCGGTGAAGATCAAGGAGATCCAGGAGCCCTTCATCCGGGCGACGCTTTTGTGCCCCGAGAAGTACATGGGGGCGGTGATGGACCAGTGCCGGGAGTACCGGGCCGCCAGCGTCACCGTGAACTACCTGGCGGTGGGGCGGGTCGAGGTGGTGAGCGAGATGCCCCTGGCCGAGGTGCTCTTCGACTTCCACGACCGGCTCAAGACGGTGACCCGGGGCTACGGGTCCTACGACTGGGAGGAGCTCGAGTACCGCCCGAGCGACATCGTCCGGGTCGACATCCTGGTCAACGGCGAGAAGGTCGATGCCCTCTCCTACCTGGTCCACCGGGAGAAGGCCCGGGTTCGGGCGATCCACTACTGCGAGCGGCTGTCCGAGATGATCCCGCGCCACCAGTTCAAGATCCCGATCCAGGGCGCCATCGGCGGCAGCGTCATCGCCCGGACCACCATCCAGGCCCTGCGCAAGGACGTGACCGCCAAGTGCTACGGCGGCGACATCTCGCGCAAGCGAAAGCTTTTGGAGAAGCAAAAGGAGGGGAAGAAGAAGATGCGGATGTTCGGCTCGGTGGAGATCCCCCAGGAGGCCTTCGTGGCCGTCCTGCGCACCGACCAGGACAAGTGAGCCGCCTCCCCCCCGAGGGCGCCGGTATTGGCGCCCTGGCCCGCCCCCTGCCGGCGCTCACCGACCCCGAGGGCGATCGGGTGCCGACGGGGCTGCCCCGGGTCATCGACGCCCACGTCCACGTCTTTCCCGATGCCCTGCACGACGCCGTGCGCCGCTGGTTCGACGCCCACGGCTGGCCCACCCGCTACCGCCTCACCTCCCCCGAGATCGTGGCGTTCCTGCTCGACCGCGGGGTCGACCACCTAGTGCTGTTGCACTACGCCCACAAGCCCGGCCTGGCCCGGGGGCTCAACCGCTACGTGGCCGACCTGGTGCGGGGCAACCCCCGGCTCACCGGCCTGGCCACGGTCTTCCCCGGGGAGGAGGGCGCCCCGGCGATCCTCGCCGAGGCCTTCGACCTCGGCCTCGCTGGGGTCAAGCTCCACCAGCACGTCCAGTGCTTCGACCCGGGGGGCGAGGCGCTCCGCGAGGTGTGCCAGGCGTGCCAGGACCGGGGGGTGCCCCTGGTGGCCCACCTCGGGCGCGAGCCCCGAAGCCCCGCCTACCGGTGCGACCCCCACCGGCTCTGCTCCGCCGAGAAGACCGAGGCCCTGCTCCGGGACTTCCCGGGCTTGAAGCTGTGCGTGCCCCACCTGGGGGCGGACGAGTTCGAGGCCCACGCCCGGCTCCAGGAACGCTTTGACCACCTGTGGCTCGACACCACCATGGTGCTCTCGGGGTACCTGCCGGGGATCGTCCCGCCCCCCCTGACGCGGTTTCGCCTGGACCGGGTGCTGTACGGCTCGGACTTTTGCAACCTGCCCTACGCCTGGGACCGGGAGCTCGTCGCCCTGGCGGGCCTCGGCCTCCCGCCGGCGGACCTCGCCCGGGTGGCGGCCCAAAACGCCGAAGCCCTGTACGGGCTGGCCCCCGGGCCCCAGAATCCCGAGGCCTAGGGAGGCACCCCCCCAGGCCGTCGAGGTCCGAGAGGGAGGTCCTCTTGACAGGATGAACAGGATGGACAGGATTTCTTGGGCCTGCCTGCATCCGGCATCCTGAACATCCGGTACTCCTGGCCAAGAACCCCGGTCGTCGGGCCCGGAGCCGTCGCCGGCGCCGGCTCCCGGGGCCCCCCGCGGTTGACTCCCCGGCGCTCCTGCCGGTACCCTCCCGGGACCCCGGGCCCGACGGCGGCCCGGCGGCCACTCCCTCGCCGCGAAAGGGATGCCCATGGCGCGCCTCGACCGGATGCCCGCTGCGGAGCGGGCGCACCTTCTGGCCCTCCCGTGCCCCTCCTACCCGGGGACCCCCTGGGTCCCCGGCCGCCCCCTGGCCGAGCGCCGGGTGGCTATCGTCTCCACCGCCGGCCTCCACCGCCGGGCCGACCGCCCCTTCGGGCCGGGGGCGGGGGACTACCGGGTGATCCCGGGGGACACCCCGGCGGCCGACCTCACCATGAGCCACATCTCCTCGAACTTCGACCGGACCGGCTTCGTCCAGGACGCCGAGGTGGTCTTCCCCCTGACCCGCCTGCGGGAGCTGGCCGCCGAAGGGGTGGTCGGCAGCGTCGCGGCCTACCACTACTCCTTCATGGGGGCCACCGACCCCCGGCAGCTCGAGGGGGCGGCCCGGCGCCTGGCGCCCCTGTTGGCGGCCGACGGGGTGGACGGCGCGCTCCTGGTGCCGGTCTGACCCAACTGCACGCGCGCCGTGGGCGGGCTGGCACACTACCTGGAAGAAGGGGGCATCCCCACCACCCAGATCAGCCTGGTGCGGGAGCACACGGAGGCGATCCGGCCCCCCCGGGCCCTGTGGGTGCTCTTTGAGCTCGGGCGGCCCCTGGGGGTCCCCGGCGACGCGGCGTTTCAGCAAAGGGTGCTCCGGGCGGCCCTGGAGCTCCTGGAGGCGCCCCGGGGCCCGGTCCTGGCGGACTACCCCGAGGACGCCCCCGAGGGCGGCGCCGAGGCCACGCCCCTGGTGTGCCCGGTGAGCTTTCCGCCGGCCGCCCCCGAGACCCCCCTGGCCCGGCTCCTGGCCGAGTTCGCCGAGGAGGTCCAGGGCCTCCGGCCGTGGTACGACCTGGCCGTGCAGGGGCGGGGCCGCACCGTGGCGGCGAGCCTGGGGCTCTCCCCCGAGGCGGTGGCCGAGGTGGTGGCGGCAGCGGCCGGCGACGGGGAGCCGGCGAGCCCGGTACCGGACCTCACCCCCGCCCACGCCCTGCGCCTGGCCGCCGAGGACCTCAAGGCCTACTACCTGGAGGCGGTGGGGGCCCAGCCCGGGCCGCCCCGGGACAGCCGGAGCCTCGCCGAGTGGTTCTGGGGCACCACCCGGGCGGCGGCGGTGCTCGGCCGGGTGCGGGCCGCGTGCCTGGCCCGGGCCGGGGACGACTGGCAGCTCCTGGGCAAGCTCCTCCTGATTCCGCGAAACCAGCTCCACCGGTTCCCCTGAGAGGCGTCCCGTGCTCGGCTTTCTTCCGCCCCCGCTCCTGGGCGTGCTGACCGTGCTCCTGTCGGCGGCCAACACCCTCTTCTTTGCCACGCCGCTTCTGGCGGTGGCGGTGGTGAAGCTCGCCACGCCCGGGGCGCGCCCCCGGGCGCGGCTCGCGCGGCTGATCACCCGCTTCGCCGAGGGGTGGGTGCGGGGCAACCGCCTCACCTTGACCCTCTTGCACCGCACCCAGATCGAGGTCCGGGGCCCGGTGGAGCGCCTGTCCCCGGCCCGCTCCTACCTGATGCTCGCCAACCACCGCTCCTGGTCCGACATCATCGTCTTGCAGCACGCCTTTTCGGGCCGGGCGCCCTTCCTCAAGTTCTTCCTCAAGGAGCAGCTCCGGTGGGTACCGGTGCTCGGCCTCGCCTGGTGGGCCCTGGACTTCCCCTTCATGCGCCGCTACTCGAGCGAGCTCCTCAAACGTAGGCCCGAGCTGCGAGGCAAGGACCTGGAGACCACCCGCCGGGCGTGCGAGAAGTTCCGGTGGTCCCCGGTGACGGTGATCAACTTCCCCGAGGGGACGCGGTTCACCGAGGCCAAGCGGGCGGCCCAGGGTGCCCCCTACCGGCACCTGCTCTTGCCCCGAGCCGGCGGCGGGGCCTTCGTGCTCTCGGCCATGGGGGACTTGTTGACCGAGGTGCTCGACGTCACCATCGCCTACCCGGAAGGGCGGGGGACCCCGACCTTCTGGCACCTCCTCTCCGGGCAGATCCCCCGGGCGGTGGTCGAGGTGACCCCGCGGCCGGTGCCCGAGGGTGTCGTGGGCCGCAACTACCTGGAGGACGAGGCGTACCGCCAGCGGGCCCAAACCTGGCTGAACGACCTCTGGGCGGCCAAGGACGCGCGCCTGGCGGAGCTCCTCGCGCCGGTTGACAACCGCCGCTCCCCGCCCCATGGTGGGGGCCGAGAGAAACCATGACCAAACGAGTTCCCCTTCGGGGGGAGGAGACCCGGGTGAAGCACCAGTACACCGCCATCGTGGAGCGCGACCGGGGCTGGTACGTCGCGCACTGCATCGAGATCCCCGGCGCCTCGGGCCGGGGGCCCACCGAGGACGCCGCCAAGCAGGGCCTGGCCGAAGCCATCGTGCTGGTCTTGGCCCAGCACGGCGCCGGCGAGGAGGAGGGCGCCCGCCCGGAGGAAGCCCCCGCCGTCCACTGACCCCCTGCTCTCGGGGGCCGGGCCCGTGTATCCTGCGGGGCGTTCGCCCAACCCCTGCCAGGAGGCCCCCATGGCTGCCCCCCACCCGTGGCTCCGGTTCTACGGCGCGGTCCCTCCCTCCCTCACCTACCCCGACCTGAGCCTGTACGAGGCCGTGGCCGCTTCGGCGCGCCGCTTCCCCGACGCGGTCGCCTACGACTTCTTCGGCCGCACCGCCACCTACCGGGCGCTTCTGGCCGAGATCGACCGCTGCGCCGACGGGCTGGCGGCCCTGGGCCTCGCGGCCGGGGACCGGATGACCCTGGCCATGCCCACCTGCCCCCAGGGGGTGGTCTGTTTCTACGCCGTGAACAAGCTCGGGGCGGTGGCGAGCATGATCCACCCCCTGTCGCCCCCCAAGGAGATCGAGCTGTACCTGCGGATGAGCGGCAGCCGCTTCGTCCTCACCCTCGACGCCTTCTACGGCGCGGTGCGCCGGGCCGTAGACGCCGTGCCCGTGGACCGCATCCTCCTCGCCCGCATCCCCGACTACCTCCCCTGGGCCAAGGCCCTGGGGTTTCGCCTCACCAAGGGGCGCAAGATCCCCCGGGTCCCCCCGGACCCCGCGGTCACCTGGTGGCGCGACCTGCTCACCGCCCCGGCCCCCCGGGCCCCGGCGACCCCCGCTGGGCCCGACGACCCCGCGGTGATCCTGTACAGCGGCGGCACCACCGGCTCCCCCAAGGGCATCCTCCTCACCAACCGGAACTTCGTGAGCGAGGGGATGATGGTGTCGGCGTGGGCGGGGCTCGGGCCGGGGGACCGGATCCTGGCGATCCTGCCGATCTTTCACGGCTTCGGCCTCGGGGTGTGCGTCAACGCCGCGCTAATGGGGGGCGGTCAGTCGATCCTGGTGCCCCAGTTCACCCCCGAGTCGGTGGCCGAGCTGGTCCGCGCCAAGCGCCCGACCCTCCTGGTGGGGGTGCCGACCCTCTTTGACGCCTTGAGCCGCAGCCCCGCCTTCGCCCGGGCCGACCTCTCCTGCCTGCGGGCGACCTTTAGCGGCGCCGACACCCTGCCCCGGGTGGTAAAGGAGGCGTTCGAGGCCGCCGTGCGCCGCGGGGGCGGGGAGGTCCAGCTCCTGGAGGGCTACGGCCTCACCGAGGCGGTGACCGCGGTGATGGCGATGCCCCTCGGGGAGTACCGGGAGGGGAGCGTGGGGGTGCCCTTCCCCGACATGCTCGCCAAGGTGGTGGCCCCCGGCACCGAAGAGGAGGCGCCCCTGGGGGAGGAGGGGGAGATCTGCCTCTCCGGCCCGGCCGTGATGGCCGGCTACCTGGACCAGCCCGAGGAGACCGCCCGGGTGCTCAGGCGCCACGGGGACGGCCGCACCTGGCTCCACACCGGCGACCTGGCGCGCCGCGACGGGGACGGCTTCTTTTACTTTCGCCAGCGCCTCAAGCGGATGATCAAGTCCTCGGGGATGAACGTCTACCCGAGCCAGGTGGAGGAGGTGCTCCAGCGCCACCCGGCGGTGGACTACGCCTGCGTGGTGGGGGTGCCCGACCGGGCTCAGGTGGAGCGGGTGAAGGCCTTCGTGGTGGCGAAGCCCGGGGCGACCCCCGGCGCCGCCCTGGAAGCCGAGCTGATCGCCCACTGCCAGGAGTACCTGATCAAGTGGTGCTGCCCCCGGGAGGTGGAGTTTCGCGCCGAACTCCCCAAGACACTGGTGGGCAAGGTCGCCTTCAACGCCCTCCAGGAGGAGGAGAAGGAGCGGCTACGGGCCCGGGGGGAGTACGCGGGGGAGTGACGGGGGGGCGGGATGCTGGATGCGCGTTCCGCGGCCGCCCCTCGCCCCGGGGGCGGCCCGGTGCACCAGGTCGTAGGGCGGGGCTTGCCCCGCCGCCCTCCTCATCCCAGATCAAACGACGCGAAGTCCCAGGCCTTCCGAAGGGGCCGGGCGTTGGCTACCGGATGGAGGCCTCGCGCCACCGGCTTCGCGCGGCGAACACGGAGCATCCGGCGCCGCTCCCGAGCCGCTCCGATCGACCTCTTCGACGAAATCGGCGCCAAGGCCCTGCCATTGGTCTTCGTACCAGCGGGCCGCCTCCCACACATCCGCCTCGGCTTCTGGGCGGATCACCAGCCGGCGTATCAGAGGCGCGACAAGCTCCGCTTCTTGACGTCGGGCCAGCTTGTAGGGCGGGGCTCGCCCCGCCTCCCTTGTCAGCCTCTCAGGTCTTGGGCTCGTTCTCTTCGCGCCTTTTGGCCAAGGGTACTGCCACCCGGGGTCGGGAGACCCTTGAGGTGGTGCGAATGCGGGAAGCGGGAGCGGTCGGCCGTCAGCGGGGCGGCAGAAGTGGGCCGAGAGCGTTGGGATCACAGCGGGGGGAGCGAGACGAACCCCGCCCGCCCTGGCGGAAGTGCGCGTCGACGGCGGCTGCGTGGGTCAGCCGGAGCCGCTCCTCCTCGGTGAGCACTTGGGTGCGGTGCCCAGGGTCCTCCTCTCTCTCCTTTCGGCCAAGCGTAATTACGTCCTGCCTCATGCCGCCGTCCGGTCGACGGCACCGCCGCCGGTGCCCGGGTCGGCCGAGGCCACGGAAGCCGACCACGAGCTGGAGGTAGACTGGCCGCAGCCCCGCCCCCTGCTCGGGTTTCCGGAAGGGGGCTACCCAGGGCCTTGCCGGCGAACCGATCTGCCCCTAGAATCGGTTCACGAGCCGCACCGTATCGTGCGGCGAATCGGTTCACGAACGCACCGGGCGCGCCGTCGATGGCCCGGGGAGGTGGCCTTGACCCGGTACCTGTGGCAGTTGCCCACCTGGACCGCGTTTCGCTGGCACGACGGCGCGCTCCTGGCGCCCCTGAGCGAGGCTTGTGACGCCCAGGGGCGGCTCTTCGGGGCGGTGGCCGCCCTCGGCCTCGGGGAGGAGCAGGCCGCGGTGGAGGCCGAGGCGCTGGTCGAGGAGGCGGTCACCACCGCCGCCATCGAGGGCGAGCGCCTGGCCCGGGACGCGGTGCGCTCGTCCGTCGCGCGCCGCCTCGGCCTCGCCACGGCCGGGCTTCCCCCGCCGCCTCGGCACGTGGACGGCCTGGTGGAGATGCTGCTGGACGCAACCCGC
The DNA here is from genome assembly GCA_037446775.1 of Deltaproteobacteria bacterium. Lineage (GTDB taxonomy): Bacteria > Desulfobacterota > Deferrisomatia > Deferrisomatales > JACRMM01 > JBBIIA01. Next base: position 8,664 of record JBBIIA010000065.1, read on the forward strand.
GGCTGGGAACGGCCCCTGACACCCGAGCGCCTGCTCGGCTGGCAGGCGGCGCTCTTCCCCTCGGGGTACTCCGGCATCTCGAAGATCCGCGTGGGCCAGTGGCGCGACGGCCCCATGCAGGTCCTCTCGGGGCCGGTGGGCAGGGAGCGGGTCCACTTCGAGGCGCCCCCGGCCGAGCGGGTGCCCGGCGAGGTCGCCCGGTTCCTCTCCTGGTGGGAGGGCGAGTCCAAGGGCCTCGTCGCCATGGTCCGCGCCGGGGTCGCCCACCTGTGGTTTGAGACCATCCACCCCTTCGAGGACGGCAACGGCCGGGTCGGCCGGGCCCTCGCGGACATGGCGCTTGCTCAAGCGGAGGGGCGCCCCCGCCGGGTCTACAGCCTCTCGGCCCAGATCCACGCCGAGCGCGACGCCTACTACCGGATCCTCGAGGAGACCCAGCAGGGCGACGGCGACCTCACCGAATGGCTCGGGTGGTTCCTGGGGTGCGTGGGGCGGGCCGCGGAGCGCTCGGGCCAAGAGGTGCAAAAGGCCCTGGCGAAGGCTCGCTTCTGGCAGCAGCTCAGTGCTGTGGACCTGAACGAGCGGCAGCGAAAGGCGGTGACCCGGCTTCTGGAGGCCGGGCCGGGGGGCTTCGAGGGCGGGCTGACGAACCGGAAGTACCGGGGCATGACCGGCGCCTCGAAGGTCACCGCCACCCGGGACCTGACGGCCCTCGCCGACCTGAGCATCCTGGTGCAGGCGGGCGAGGGCCGAGCCACGCGCTACGAGCTCGACTGGGCCCGGGCCGCCCCCTGAGGGGCCCTCACTCGCCACCCGAGCGAGCGTCACCCCGCGGCGTACGCAACCCGTCGAAGGGGGAGACGGCCGCGAGCCGATGCTCCCGGGCCTAACCCCCGAAGCGCTCGACCGAG
>JBBIIA010000065.1:9590-20688 GCA_037446775.1 Deltaproteobacteria bacterium
CCCCTGGCCCCAGTCGCCCCCGAGGCCCCCCTCGACCCCCGCCCCGGCCTTGAACTCGCCCCGAGCCGCGCCCCCGCGGTCGGCCTGACGCCCGGCCCCCGCTACCCCGGGGGCTGAACACCCACCCGACGTCCCCCCGCACGGGGCCAGTGGCGGGAAGACCAGTGCATTTTGGTGATGGCATCATCAGAACGCACGATCGCTTGTAGGGCGGGGCTCGCCCCGCCACCCCCTTCAGCCCAGGCCCAAGGAGGCGAAGCCCAGGTTCCGCCGCCGCCCCGCCACCCGGACGGCCGGGAGGAGATGCTGCTGGACGCCAGCCGCTGCCGGCACGTGGCCACGTCCCCCCTCGCCGTTCCTGGGGCGCTTCGCGCCCACCACGAACCGGCTCTTCCCGTGGCCCGTGGCAACTCCCCCGCTACGCGAACCAGTTCTCTACGGCCACATCCCTCAGGTTGGCGAAGTCCTCGGTGTGGCGGGTCACGAGCACCAGGTCGTGGACCGCGGCGATGGCGGCGATCTGGCCGTCCACAAAGGACAGCGTGCGCCCGCGGGCCTCCTGCCGCGCCCGCTCTTCCGCGTGCCAGCGGGCGGCGGCCAGGTCGTAGGGCAACACCGAGAGGGAAGCCGTGAGCAGCGCCTTCACGTACGCCTCGAGGAGGCCTCGGCGCCGCCCCTCGGGCAACCTCTGAACGCCGTAGATCAGTTCGTGGACCACCGGGGCGGCGGTGCAGACCAGGTGTTCTTGGCGAGCCAACGCAGCCATCACGCCGGAGTGGGGCCTTGTCCGCGCAGGTTCCGACAACACGTCGGCGTCCAGCAGGTACCTCATGGTTTCCAACAGACCGACCGCCCCGGGTTCCGGTCGCGCCAGGCGGAGACTTCGTCGGCGCCGAGGTCGACGCCTTCCTCCCCGGCTTCTTGCCGCCAGGCGGCGATGGCTGCCGTCAGGGACGGTGGGGCGGGCTGCCGCGATTGCAGTCTGGCGTACTCCTCCTCGGGCAGGAGCACGGCCACCGGTCGGCCCCGGCGGGTCAGGTGGATCACCTGGCGGGCTTCCGCCTCGTGTACCAGGCGGGACAACTGGTCGCGGGCTTCCGCCACGGAGTACTCCGGCACGTCGCACCTCCAAGCTGGCTATGTAGATGGCCATCTACAGCATAGCGGCCGCCCGCCTCCGGGGCAATCGGCTCGGCGAGCGCACCGACCTGAAGGTGCAGGAGGTCCGGGCGATGGCTCGCTTCTGGCAGCAGTTCGGGGCCGTGGACCTGAACGAGCGGCAGCGCAAGGCGGTGACTCGTCTGCTGGAGGCCGGGCCGGGGGGCTTCGAGGGCGGGCTGACGAACCAGAAGTACCGGGGCATGACCAGCGCCTCGAAGATCACCGCCACCCGGGACCTGCCGGGCCTCGCCGACCAGGGCGTCCTGGTGCAGAGGGGCGAGGGCGGAGCCACGCGCTACGAGCTCGACTGGGCGCGGGCAGCCCACTGAGGGGCTCTCCCTCGCCACCCGAGGGAGAGTCGCCCCGCAGCGGACGCAACCCGTCGAAGGGGGAGAGGGCCGCGAGCCGATGCTCCCGGGCCTTCCCTCCGAAGCGTTGGTGGCCGAGACCACCCGGGATCAGGAGGCTCTCGCGGTGGTGCGAACGCTGGAGAGGGGAGCGGTCAGCGGTCAGCGGGGGAGCGGCGGGGGTAGGGTCCGGCAGTCCCACCGTCGGCTCCGGCCCCGGCGGGCCGTCCGGGGCTTGCGCGGGTGGGGCCGGAGGAGTACACGGGAAGAAACCGGGGCCTAGCCTGGCCCCCACCAGGGAGCAGCAGGTGACCCATGCGCTACCGCGTGCGTCTCATCAGGACCGACGAAGGGTTCGCCGTGTCATGCCCCGGGCTTCCGGGGTGCTGGTCCCAGGGCGATACGGAGGACGAGGCCCTCGGGAACATCGCGGAAGCCATCGAAGAGTACCTCGAGGTCGCCGAGGGGCTCGTCAGGGAGGAAGAGCGCCGGTACGTCGACGTGGGCTGACCCGGCATCGTCCGGGACGCGGGGCTCACCCCCGAGCCGTTCCGCGCGCTGCTGTGACCAGCGCACCCATCCGGCAGAGATCAGCCAGGGTAAACGCACACTGACAAGGGCTGGGGAAGATGGCGAGGAGTGCGTAGTCGTGCAGGTTCGCACGGACCGCCGGTAGCCTTCGCGTGAACCGTTGCCGATGCCGCCGCGGCCGGCTCTCTGGGCCTTCACCGCCCGAGCAGGACGACGAAGCCGGCTTGTTCGAAGTGGTCGTCGGTGGTGAGAGCCTCCCGGATGCCCCTCTCGTGCATCACCACGAAAGAGAGGCAGTCCGTCATGCCCCAGTCCTTGTCCGGGCGGGACCGGTACAGGGCGAAGGCCCTTCGGTAGAGATCCTCGGTGAACGGGACGACGTGGACGTTGGGGTCGCCGTCGAGGGCTTCGAGGAGGGCTGCGGCCGCCGCCCGATAGCGCGCCTTGGACAAGGCGTTGCCGATCTCCAGAGCTACTGCCCTGGTGGTGACGAGGCGATGGCGCTCTCGCTGGATCAGGTCGGCGAGGTTTAGGGCCCCGCGATGATGCCGGTCGTCCTTTGCGGCCAACGCGATGGCGAAGGCCGCATCGAGAAACAGCTCAGCCATCGCGAGGCGCGTCGGGGGCGTAGAGGTACTCCTCGAGACGTTCCGACCAGTCCTCCGGGCCCTCCAACTCCAAGCCCCGGGCCGTTTCGAGGAAAGAAAGGGGCTGGGCCGGGTCGGTGTCGGGTACCTCGATGGCGAGACGGACCTTCGTATTCGGTCGCAGCTCGACACGGCCCTCCGGGCGAAACGTCTTGCCATCGAAGATGGCGGTCATGGTCTGGACCATTCCTCACCCCTTGTTGTCAGAACCCCTCGCGAGCCGGGCGGTTGTCAGTCGTAGGGCAACACCGGGAGGGAAGCCGTGAGCAGCGCCTTCACGTACGCCTCGAGGAGGCCTCGGCGCCGCCCCTCGGGCAACCTCTGAACGCCGTAGATCAGTTCGTGGACCACCGGGGCGGCGGTGCAGACCAGGTGTTCTTGGCGAGCCAACGCAGCCATCACGCCGGGGTGGGGCCTTGTCCGCGCAGGTTCCGACAACACGTTGGTGTCCAGCAGGTACCTCATGGCTTCCAACAGGCCGACCGTCCCGGGTCCCGGTCGCGCCAGGCGGAGACTTCGTCGGCGCAGAGGTCGACGCCTTCCTCCCCGGCTTCTTGCCGCCAGGCGGCGATGGCCGCCGTCAGGGACGGTGGGGCGGGCTGTCGCGATTGCAGTCTGGCGTACTCCTCCTCGGACAGGAGCACGGCCACCGGTCGGCCTCGGCGGGTCAGGTGGATCACCTGGCGGGCTTCCGCCTCGTGTACCAGGCGGGACAACTGGTCGCGGGCTTCCGCCACGGAGTACTCCGGCACGTCGCACCTCCAAGCTGGCTATGTAGATGGCCATCCACAGCATAGCGGCCGCCTGCCTCCGGGGCAACCCCGGGCCGGGGGGCTTCGAGGGCGGGCTGACGAACCAGAAGTACCGGGGCATGACCGGCGCCTCGAAGGTCGCCGCCACCCGGGACCTGACGGCCCTCGCCGAGTTGGGTCTCCTGGTGCGGAGAGGCGAGGGCCGCGCCACGCGCTACGAGCTCGACTGGGCGCGGGCAGCCTCCTGAGGGTCCCTCCCTCGCCACCCGGGTGATCGTCGCCCAGCAACGGACGCAACGTCGAGCAGGGAGACGGCCGCGAGCCGGTAGTCCTGGGCCTTCTCCGCGAAGCGCTCGCCCAAGTTCCCCCGGCTCCAGTCGCCCCCCGGGCCCCCCCTCGACCTTCGCCCCGGACTTGATCTCGCCCCCGACCCGCGCCCCCGAGGTCGACCCGACGTCCGGCCCTCGCTACCCCGGGGGCTAAACACCCACCCGACGTCCCCCCGCACGGGGCCACTGGTGGCGGAAAATATGTTGCATACTGATGATGCCATCATCAAAATGAGCGGTATGTACAAGCGTCGGCACGCGGAAGGGCGCCTCCGGCGGCTCGCGGACCACTTCCCGGTGGTGGTCGTCTCGGGGGCGCGCCAGGTGGGGAAGACGACCCTGGTTCAGCACCTGTTCGGTGCCGGGGCGGAGCTCGTCGCCTTCGACCCTGCGATCGACGTCGAAAACGCCCGGCAGGATCCCGATCTCTTCCTCTCCAATCACCGGACGCCCCTGATCCTCGACGAGATCCAGTACGCGCCCGAACTCGTGGCGGCCATCAAGCGACGGGTCGACGCCTCCCCCGCCCCGGGCCAGTACATCCTGACCGGCTCCCAGCAGTGGAGCGTGCTGCGCTCGGTCGCCGAGAGCCTGGCGGGCCGGGCGGTGTTCCTCGACCTGGGAGGGTTCACCCTGGCCGAGGCCCAGGGGCGGGGCGAGGCCGCCGGGTGGCTGGGGGCGTGGCTCGACGACCCCGGCGGTTTCGTGCAGAGCCCGCGCGCGCGCCTGCGGCCCGAGCGCGGCCCGTTCGAGATCCTGTGGCGGGGTGCACTGCCCCGGGCCACCGAGCTGGACCTGGACCTGGTCCCCGACCTCCTCCAGGCGTACCTGCGAACCTACGTGGAGCGCGACGCGCGCCTCCTGGCCGACGTCTCGGACTGGCAGCTCTTCGGGCGCTTCTTCCGCCTGCTCGGCGCGCTCACGGCCCAGGAGCTGAACTACAGCCAGTTGGGGCGCGAGCTGGGGCTCACCCCCCAGACGGCCCGGCGCTGGACCGACATCCTGAGCGCGACCTACCAGTGGTTCGAGGTCCCCCCCTACTCGGGCAACACCGTGAAACGGGTCACCGGCCGGCCCAAGGGCTACGTCGCCGACACCGGCCTGGCGTGCATCGGCCAGGCGATCAGTGCGCCCCGGACCCTGGGCGCCCACCCGCTGCTGGGTGCCCTGTTCGAGACCTTCGTGGTCGGCGAGGTGCGGAAGTGGGCGGGCCTGCTCTCGCCCCAGCCCCGCCTGCACCACTGGCGCACCCAGGCCGGCGCCGAGGTCGACCTGCTCGTGGAACTGGACGGCGTGTTCCACCCCATCGAGGTCAAGGCCGCCACCCAACCGTCCCGCCGGGACACGTCGGGAATCAGCGCCTTCCGCAAGACCTACCCCCACCTGACCGTGGCGCCGGGCCTGGTGATCTGCCCTTGCGCCGCCCTGCACCGGATCTCGGACGAGGACTACGCCCTGCCGTGGGATACCCTCTGAGCCCGACCTCCCGGCGGGTCGAGGTCGAAGCGCTTGTAGGGCGGGGCTCGCCCCGCCACCCTCGTCAGCCCAGGTCTTGGGTTCGTCCCCTTCGCGCCTTTGGCCAAGGGTACTGCCACCCGGGGTCGGGAGACCCTTGAGGTGGTGCGAATGCGGGAAGCGGGAGCGGTCGGCCGTCAGCCGGGCGGCAGAAGTGGGCCGAGGACGCTGGGATCACCGCGGGGGGAGCGAGACGAACCCCGCCTGGCGGAAGTGCGCATCGACGGCGGCTGCGTGGGTCAGCCGGAGGCGCTTCATCGCCGCGAAGGAAGAGCAGTCGGTGAAGCTGTAGTCCTTGTCCGCTTCGCGGCAGAACTGCTGCCACGCCAGCTCCAGGTCCCGCGGTTCCAGGGCCACCAGCGCGGCCAGGTTGCCGGATCGCAGTTCCTGGCCGGCGCGCACCGCGAGGTCGTGCCCGACGCGCGCGCGGACCAACGTCACGAGCTCGTCGAAGACGTAGTCCGTGAGCAGGAGCCGCCCTTCCCAGGCGCGCAGCACCTCGGCGACCGCCGCGTGGCTCGGGTCGCGGCGGTTCAAGAACGCGTACCACGCGCTCGTGTCCACGAACAGGCGGTCCACGGCGGTCGCCTCAGCCCTCTCCGTAGAGGGTGCGATCGTGATCGCGCGCGTCGAACCCGGGGTCGTCGATCAGGCCCTGCAGGGACCCGATGCTCTGTCTCGGCCCGCCCCCGTCGCACTGCGACGCTCGAAGGCCGGCGTCGAGCAGCCCCCGGATCAACTCGCTGAGGCTCTTGCCCTCCCGCTGGGCGCGATTCCGGAGGATGAGGTACTGCTCCTCCTCCAGGAGCACTTGGGTGCGGTGCACGGGGCCCTCCACTCTCTCCTTTCGGCCATGTGTAATTACATCTTACATCATGCCGCCGTCCGGTCAACCGAACCGCCCCCGGTGCCCTGGTCTGCCGAAGCCCCGGAAGGAGACAGCAAACGGGTCTATCCCTACAATTACTAGGTTTCGAGATCTTCGGGGTAGATCCACCCGTCGGGCAGGGGCGCGGTGGCGGGGCGTAGCAGGGCCCGGAGTAGGGGCTCGCGGGGGGCGAGCACCTGGCCGGTGAACCCGGGCGGGGCGGGCGGGGGCAGGCGCACGGCCCGGCGGCGGCCGACCAGGGCCAGCAGGCGGTCGGGCCAGCCCGGGGGCTCGAAGCGGATGGTCACGGCGCGTCCTTCCGGTAGCGGAAGAGCACGAACCCCACGCCCTCCGCGACCGCCTCCTCGGCCACCCGGGCCAGGCCGGCCCGCTCCAGGTACCGCCCGGCCTCCCGGAGGGGCCCGGCGAAACGCCCGAAGTCCTCGATCACGAGCCACGCCTCCTCCAGGCCGGCCGACCGGGCGTAGTGGCGGAGCTGCCCGTACACCACGGCGAGCCAGCCCCGGACCGCCCGGTCCAGGTCTCCGGCGCTCGCCGGGAACTCGTCGGCCAACCGGTACTCCCGGGCCTTACCCCCGAAGCGCTGGTCCGAGCTCCACTGGCCCCAGTAGCCCCCCAGGTCCCGCTCGACCTCGGCCGCGGCCTTGATCTCGCCTACGAGCCCCGGCCCCGCGATCGACTCGACGTCCGGCCCCCGCGACCCTCGGGGCTAAACGGATGGTCAATTAGGACGCAACGAGCCCGAGTCCGTAGAATCCGGTCTCGTCGTCGTAGAAAGGCCCTTCCATTGTCCATTGGTCTTCGTACCAGCGGGCGGCCTCCCACACATCCGCCTCGGCCTCTGGGCGGATCACCCGGCCGGCGCATCAGAGGCGCGACAAGATCCGCTTCTTGACGTCGGACCAGGGGGAACCGCGGGCCGGGTCCTCCTCGAAAGCCGCCAGGCGGCGATCGATCTCGGCCGCCTGTTCCGGCGTCAACTCCACGGCCTCAGGAACCTCGGCGACGAAGGATCAAGCGGATGGGCCGGGAATAGCCGGGGGAGGAGTGCGTCCGTGATCGACGTCGTCCACTGCGCGCCCGGCGCGCTTGGCTTGCGGGCGACGGGGCCCTGGCGTCCTCCTTCCGGGCCGCGGGGCCGCTCACCGAGTACGTGCGGGTCTGACCCACGCCGCAGCCCGCTGCGCCGTCGGGCGTCCCCCTGGACCGGGTCGCGGAAGCTCGGCAGGCGGGGGCGTTCCCTCCTTCGGAACGGCGGTACGGTAGGATCGGCTTCCCGACCCGACGAGAAGACGCAGGAGGAGGCACGATGGGCACGCGGATGACCTTCGAGCTTACGGAGGAGCAGACGGCGCGGTACCTGGAGTGGGCGCGGCGCACCCAGGCCGAGGACGAGCCCCTCCCGGCCGTCACCGTCGCCTTCACCCTCACGAACCTCGGCGCCCACGTCGTGGCGTCCCGGGGCGAGATCGTCTTCCGGGGCGGGTCGATCCTGGTCCTGCAGGACGTGCTCGATCCGCTGCCCGACCCGGTGCGGTGGGTGGGGGGGCGGCACGCCGACCCGCTCGTAACCCTGACCCCGGGGCGCTCCGCGCAGCGTCACGGAAGCCAGCCGGCCCCGCTGGTATCGGTGGACGCCACGACCTCGGCGGCCACTCGGGCGATGTCCTGCAACGTGGCGTCTTCCTTCAGTAGTGCGTAGCGGTGGAAGAACGAGGGCGCGAACGTACCGAAGGGTTTCGTCATGTTCGCGGGCTCCAGGAACTCTCCGTATTTCTTGACGAGCTCTTCGACATCGAACCACCGTCCTTTCCTGTGGAGGTTCGTGGCGATTTCCTTCGCCCGCTCGCCGTCTGTCGATGCCGTGTTCGAGAAGAGCCTGAACTGCCTTCCCTGGATCTGGACGCCGATCCGGACCCACTGTTTCCCGTCCCTGGCGGAACCAGCAAGATCCCTGTAGACGGAACAGACCCCCTGGCTTCGCGTCATGCCGCCGGGGTCGACCTGGATACTCCGTGCCGCCGCAAGAGGCGCAATCCGGTCCTCGATCGCCTGCGACAGGAGGTCGTAGAGCGCCTTCTCGAAGAGGTCGTGCACGCGCACCTTCTTGAGGCCTTCGAGTTCTCTCACCCGCGCCCAGAATCCCTTCGAGTCGCCGGACACCACGGTGCGCCGGACGTCTGAGAGCCACTCCACCAATGCGAGCCAGTCGTCGAGCAGTCCTCCCAGGTAATCATCGGCCACGCCCCGGACGTGGGCATGGATACGGCGCACGACGTCTTCGAGATCGAAGTAGCGCCACTCCGGGGGCTGCGGATCGATGGGTGGGGAGTCCTTCGAGGGCCAGGCCCACGAGGTCCGATTCCCAAAGAAGGGCGGTCTCCACAAGCTCCAGACCCATAGCGCGTCTGCCGCCTTCGTCGTCTTTGTGACCCTATTGGCGTTCTCTCCGTACTCCCTCAGCTGGTCCTCGCGCGGCAGGCTCTTCACCTTGACTTCGACGACGACGCGTCTCGTTCCGAGGGCCAGCTCGAGGTCGAAGTGGTTCCTTTCGCGGGCGACCGTGAGACCGCCCGCCTCAGCGTCCGGAGAAGCCAGCAGGTCCCCGAGCGCCTCGGCCATCCGGTCCGGGTGCCGCTCGCACAGGAACGCGATGAAATTGCTGTGGAAGAGCTCTTTGGACCCGAGGGAGAGGTGGAGCACGGGGGACGTCTTCATCCAGGCGATCATCTCGGCGGAGAGCGGATCGCGGTGTGTATCGGAGTCGGTCATCGGGTCTCCTCCTTGTTGGACGACAAGCGGCAGCCCTCGCAGGTTCCGCCGAGCTTGGGTGGTTCGCCGTGTCCTGAACCCGTCGGCTCTGTGGGCTGCTCAATCCCCTCCCGCGCGGTTTCCCGCGGAAGTCAGCTCTTGCAGGAACTCCAGGAACTCCAGGGCCGTCTGCATATCCTCTGGCGGTGCCTTCATCGCCTGCATCACCAGTCTGTCTCCTCAAGTGCTAGGCACAGGTCGGCCGGTACCGCGAAGTTATTCCTCTTCGCGGCAAGCCCCCCGTATGCGTTGTATCGTGGAGATCCCCCGTGTGGCATCCCCCGGTCCCCTCCCTGTGCGGAGTCGTCCTCCCCGGCCGCACGCGCGATTGCGTGCGGGCGACGGGGCTGTGGATCGACACAAGCCGGCGGACTCTAAAGTATCGTTTGATGCGGGTCAATCTATCCATTGGATAGTGGTGGCCAGTTTCTTCCCGTACCGGCGGTGGAACCGCTCGCCGATCCGCTCGTCCATCCGGAGCGCCGCCGCAAACACCGTGCTCTGGGGGATGGTGAGGGGGACGCGGACGAGCACGAACTTGTGGGGCGCCCGCAGGGCGTACCAGATCGGCTCCACCTGCCCGGAGAACAAGAGCTGGCCGAACCCAACCAGGGCGGCCCGCAGCACTTCGAGGCGGTCCCGTACCCGGTAGCGGGTCAGCCGCAGTCCCATCCAGACCCGATTACCCATCTCTCTCTTCTCCTTTGCGCAGCTCGTGGTCGGTCGCGGCGGGGTCAAGATACGCTCTGGGGGTGACAGATCCTGTCCGTCCGGGGCGCCGGCCGGGGAGGGCGGTCGCCTCCCCGGCCGGCGGGTGCTACCGGCTCCACAGCTCCTCGGCCTTGTGCTTGGCCTGCCCCCGGATGTCGGCGGTGATGTAGGCCCCCAGGGCCGCCACGGTGGCGGCGAGCGCCGCCGCGTCGTCGACGAAGCCCCCGGGCAAGAAGTCGGGGATGGCGTCGATGGGGCTGATCAGGTAGCCCAAGGCCGCGACGATCAGCGCCTTGGCCCAGGTGGGGGTGTCGGGGTGCGCCAGGGTGTAGAAGAGGAGCAGGGCGAGCTCCAGCAGGCTCTCGCCGAGCTTGCGGAGGTTGGCGGTCAGCTTGTCCCAGAAGCCGGCCTCGGAGTAGTGGTGGCTGAACTGAGCGGGGTTGTCGGCGGGGTGGTGCATGGCGATCCTCCTGTGGGTTGGGGGGTTAGAGGGCGGCGGTGGCGACGGTGTGGTACTCGGCGGGGATCTCGAACTCCCGGCCGGCGAGCAGGCGGCCCGCGAGGGCGTCGAGCCAGGGGGCGGAGGCGGTCACCTCGTGGAGCCGCACCAGCAGGCGCTCGTCGCGGCGGTCGAGCTGGTAGCGGCCGACCCGGAGGTCCACCGGGGCCTCGGCCCCCCGGAGGAGGACCGTGGCGTGGACGGTCTTGGCGCCGGTGTCGAGCGCCAGGCGCTCCACCTGCCCCACCTCGGGGGCGAGGCCGTTCAGGTAGCGGCGGGCGGCGGTTTCGAGGGCCTTGTCCTTGAGGCTGCGCAGGCGGTCGAGCATGGCGGCGTCTCCGGGGTTGGGGTGGTTCGTTGCCCCCTGCTATTTCATCCGCCGTGCCACGGGACGGCCCGCGATTCGGCCGGGCCCCCGCCGACGGGGGGAAACGCGCGGAGGGCCGCGGTCTGTCGGTGGTGGGGGGGCTCCGAAAGGCGCCCCGGGTCCCTTGCCTTTGTGCCAAATGGGCGCGACACTGTGGCGCAGACACGGACCATGTGACGCATCGCCCGCAGGGGCGACCGGGGAGGCGCCGGTGAGAGAAGCGGACGAGGGGCTCGAACTCCTGAAGACCTGCGCTCGGTTGTGGTGCTCCAACCCCTACCTGCCGGGCTTCGACCTGGCCCTGGGGAGGGCGGAGCGGGACTTGCACAAGCGCTGGGGTGACGACCTCGCCGTCCCGATCCGGCGCCTGGCGCGCGCGGGCGGCGACGAGGACGCCGCCCTGCTGGCCCTGGGGTTCGCCCGGCGGGGTCGGCGGTTCCGCGGTCCCCCGCCGGAGGGCGCCGCCGGGGAGGCCGACCCCCTGGCGCCGGTGCTCCGCCGCGACGGGGAGCGGGCCCTCACCGCCGGGGGCTGGAACC
>JBBIIA010000066.1:0-18796 GCA_037446775.1 Deltaproteobacteria bacterium
GAGTCGGGGGACGGGCTGCGGGCGGCACCGACCGGGGGCGGGGGAAGCGGCGGCTCGTCGGCCGGGGCAGCGGTGGCCCGGGGCCTCGACGACGCCGCGCGCCAGGTGGCGGCGGCCCCGGCGCGGGCGGTGCAGCTCGAGGAGCGGGCGGCGCAGGTGGTGGAAGCTCCGGCGGAGGCTGGCCTGGATGCGGTCTCCCTCAAGGAGGCGATCGCCATCGTCCACCGGACCGTGGCGACGTATCTGGGTGGGCTGCGCTACCTGTACAACCGGGAGCTACGCAAGAACCCGGACCTGGAAGGGAAACTCACGGTCAGCATGACCATCGACCCGGAGGGGGTGGTGACCGACGCCCGGGTGGTGGAGACCACCCTCGACGCGCCAGAGCTGGTCGCCGGCGTCCTGGAGCGGGTCCGGAAGTGGAAGTTCCCGCCGGTGGCGCCCCGGCCCCTCACGGTCACCTACCCCTTCGTCTTCTTCCCGACCATGTGAGGGGGAAGGTGAGCCGCGCCGGCACGTGGGTCCTGGCGGCCGTCGGGCTGATCCTGGCCGCTCCGACCGCCCGGGCGGCGGGGGAGGCGGAGCTCGTTGGGGAGCTGACCCTGCGGGCGGCGTCGGCTGCCGGGGACGTCGCCGCCCTGGAGGCGCTGTGGCGGGATCGCTCGGTGCCCGGAGCCGTGCGCGGCCGAGCCCTGTGGGCCCAGGTGAGGGGTGCCCGGGGGCCGCTCGCGCCCGAGGTGCGCGAGCTCCTCGTGGCCGCCCTGGACGATGCCGCCCCGGAGGTGCGGCGGGCGGGGGCCCGGGCGGTGGGGCGAGCCGGCGAGCGGGTGCTCGAGGGGCGGGTGCTAACCCTCGCCGCGGAGGATCCGGACCCCCGGGTGCGGGTGGAGGCCCTAGAGGCGGTGCTGCCCTGGACCCGGCCTGGCCACCGCTACGCCCTCGGTCAGGCGCTGGGGACCCCCTGGCCCGAGGTGCACGCTCAGGTCCTGCGCAACCTCGCTCGCCTATCCCCTCGAGAGCTGGTGCCCGAGTTCCTCGCCCGGGCCCGGAGCCTCGCGGAGGCGACGAACCCGCCCGAGGTGCGAACGCGGGCCCTGGAAGCCCTCGGCACCTGGGGCCAGGTTACGGAGGAGGAGGTGCGCTCAGCCCTAGCCGACCCCGCCTCTCCCGTGTTGCTGCGGCTAGAAGCCCTGCGGTGGAGCGACACGGGGCCCGCCGTCGCTGGGCGCGACGGCGTCCTCCTCGACTGGATCCGGGACGGCTCCAGCCCGCGCCTAGCCTGGGAGGCCTTCCGCCGCCTCAGGACGGTGGCCGACCCCGCCGTGGCCCCGGCCGTGGCCCGCCACCTCGGGGATACGCCGGTGGAGAACGCGGCGACGGCCGCGATGGCGGGGTTTCTTCGGGAGAAGGGGTACCGGGTGGAGTTCCGCGCGGGAGCCTGGAGAGTCTCGGCTCGGTGAGCGGGCGGGGGTTTCCCGGCGGGTGCTGCGGGGCTCAAGTGATGGCCTTCCCGTGCCGAAGCGATTTCCTGCACCCAGAGGGGAGGAGGTCCCATGCGCAGTCGCCCTGGCCAGCCGTACCGCCGCCGCAGCTTCTTCGTCAAACACGCCTTCCAGACCCGCTTTGCGCTGTACCCGGTGGGCTTTCTGGTGCTCTTCCTCCTAGTGGGGGGGGTGTACCTCCACGGGGCCATCCGGGAAGGGCTGGAGTACCACCTGTACAGCCCCCACAGCCGGTTGGAGAACCCGTGGGACGAGGTGTGGCCCCCTGTGGTCCGGCTGGCGGCCTGGGGGGGTGCCGCCTTCCTGGCGGCCCTGGGGGCGTGGGGGTGGCGGCGGTTCTCTTCCCTGCGGCGCGACCTGGACCGCCTCGGCGGGTGGGTCTCTGCGGTAGCCCAGGGGGAGGCGCCCGCGGCCCTGCCCGCCGTGGCCGACGACGAGGTTCGGGCCCTGGCCCGGGGGCTCGGCGGGGCGGCGGGGGACTTCCGGGCCTGGGACGCCCGGGTGGAGGCGGCGGTGACCGCCCTGGTGGACGCCGCCGAGGGATCGGAAGGAGGGGACCCGGAGGGCCGACTCCAGGAGGTCCGTGCGCGGCTGACGGAGCTTCGGCAGGTCCTGGGCGCGCTCCAGGTCCACGAGGAGCTGAGTTGATCCCCCGGGCCGCCCTCCTCGGGGGAATCTGTCTACTCGCCGCCGCGGCGTTCGCGAGCAGGCCCGGGGTGCCCGAAACCGACGCCGCCCACGACTTCATGGCCGACGAGAGCCGCTGCGCCGAGTGCCACCGGGTGGTCAAGGAGGGTAAGGACTGGGTGCTGGATCCCCACATCTTCACCGGGTCGGTGGTAGACGCCTGCCGACGCTGCCATCCCGCCACTTCCATGGGGCGCTCCCACCCGGTCGGGGTCGACCCCACCCGCAGTCGGCCCCGCATTTACGTGCCCCCCGAACTCCCCCTCCAGTGGTCCGACGAGGCCCGGGGCGAGGTGATGACTTGCGGCACCTGCCACGACCCCCATCTGCCCCGGTTCGACCGCCGCAAGCTCCACGGCCGCCAGAAGCCCCACCCGAGGGGCAAGGGGCAGTACCTCACCTACTTCCTGCGGCTGCGGGGCGAAGAGGCCCGGGACGGGTACACCAAGCTATGCCACGCGTGCCACCCCAAGCTGTAGAGGGCGATCATGACCGGCGACCAGGAGACCTTCTCCACTTCGTACCCCCTCGGTTTCCTCGCCCGGGTCGCGGCGACCTCGGCCCTGGGGTGCGCGGTGGGCCTCGGCGTGCTCTGGTGGGTCTTCTCCCGGGACCTGGGGGGGGAGTTCTCCTCGGCCTTTTACGCCCTGAAGAACCTCCTGACCTTCCTCCTTCCGGCCCTGGTGTTTTGCCTTTTGGCCGTCTTGCTGGTGGCTTCCGTCGCGGTCTTCGTGGTCGCCGTCTTCGCGTCCCACAAGGTCGCCGGGCCCCTCTTTCGCCTCCAGCGGGTGGCCGGCTACCTGGAGCGGGGGATCCTGGTCGGGCGCATCCACCTGCGCAACGGAGACCAGGGGCGGGCGGTGTCGCTGGCCCTCAACGACTGGGTGGCCGACCGCAAGGAGCGGCTGCGCGCCCTGGAAGCGCAAGCGGACGCCGTGGAGGCGGCGTTGCGGCGCTGCGAGGTCGCCCAGGCCGGTGGGGGCGCCACCGGCCGGGAGAGTGCCTGGGAAGCCTTGCGCGCCCGGACCCGTGAACTACGGCACAAGTAGCACTTGACTCTCCGCCCTCCTTTGAACTATTCAAGACGGAGGGGATTGGCTGGCTCCATTGACCGTATTGGGGACAGGAGGGGGAGCGATGTGCGACGGGTACACCCATCGGATCATCCGGCGTCTGCGCGGGCAGGGGTTGAAGGTTACGCCCCAGCGGATCGCCATCCTGCGGTACCTGGAGGGGAACCGGGCCCACCCGTCGGTGGAGGATATCCACCGGGACGTGGTGCGGGAGTATCCCACCATTTCGCTGGCGACCGTGTACAACACCCTGGATACCCTGGAGCAGATCCGGGAGATTCAGGCGATTACCATCGATCCGAGCCGCAAGCACTACGACCCGGACACCAGCGCCCACCATCACGCCATCTGCAACCAATGCCGCGCGATTCAAGACGTCTTCGCCCCCGAGGACGGCTCCTGGCAGGTCCCCGAGGGGGCGACCAACGGGTTTCGGATCGACAGCGCGTCGGTGTACTTCCGAGGGGTCTGCCACCGCTGCCGCACCACCTGACCGGGGCCCTGGCGCTCCTCCTCCCCGCGCTCTGGGTCGGCGGGGCTCCCGCCGATTCCGGGCTGGGCGGGGTCCTGGAGGAGTCGGTCACCTGGGCCGGCGAGGTCCGGGTCGAAGACGATCTCCTGGTCCCGCCCGGGGTGACCCTCACGGTTCGGCCGGGTACCCGGGTCACCTTCCGCACCTCCCCCAGCACCAAGACCGATCCCGCCTTCTGGCACCCGGGTACGGAGCTCGCCGTGGCCGGCTCCCTGGTGGTCCAGGGCACCCCCGATGCCCCCGTCCGCTTCGAGGGGGACGGCCCTTGGGGGGGACTGGTCGCGGCGCCCGGCTCCTCGGTGGAACTGCGGGCCGTGCGGGTGCGGGGCGCGGAAGAGGGGCTTTTGTGCGTGGGCGCCACCTGCCGCCTCGAAGCGACCCGCTTCGAGGGGTGCGAGTACGGCGTCGTCCTCGGTCCGGCCGCGCGGCTGGAGGTGGCGGACTCGGAGGTGGTCGATGCCCGGGTCGGCGTTGTCGATGCCCGGGGTGAGGGTGGGCTGCCCCCGGGACTCCGGGTTGCCGGGAGCCGGGACGCCCCGCGCCTGACGGTGCCGGCGCCGCCCCGGGGGGTGTCGACCCTGGTCCCGCGCCCCGAGGCGCCCGGGCGGATGGAACTTCTAGGGGAGTATACCGTGGCCGGGGAGGAGCGCTGGTCGGGGGAGGTGATCCTCTCCGGGCGGGTGACGGTGGTGCCCGGGGCGGTCCTCACCCTGGCCCCTGGCACCCGGGTGGCCTTTCGCAAGCGCGACACCAACCGCGACGGGCTCGGGGAAGCCGAGCTCCTGGTTCTCGGGGGGATCCGCAGCCTGGGGGAGCCGGGCCGCCCGGTGGTCTTCGAGTCCGCGGAGCCCGAGCCGACCGCCGGGGATTGGGACAAGGTGAGCCTGATCGCCGCGGAAGATCCGGAAAACCGCTTCCAGTACACGGTCTTTCGCCACGGCACCCAGGCGCTCCACGCCCACTTTTCGCGGTTCGTCGCCGAAGGGTGCCTGTTTGAGGACAACCTCCGGGCGGTCCAGTTTCAAGAGAGCGAGGGCGCCCGCATCGTCGGCAGCGTCTTTGTCCGCAACAAACAGGCGCTGCGCTTTCGGGACTCGAAGACCGCCGTCCTAAGCAGCCGGTTCGTGGACAACCTGTACGCCGTGCACGCCTTTCGGGCCGAGTTGGAGTTTCGGGACAACCGGGTCGAGGGGAGCGTGCTCGGGGGGTTCCTCGCCCGGGAGAGCCGGGTGGTTCTGGCCGGAAACGCCCTGGGGGGCAACCGCGACGGGGTACGGGTGCGAGAGCCGGGCTCCCGGGTGGTGGCCCGGGGCAACCGGGTGTGGGACAGCGGGGAAGACGCGCTCTCCTTGAGCCGGGTGGAAGGGCACCTGGAGGGGAACGCCTTCGCCGGAGCCGGGCTCGATCTGGTGAGCCTCGAGGACTCCCCCGTCGGGCTGGCCGGCAACGCCTTTGGCGCCGCCGGGCGTCACGCCCTCCACCTCGGCGGGGGTGGGGGCGTGGAGGCGACCGACAACTACTGGGGCCCCCCGGGGCCCGAGGCCCGCATCCACCACGGGGTGGACGACCCCGCCCTGGGGTTGGTGCGTTGGGCGCCAGCCCGGGAGCGGGCGCCCGCGCTGGACCTGCCGCCGGTCGCGTGGTAAGAACCCGAGGGGACTCGACGAGGGAGCGAGCATGGCAGACGGACGGACGAAGGCTTGGGTGGTGGCCTCCCTCCTCCTCGTCGGCACGGCGGCAGGGGGCGAGCACGTCCCCGGGGACCTCCAGGAGGTCCGCCAGCGGCTCCGGGCGGAAGCCGGGGTGCGGGACGTCCCCCAGCGGGATGCCGATCTACCCCTGGTACCCCTCACCGTCCTCCCAGGGGACACCCACGCCCGCCTCGCCCTCGATCTCACCGGCAGCCGCAAAGCCGAAGGGGTGCTCCGGGAGGTCGCGCCGCGCCTCACCCCGGGACAACGTCTCCACGTCCCCCGCGCCCTCCTGACCCCCCGGCTCGCCGATCCCCGGCTCGAACCCCTGACCCTGGGCGAGCCGCACCCGACCCTGTGGAGCCTCGCCAAGGACGCCACGGTGGTCGACGCCCGGGGCGTGCCCGCCGCGGTGCGCAACCTCCAGCGCCTCAACGCCATCGGGGATCCGGGCAAGCTCCCGCCCCGGGCGACCATCCTGGTGCCCCGCAGCCTGCTCCTGGCGGCGACCCCCGAGCCGCTCCCCACCCTGCGGATCCGCACCGACTTCCGGGTCACCGACCTGCGGGGGCTCGCCCGCCAACCCCGGGCGGGGGAGTTCCCAGTCGGCTTGCGCCACGCCTTGGAGCGGGAGGGCCAGTGGGCGCAGCAGCTGACGGCGCGCACCGCCGACCTGGTGGTGATCCACACCACCGAGCACCGGGGGGCGCCGTTTGCCAACGTCGCCCGGTACGTGCAGCGGCGGCGGCTGGCGCACTACCTGATTGGCCCCAACGGCGTGGTCTACGAGGTGGTGCCCGAAGCGAGCCGGGCGTACGGCAGCGGCCAGAGCCTGTGGGAGGGGCGCTACGTGGTCGACCACGAGGCGATTAACGTGGAGATCTACGCGGATACCGACCCGACGGGGCCTCGCACCGGCATCGCCGCCGTCCAGTACGACGGCTTGCGGGCGCTGCTCGCCCACCTGCGGAGTCGGCGGCCCGACATCCACGACGGGCGGGTGGTCACCCACCGCATGGTGGCGGTGAACTACGAGTCCCGCATGCGGTCCCGCAAGGGCGATCCCTTCGAGTTCGACTGGGCGCGGGCGGGGTTGCCGGACAACAGCCTCCTGATCGACCAGGACGTGCTCTTGGGCCGCGCCAAGACCTGCACCGACGAGCGCTACGCCGACCGGGTCACGGCGGGCCAGACGGCGGCGTCTCGGCTCCTGGGGAGCCTGTGACGCCCGGGCCGGAGGCGAGGGCGGCGGCGTAAACCTCCTTGAGGGGAACCCCGGCCGCTTCGGCGACCCGTCGGCACTCCTCGTACTCCGGGGCTCGGTTCACCGTGACTCCCGCCCGCCGCCCGAGCTTCACCCGCACCGGCCCCCACGGGGTCTCCACGCTCTCCCAGGTCCGGGCCAGGGCCTCGCGCTCTACCCGGGTCTGGCGGACGCCCAGGGTGGACGAGTGGCGGAAGAGGGCGTCGGCCACCCCCGGCGCCTCGGCGTCCCGCGCCAGGGCGGAGACCAGGTGCCCGGGGCGACCCTTCTTCATCAGCGCCGGGGTGAGCCAGGCGTCCACGGCGCCGGCGGCCAGGCACCGCCCGGGCAGCGTGGCGAGGATCTCGGCCGAGAGGTCGTCGAGGTTGGCTTCGAGGAGCACCAGGACCTCCCGGAGGCCGTCCCCCGGATTCGCCCGGTTGCCCAGGGTCAGGCGCAGGCAGTTGGGTCGACCGGCGGCGGGGGTGGCGCCGAAGCCGGTGCTGGCGGCCAGGAGGGTGAGGGCCGGGGCGGGGCCGTAGGAGGTAGCCAGGGTTCGGGCCAGGGCGGCGCCGGTGGGGGTGACCAACTCCTGGTCCGCCGCGATGCCCACCACCGGCAGCCCGGCCAGGAGCTCCAGGGTCGACGGTGCGACCGCGGGTTGCGCGATCCCCGCGATATTCGCCGACCCCGACGCCAGGGGTAGGGGCGCGCAGGAGAAGGTGTCGACGCCGAGGATCTCCAAGGCCAGGGGCACCCCGAGGAGGTCGGTGAGGGTATCGAGCCCGCCGAGTTCGAAGAACCGGGCTTCCGGCAGGGTGACTCCCTGGGCGCGGGCCTCGGCGCGGCCGAGGCAGTCCAGGGTGGCCAGGGCCCGCTCCAGCACCCTCGGGGGGGCGGGCGCGCGGGCCAGGGCGTGGCGCAGGCTGTCGTAGGTGCCGTGGGGGCCGTGACCGTCCCCGCAGGTTACCCGCAGCCCGAGCCCCCGAACTCCGCACTGGACGACCTCTTGGGAGTGGAGGGAGAGCCCTGCGGCGCCGGGGAAGGGTACGGCGCGCACCGCCTCGACGACCTCGGCGAGGGGAGCGCCGAGCCCAGCGAGGGCGGCGAGGAGCATGTCGCCGGCGACCCCGTTGAACGGGTCGAGGTGCAGGTGTCGGGGCATGGAACCTCCTGGCACGGGGTTGCGCCCAGGGTAGCAGAGCCGGTCGGTGGCGTCACCGGCCGGGTGGTCGAGAGGCGAGGGCATGGCGGAGAAGCGGGCGGCCGAAGGGGCAGGTCCCCGGGCCCGGGCGGGTCCCCGGTGGTCCCGCGCCCTGGTCGAGGAGCTGGAGCGCCTGTGACATCGGGGCCCTGGCTCCGGGGAGCCCGGGTGGCTGCCTCCGCGGCTTCGGCGCGCTCCCACCCGGTGTGGTATGCTCCCGCCTCCGCTTCGGGCCAACGCCAATCGAGGGAAGCCAGATCATGGTGAAGAGCCAGGGAGTTCGCTCTTGGTTTACCGCCGGGCTGCTGGGACTGCTGATCGCGTGCACCCAGAGTCCGAGCGATCAGGCCGCCGCCCACCGGGTCCGAGGGGATGAGCACCACGGTGCCGGGCGGTACCGGGAAGCGAGCATCGAGTACCAGGCCGCGCTCCAGAAGTGGCCCCAGGACGTGGAGGCCCGCTACGGCCTGGCCCGGACCCTCGATGCTCTCGGCCAACCGGGGGAGCAGCGGGAGGCGCTGGCCGCGGTCTTGCGCCTCGACCCAGGCCACCTGGGGGCAAACGTGGACCTGGGCAACCTGTACTGGGCGGCCGGTGCCCCGGCTCGGGCCCTGGAGCTGGCCGAGCGCGCCCTGGTCGGGGCGCCCGGGAGCCGCCCCGCCCGCAAGCTCCGGGCGAAGGCCCTGGCCGCCCAGGGACGGTCGGCGGAAGCCGCGGGGGCGTGGGACGAGGTCCTCGCCGAGGGGGGCGACGAGGAGGCCTACGTGGAGGCGGCGAGCCTAGCCGTGCTCCGGGGGGAGTGGGCGCGGGCCGAGGGGGTGCTGCGCGTCGGCCTCGGGGTGCACCCGGGCGCCTGGCGACTGTGGGTGGCGCTCGCTGACCTCGAAGCCATCCAGGGGCGCGTGCCCGAGGCCGAGGCGGCCCTGGCCCGGGCAGAAGCCGCCGCACCCCGGGAGCCCCAGGTGGCCGGGGCCAGGGCCCGGTGGCAGATCCTCCGGGGGCGGGGGGCGGAGGGGCTCGCGGGGTTGCGCCAGGCGGAAGAAGCGGCGGCGGGGACGAAGGAACTCGCCACGGCCCTGGCCCGGGAGCGCGCCCGGATCCTCGTGGAGCTCGGCGCCGTGGAGGACGCCGAAGGGGTCCTGCGGGCGCGCCGGGAGCAGGACCCCAGCGATCCCCATCTGGCCGCCGGGCTGGCCCACGTGCTGTTGCTCCAGCAACGGCCGACCGACGCGCAGGCCCTGCTGCCCCTGGCCCGGGGGGCGGACCCCCAGGGGCGGACGGCCCGGCAGCTCGAAGCGTGGATCTACCTGTTGGACGGCCGCCCCCACTGGGCCCTGGCCCTCCTGGAGGGCCTCCTGGCGGGGGGGGATCTGACCGTGGAGACGCGGCTCCTGCACAGCCGAGCACTCCTGGATCTCGATCGCCTGGGCGAGGCGCGGGTCGGCTTCGAGGCCATCCTGCGTCGGTCGCCAGACCACTTCTTCGCCCGGCTCGACCTGGTTGCCGTGCTCCGGGCGCAGCGCGAGTACGAGGCGGCCCTGGGGGTCCTCGGCGGCCTGAAGAAACCCTGGAGCGAAACGCCGCCGGCCCAGTTCTTGCGGGCGCGGCTCGCCCTGGACCGGGGGGACCTGGAAGCCGCCTCCCGGCTGGCGACGATGTTTCTCTCCTCGGCGCCCGAGAACAGCGGCTGGCTCGCCCTGATGGGGGACGTGGAGCGGGCCCGGGGCCGGGGGCGCGAAGCCCTCGCCTGGTACCGGAAGGCCCAGACCCGGGAGACCCGCTCCCCTTCCCCGATGCTCGCCGAGGTCGGGACCCTGCAGGAGCTGGGGATGGCCAAGGAGGCGCGCAGCCGGCTCGCCGCCTACCTCGCCGAGCGGGGGGAGACCCCCGACCTGCTCAACCGGCTGGCAGTCCTCCACCGGGCGGCCGGCGACGGGGCTAGCGCCTTCGCCGTCCTGGAGCGGAGCGTCCTGCTCGAACCCAACTTCTGGGAGACCCGGTTCCTGCGGGCGCGCCTGCTCCTGGAGCGGGGCGAGGAGACCAAGGCGCTCGTGGAGCTGGAAGAGGCGACCAAGGTCAACCCGGTGCAGGGGGAGGCGTACCAGCTCCTGGGCTGGCTGTATGAGAAGCGGGGGGAGTGGCAGCGGGCCGAGGAGACCTACCGGCGCCACCTCGGCCAGAAGCCCGGCGATCCCCTCACCGCCAACAACCTCGCGTGCCTTTTGGCGGACCGGGGGCGCCTGGAAGAGGCGTTGCCCCTGGCTCGCCTCGCCTACCAGGGGGCCCCCCGGAGCCCCGCCGTCCTCGATACCCTGGGCTGGGTCCTGTACCGGCTCGATCGGCGGGAAGAAGCCGCCCCCCACCTCGCGGCGGCCCGGGAGCTGGCCCCCAAGAACCCGGACATCCTCCTCCACTGGGCCCTCCACCGGCTGGCGGGGGGAGACGCCCCCGAGGCTTTGGCGGCCCTGCGGGAGGTGGAGGCGCTGGCGCCGGGGTCCGAGACCGCCCGCCTGGCGCGCGAAGAACTGGCGCGGCGGGTCCCCGCAGGGGAGGGGAAGGCGGGGGGAGCGGGCTCTCGGTAGATAGGAGAAGGACTTCCCTCTCGATCCCGGAGCGGTCGGGGCTGCCGGAGGCTGGCGGGGGTAGTGGGTATTTTGTTTCCACTATTGAGGAGTTGGGCGGATGTCTTCCCCTTGCCGAGGCCGATTGTAGGTTCTGGGGGCGAGCGGAAAGCCCGCTGTGGAGCCATATTCGAAGCGAATCCCGGCGATCCGAGGAAAGGGCCCAGAAGTTGCATCCCTCCTGTCCCGAGGCCGCTTGGGGGGGCTGACGGTGTACGGACGCGACAGGGAGTCAGACATGATCGGTTCAGCAGGTCGCATGGTTCTAGGGGCGCTCTTGGCGACCGCGGTGGCGGCTTCCGCCCACGCGCTGCCCGCTTTGCAGCTGTACGTCGAGGGCGGGGTCTACAACACGGCCACCGAGACCTGGGAGGTGAAGTTCTCCGAGGCCGGCAAGATCCGCCTCTGGACCATCGGCGCGGTGGGCGCGAACGGGACGATCCGCGATGTCCGGCTCTCCCTGGCGTACCCGGATAGCCGGTCGCCGACCTTCGTCTTGACGCCGTCGACCACCGGGGGGCTCGGGGGCTTCGCCGACCCGTCGACGCCCGCGACGCCGACCTGGATTCAGACCCAGACCAACGGGACCATCGCCCCGAAGCTCGGGCCCTTGACCACGCCTGGCGTCCCCACGAGCACCCCGACCGGGGGCGACCTGCCCTCCCACGGGATCTTCACGGCGGCGGTGGACTGGCAGGAGTTCTACCTGGGACACTTCAACCGGACCGACTCCCCCCTCGCGGACTTCATAACGGCCTTCCCGAGCGTGGACACCTCCAAGACGGGGCAGATCAACGTTTACGAGGTGTCCCAGAGCGGGCTCCGGCCCGACGACTTCGTGCACTTCGATCTGTACGACTCCATCCAGTCGCGCAACAAGACGAGGGCCGTGTTCGCCCCCTTCTCCCACGACGCCGCCGCTGGGGTGAACGGCGGCGACCCCGGAACGGTCATCCCCGAGCCCGCTACCATGGCCCTGTTGGGGACCGGGCTGCTGGGCCTCTCGGCCCTCGGTCGGCGGCGCCGCGAACGGGGCTGACCGCTCGACCTCCCACGATCCGCCAGCTACCAGGGGCGCCCTTCGGGGCGCCCCTTTTGCGCGGGGCGCCGCCCCCGTCTTGAATCGCCGCGGCCCGTGTGCTAGCGTCCCGGCCCGGTCCCGCCCGGGACCCGCCGCCCGCTGCGGGCGGCGCTTTCGCCCCCGTCAGGAGCCCCTCCATGGACCCCAAGTACCTCCCCCAGGACGTCGAAGAGAAGTGGCAGGCGCGCTGGCTCGCGGCGAAGACCTTCGCCTGCGGCGAGGCGAGCGACCGGCCCAAGTACTACGTCCTCGAGATGTTCCCGTACCCCTCCGGCCGCATCCACATGGGCCACGTGCGCAACTACACCATCGGCGACGTGGTGGCCCGGTACAAGCGGATGCGGGGCTTCAATGTCTTGCACCCCATGGGGTGGGACGCCTTCGGCCTGCCCGCCGAGAACGCGGCCATCGAGCGGGGGGTGCACCCGGCCAAGTGGACCCGGGAGAACATCGCCTACATGAAGCGCCAGCTCCAGCGCATGGGGTTCTCCTACGATTGGGACCGGGAGCTCGCCACCTGCGACCCCAGCTACTACCGCTGGGAGCAGTGGCTCTTCTTGAAGATGCTCGAAGCGGGGCTCGCCTACCGGCGGGAGACCGAGGTCAACTGGTGCCCGTCCTGCGCCACGGTGCTCGCCAACGAGCAGGTGGAGCAAGGCCTGTGCTGGCGCTGCGGCGCCCCGGCCGAGGCGCGCACCCAGTGGGGGTGGTTCTTTCGCATCACCCAGTACGCCGAGGAGCTCCTTGCGTGCACCGAGTCGATGCCCGGCTGGCCCCCCCAGGTGCTCACCATGCAGCGCAACTGGATCGGCAAGTCCTTCGGCGCCGAGGTGGAGTTCCCCCTGGCGGACCGGGAGGGGTCGATCCGGGTCTTCACCACCCGCCCCGATACGCTGTACGGGGTGACCTTCATGAGCCTGGCCCCCGAGCACCCCCTGGTGGCGGAGCTCGCCGCGGGGACCTCCCAGGAGGCCGAGGTGACGGCCTTCGTCGAGCGGGTGCGGCGCGAGGACAAGGTCAAGCGCTCGGCGGCGGACTACGAGAAGGAAGGGGTGTTCACCGGGGCCTACTGCGTAAACCGGCTCACCGGGGCGCGGGTGCCGGTCTTCGTCGCCAACTTCGTGCTGATGGAGTACGGCACCGGGGCGGTGATGGCGGTGCCCGCCCATGACCAGCGGGACTTCGAGTTCGCCCGCAAGTACCGCCTGCCGGTGCAGGTGGTCATTCAGCCCCCCGGGGAGGCCCTGGACGGCGCGACCCTGACCGAGGCGTACGTCGGGGAGGGCCTGATGGTCAACTCCGGGCCCTTTGACGGGGTGCCCAACCGGGAGGGCATCCGCCGGGTCAACGCCCACCTGGAAGAGCGGGGCTTCGGCCGGGAGGCGGTGAACTTCCGCCTCCGGGACTGGGGCGTCTCCCGCCAGCGGTACTGGGGGGCCCCCATCCCGGTGGTCCACTGCCCCGCCTGCGGGGTGGTGCCGGTGCCCGAGGTCGAGCTGCCGGTGACCCTGCCCGAAGACGTGGAGTTTGCGGCGGGCAAGGTGTCCACCCTGGGGGAGCTGCCGTCCTTTTACGAGACCACCTGCCCGACCTGCGGCGGGGCGGCGCGGCGCGAGACCGACACCATGGACACCTTCGTGGAGAGCAGCTGGTACTACGCGCGCTACGCCTGCCCCGATTTCGCTACGGGGATGCTCGACAAGGGCCGGGCCGAGTACTGGATGCCGGTGGACCAGTACATCGGGGGCATCGAGCACGCGGTGCTCCACCTCCTGTACTCCCGGTTTTACACCAAGGTGCTTCGGGACCTCGGGGTGATGGCGGTGGACGAGCCGTTCACCAACCTCTTGACCCAGGGCATGGTGTGCATGGAGACCCAGAAGTGCCCCACCCACGGGTGGCTCCTGCCCGACGAGGTGGCCGAGGGGCGGTGTACCCGGTGCCAGGCCCCGGCCGAAAAGGGCCGCACCGAGAAGATGAGCAAGTCCAAGAAGAACGTGGTGGACCCGGAGCGGCTGATCACCGCCTACGGGGCGGACACGGCGCGGCTCTTTAGCTTGTTCGCGGCGCCCCCGGAGAAGGACCTGGACTGGAACGAGGAGGGGGTGGAGGGGGCCTCCCGCTTCCTGCGGCGGGTGTGGCGGCTGGTGGCCGAGAACCAGGCGTGGCTGCCGGGGACCCCGCCGTGGGCCGGTGGGGAGCTCGCGGGCGCGAAGCGGGACCTGCGGCGCAAGGTCCACGAGACGATCAAGAAGGTGACCGAGAACATCGAGGACCGGTTCCACTTCAACACCGCCATCGCGGCGGCCATGGAACTGGTCAACGAGCTCGGCGCCTTTTCCCCCGCCGACGCGGAGGGCCGGGGGGTGTACCGGGAGGCGGTGGACGCCCTCCTGACGGTGCTCTCCCCCATGGTGCCCCACGTGGCCGAGGAGCTGTGGGAGGCCCTGGGAAACCCGACCCCCCTGGCTGACACCCCGTGGCCGAGCTGGGACGAGGCGGCCCTGGCCCGGGACACCGTGGTGGTGGTGGTGCAGGTGAGCGGCAAGGTCCGGGGCCGGGTGGAGGTGGCGCCGGAGGCCGACGAGGCGACGGTGCGCGCGGCCGCCGAGGCCGACGAAGCCGTTGCCCGCCACCTGGAGGGGCGCACCGTGGTGAAGGCGGTGTACGTGCCGGGGCGGCTTTTGAACCTGGTCGTCCGCTGAGGATGGCGCGGGCCCTGCTTCTCGTCGCCCTCGCTGCGGCGTTGGCTGGGGCGGGCTGCGGGTACCGGGTGCTCGGGGCCGGGGACCGGGGGAGCCTGTGGATCGCGCCAGTGGTGGACGGGGGCGGCGAGCCGCTCTTCGGGGCGACCCTGGCCCGGGCCCTGGCCCGGGAGGCGGTAGGCCGCGCCGACGCGAGCCTGGCCTCCCGGGAGAGCGCCGCGGTGCACCTCGCCGTCCGGGTCGATGGGGTGAGCGAGGCCGGGGTGGCCTACGGGGTCGGCGACGTGGTGCGAGAGTACCGGGTGACGGCGGCGGTGACCGCCACCGCCACCCGTCCCGGGGGCGAGGTGCTGTGGCGGGGCGCCGGTCTGCGGGCCGACCGCGCTTACGGCGCCGTGCCCGCCGACGCGTCGGCCACCGAGGCGGCGAAGGGCCGGGCCCTGGAGGTGTTGGCCGCCGACCTGGCCCGGGAGGTGCTCCGCCGCCTGGCCCTGGTCCGGGCGGGGGAGGGGGGGCGGTGATCGCGGCGCCGGTCGTCTGCCTGTGGGGGGACGAGCCGTACCTGGTCGGTCGGGCCCTGGCCGAGGTCGAGGCCGAGGCCCTGGCGGGCGGCGATCCCACCCTCAACCGCACCGTCTTCGAGGCGCCGGGCGCCAAGGCGCCGGCGGTGGTCGCCGAGGCCCGCACCCTGCCGTTTCTCGGCACCCGGCGCCTGGTGCTGGTCAAGGGCGTCCACCAGTGGTCGGCCGACGAATGGAGGCCGCTCTTTCCCTACCTGGAAAAGCCCAACCCCTCCACCTGCCTGGTGTTGGTGGCGGAGAGCGTGGACAAGCGCCTGACCGCCGGCAAGCTCCTGCTCAAGGTCGCCCGGGTGGTGGAGTGCGCCCGCCCCACGGAGCGCGACCTTCCGGGGTGGGTAGAGCGCCTGTGCCGGGAGGCGGGGGTGCGGCTCCACCCCCGGGTCAGCCACGCCCTGGCCCTGCGGGTCGGGCCCGACTTGCAGCTCTTGAGCCAGGAGGTGGAGAAGCTCCGGATCTTCGCGGGAGCGCGCGGGGAGGTGACCGAAGAGGAGCTGGAGGCCCTGGTGGGGGAGAGCCGGGGGACCACGGTCTTCGCCTTGTGCGACGCCCTGGGGCAGCGCGACCTCCCGGCGGCCCTCAAGGCCCTGCGCAAGCTCTTGCGGGCGGGGGAGCCGGGACCGCGGCTCTTGCTGATGATCGTGCGGCACTTCCGCTTCCTGTGGATCGCCCGGGACGCCCTGGACCGGGAGCGGCGCCCCGACCCCCGGGGGCTCGCCGCCGAGCTGGCGGTGCGGCCCTTCGTCGCAGACAAGCTCCTGGTGCAGGCCCGGGGCTGGGAGGGCGGGGAGTTCTCGAGCGTCTTCGGGCGCTTCGCCGACGCCGACCTGGCGCAGAAGACCGGGGGCGGGGCCGAGGTGCTCGAGGCCCTGGTTTTGTCGCTGGGGCGGGGGCCCCAACGCAAACGCCCCGGCGGGGGCCGGGGCGTTTGAACCCTGAGGGGGAGGCGCTCAGCCCTTGAGGGCGGCCAACTGCTGGGTGAGGCGCGAGATGGTGCGCGCCGCCTTGTTCTGGTGGATGACGTTCTTGCTCGCCGCCCGCTGCAGATAGGGCGCCGCCGCCTTGAGCGCGGCCTCGGCTTGATCGACGTCCTTGGCGTCCACGGCCTCGCGCACCGCCTTGAGCAGGTTGCGGTAGCGGGTGCGCACGCCCTTGTTGCGGATCCGGCGCTTCTCGTCGCCGCGGGCCTTCTTGAGGGCCGACTTGTGGTTCGCCAAGGTAGAAACCTCCCGTCTCGTGCCGTTCTTGCCTTTGCCAGGGAAAGCGGCCTTGTATCACCGGGGAGCCCCGGCTGTCAAGAATCCGTTCGAGCTGGCAGCGCTGACGCACGACCTCCGGGGGAACCGATCGGGACCGCCGCGCGTGCCCCCTGGGTGACAGGATGGGGGGGGCGGCTGGGCGCGTCGGTCGGGCCCTGGTCGTACGAACCGGGGGCGGCGCCTCTGGGTGGCGCTGCGTCCCCGCCGTCGGGGCGCCGCCCGGGCGCAGGGCTCCTCACCCGCCGTCGATTTCCCCCGTGGTGCCGGCGGCCTTGCGATTCGAGCCGAAGCTGCAACGGGCCCTGGTGCCAACGGGCCCGCACGACCTCGGGGTCGAACCAGGGCCCGGTGAGGGTCTCGTAGACCAGCCGCAGCACGCCCCGTACGCCGAGCTCACACGGGAGCGAGCCGCCGAGAAGCTGACCCGGACCGACTTCTCCCGCTCGCTGCTCCGGCACAACCGTGAGCTCTACGGCTACCACCGGGGCGGCGTGCCGGTGGAGTGGCGGGACGCCGCGGGGATTAAAGGAGACGCCCGGGCGCGGGCGCTCGACTTCCGCAACGGCGTGAGGGCCGACGGCAGGCCCAACAACCGCTTCCTCGTCGTCCGCGAGCTGAAGCTCCAGGGTCTGCGGGTGCCCCACTGCAACCGGCGCGCCGACCTGGTCTGCTTCGTCAACGGCCTGCCGCTGGTCTTCATCGAGCTCAAGGCGGTGTACCGCAACATCCGGGCGGGCTTCGACGACAACCTCACCGACTACCTCTCGGAGCACAGCATCCCCCACGCCTTCCACCACAACGCCTTCCTGGTGGTGTCGAACGGCGACCGCGCCCGCTTCGGCTCGATCACCAGCCGCTGGGAGCACTTCGTGGAGTGGAAACGAGGCGACGAGAAGGACCAGGGGCGCCTCGACGCCCAGGCCCTGCTCGACGGCATGCTGGCCAGGGACCGGCTGCTCGATCTCGTGGAGAACTTCGTCCTCTTCGACGACAGCCGGCCCGGCGGCACCCGGAAGATCATCGCCCGAAACCACCGGGTGCTGGGGGGCAACAACGCGGTGGCTTCGGTGGTGCGGCAGGAAGAGCTCAAGCGCCGGTTCCCGTCGGCGGCACGGCTGGTCCGCCGGGAGGCGGCCTACGAGCGGCCGCTGACCGCGGAAGAGGAGGTTGGATTCCTTTGCAATCCCCCCCACCCCGACCCTCTCCCGCAAGGGGGGAGGGAGAGAGGCGGCGGCCTTCGTCCCCTCCCCCCTTGCGGGCGGAGACCAGGGGGAAGGGGGCTGTCTTGGTGACGCTGCCCCTCGTCGAGCGCGCCCACCCGGACCTGGCGCGGCTCGGGGTGTTCTGGCATACCCAGGGCAGCGGCAAGTCGTACTCCATGGCGTTCTTCGCCGAGAAGGTGCGCCGGGTGGTGCCGGGGAACTTCCCCTTCGTGCTCATGACCGACCGGGAGGGTCTGGACGACCAGATCTTCCGCACCTTCGTCGGCTGCGGCGTGGCGGACGAGAAGACGCCCCGGGCGAGCTCGGGCAAGGAGCTGGTGGGCGCCCTAGTCCAGGCGATCGAGGCCACCGAGGACCACCTGCGGGGGCTGGGGTTCGACCCGGCCCGCCTAGACGGCGTCAGGGGGTTCGCGCGCATCCAGGCGCTGCGGGACGGCGTCGAGGCGGCGTGCACCTCGGACGAGGCGCGGCGGCGGTTTGAGATCCTCGCCCGGCAGATGTTCCAAGAGGTAGAGGCTGCGGCCGACCGGGTGTACGATTTCGTCTGGCAGAGCCGTGCTCAGCCGTGGATCGCGGTGGTAACCCTGCCCGCGTGAGGACCCCCTAGCCAAGGAGCAATCGCCATGAAGCCCATCCAAATCATGCCCTGCCTCGACATGAAGGACGGCCGCGTCGTCAAGGGGGTCCACTTCGTGGACATCAAAGACGCCGGCGACCCGGTGGAGAACGCGGCCTTCTACCAGGCCGAGGGGGCCGACCAGCTGGCGATGCTCGACATCGCCGCGACGCTGGAGAACCGCAAGACCCGCCTCCAGTGGGTGAAGGCGGTGGCGGCGGTGATCGAGATCCCCCTCACGGTGGGGGGCGGCATCGGGAGCCTGGAGGACGTCGAGGCGGTGCTCGAGGCGGGGGCCGACGCGGTCTCTATGAACAGCGCCGCGGTTAGAGACCCGGAGCTCGTGGCCCGGGCGGCCGAGCGGTTCGGCGCCAGCCGGGTCACCGTGGCCATCGACGGGCGCCGAAACCCCGCCATGCCCTCGGGGTTCGAGCTGGTGGTGGCCGGTGGCACGAAGCCCGTGGGCCTCGACTGCGCGGCCTGGGCCCGCCGCTGCCAAAAGCTCGGGGCCGGGGTGCTCTTGCCCACCAGCATGGACGGCGACGGCACCCGGGCCGGCTACGACCTGGCCTTCACCCGCGCGGTCGCCGACGCGGTCACCCTGCCGATCGTGGCCTCGGGGGGCGCGGGGACCCTGGAGCACTTCTACGACGCCGCCACCGAGGGCCGGGCCGAGGTGCTCCTGGCCGCGTCGGTCTTCCACTACCGCACCCTGGCCATCGGCCAGGTGAAGGACTACCTGGCCTCCCGGGGCCTGGCGGTGGCGGGCCGGTAGTGAGCC
>JBBIIA010000066.1:18896-20453 GCA_037446775.1 Deltaproteobacteria bacterium
CGCCTCCCCGTACCGGTAGGCCCCGCCCGCGGTCGCGCTGCTCGCCAGGGTGTAGTCGCCGAGGGCCGTCGAGAACCCGGGCTCTGTCACGGTGAGGGGCTTGCCGCTCACCGAGCGGCTGGTGTCGCTCAGGGCCCCGGCGGCCGCCGAGCGCCGGAAGCGGGTGGCGCCGGTCAGTGTGGAGGGGCCCACGTCGTCGGTGGCCGTGACGGCCAGCGGGTCCAGGGTGAACTCGACGTCGTAGCCCCCGGCCGACGAGAGGGCCCCCGTCCGGCCGTCCACCCGCAGGGTGAGGCTGCCGTGGTAGGTGACCGGGTCGGGCCCGCCCGTCACGCAGTTCGCGAACGAGGCAGAGAAGGTGCTCCCTGGCGCCGGCTCGGGGGTGGGCGGCGGGGCCACCGAGTACGTGCCCCCGCCCTCGCAGAAGGCGGCGGCAGGCTCCCCCTCGATCACGTCGATCCAGCGGGCCAGCACCAGGGCCCCCAGGTCGGGGGGCAGCTGGAGCGCGCCGATGCCCGCCTCGGCTACGGCCCAGGCGTTCCCAGCGTGGATCCGGGTCGAGGTGTCGGGGGTCAGGAAGACCTGGAACCCCAGGTCGGTGCGCACGGCGTTTTGCTGGTCGAAGCCGAACGACTGCGCCGTGATGGCGTCGCCCGGCACGGGCACGCCGCCCGTCTTCGGCATGGGGGACGAGACCAGGGCCCCGAAGCGCGTGTCGAGGGACCCCAAGAGGAAGGGCGAGAGCGCCTCCATGTAGTTCCGGATCCCGAAGACCCCGGACGAGCACAGGGTACCGGGGGCGTCGCCCCGGTCCCCGTAGCACGCCTCGAAGGTCACGTCGAACCGGTCCCCCGGCCCCAACTCGCGGGGGTTCTCGCCGGGGCCGTCGGTCCAGACGACGCGCCGGGTGCCCCGGGAGCCGCCGTGGGGGGCGCAGTCCTCCCGCACCCCGACCCCGCTCCCCGCGGCCTGCAGCGCCACGTCGTTCCCGGCGACGTATTGGAACTGCTCGAGCAGGAGCTGCACGTGATCGTAGGCCGCCCGGAGCAGGAAGTAGGCGAAGGACGCGGTCTTCTGGTAGGGCAGGGCCGCTCCGCCGTCCTTCAGGGCCTGGAACTCGGCCCAGGTGTGGCTCGATGTGCCCGCCGGCGAGCCGAAGGCCGTGTGCTGCAGGTCGACGCCGGCCTGGCCGGTGGCCCGCACGTTGCGGTTCACCCGCACGTCGATGGAGTTGCCGGCGCGGAGCCGGAAGGCGCCGGCGGTCGGGTGGGCCCCGTAGTCCCACTGGAGCGGATCGAGGACGATCAGGCCCCACTCCGACCCCAGGCTCGGGGTCATGGCGGCGCTGCTCGCCACCACCCTCAGCCGCCCCACGGGCACGAACTCGCCCGCCGGGTTGCGGACGACGTCGAGGGTGTAGCTCCGGGTCGCCGCTCGAAACATGCCCTGGAGCTCGAGCTCGGTCTGGTAGGTGACCCCGCCGACCTGGAGGATCAGGCCGCCGCGTCCGATGCCGTACGCCACAGAGCTGGGAAACGTCGGCGCCGTCTGCCCCCC
>JBBIIA010000067.1:0-20323 GCA_037446775.1 Deltaproteobacteria bacterium
TTCCATGCAGAGGACTCTCACCTCCTACCTCATGCCGGCTTTCACCGGCGCTTTCTGCCTGTCCCTGGACGCGGTCGACCCCGCCGCCTTCCGGCGCCTCCGGGAGGGGGGCGAGGTGGGGGCCCTGGATCGAGCCCTGGGCGCCCTGGCCGAGGCCCGGGCGGCCGAGGGGCGCAAGCTGTCGGTGGGGATCGAGTTCGTGGCCCTGCGGGAGAACCTCGCCGAGCTCCCCACGGTCCTTCGCTGGGCCGCCCGGCGGGGCGCCCGCTTCGCCCTGGTGACCCAGGTGCTCCCCTACGATGACCGCCTCGCCGACCAGGCCGCTTACGATCCCAACACCGACGTGGCCGTGGCGTTTTTCGAGCCGTGGCGAGAGCGGGCCGCCCGGGACGGGGTGGACCTGGGGCGGTACTTCGCCGTCCTGTGGAAGTATCAGAAGACCCCAGAGGAGGAGCGGATCGTGGCCTTCGTGGAGGCCATGAAGGCCGACGCCCACGCCCGAGACCTCTTCGTGAACGTCCAGAAGATCCTGGAGCGGGACGAAGGCTGGATCCGCGAGGTCCAGGGGATCTTCGCCGCGGCGGCGGCGGTCGCCCGGGAGGAGGGGGTCGCGCTGACGCTGCCCGAGGTGGTCCCGGCCGGGGCCCGGCGCTGCCACTTCGTGGAGGACGGTGCCGCCTTCGTCTCCTGGGACGGTCGGGTCCACCCGTGTTACTTCCTGTGGCACGGCTACCGCTGCTTCGTCAACGGCCGAGAGAAGTTCGTCCGGCCCCGGGTCTTTGGGGACCTGGCCGAGCGGGGCATCCTGGAGATCTGGAACGACCCGGGGTACCGGGGCTTTCGGGAGAGCGTGACCCGCTACGACTACCCCTTCTGTTCCGACTGCAACCTCGCCAAGTGCTGCGACTACGTCCAGGCCGAGGAGTTCGTCCAGGACTGCTACCTCAACACCGAGCCGTGCGGGGACTGCTTGTGGTGCAAAGGGGTGTTCCAGTGCCTGCGGTGAACGCCGCGGCCGGGCCGGGGGCCAGGCCCCCCTCCCCCCCTCCCGAGCCCAGACGCCGACCCCACCGTTACCGTTCCCACGCCGCGGGGGCTCTGGTACCTTGGGGGGCGAGGGCCTTCCCAGACTGGAGACACCGCCGTGGTAGAGGATCCGAACTCGCTCCTGGAGCAACTCGAGCACCTGCGAGCGGAGCGCCAGGCCCTGGAGGCCGAGGTGAGCTGGCTGCGGGAGTGTGCCGAGGCGGAGGCGAGCCAGGCCGAGGCCGTGCTGGAAGAGCTCCTCGGCGAGACCCCTTCCACCGAGGAGCCGCGGGGAGGGCAGGACCCGGAGGAGAGCCGCCGCCGGCTCCTGGCGGTCCGGGAGGCCCTGCGCGCCCGGGAGCGACGAGTCTTGGAGGTACAGCGCCAGAAGGACGAGGTGCTCAGCCTGGTGGCCCACGACCTGCGCACCCCCCTGGTGGCCATCCAGGGCTTCGCCCAGCTCCTGGGGCTGAGCGCCCAGCGCTCCCCGCTGACGGTGAAACAGGGGGAGTACGTGGAGCGCATCTTGCAGGCGGTGCGGACCATGAACCGCTTGGTGGAAGACCTCCTCACCGCCCGGCAGCTGGAGCGGGGGAGCCTGCCCCTGCGGCTCCGGGAGGTGGCGGTGGCGGGGTTCGTCGAGGAGCTTTTGGAGCTACACCGGGAGGCCTCCCGGCAGAAGGGGGTGGGGATCGACCTAGCGGTGAGCCCGGAGTCCGCCGCGGCCCGGTTCGACCCCGACCGCATCGCCCAGGCCCTGGGGAACCTGGTGCAAAACGCCGTCAAGTTCACCCCCGAGGGGGGCCGGGTTCGGGTCGCCGTGGTCGCTAGCGTCGATCTGTTGCGCTTCGAGGTGGTCGATCAGGGCCCGGGCGTGGAGCCCTCCCTGCTGCCCCGGCTCTTCGACCGTTTCACCCAGGGGCGGATCGCCGTGACCTCCGGGCGGGGCTACGGCCTGGGCCTCTCCATCTGCCGGGACCTGGCCGCCCTCCACGGCGGCCGGGTGGGGGCCGAGAACCGGCCCGAAGGGGGCAGCCGCTTCTGGATCGAACTGCCCGCCGGAGGCCCGCCCCCGGCGGAGAAGAGTGCCCCGTGACCGAACCTACCAAGCCCCTCCGCCCCTGGGTCAAGGCCGCCCACCTCGTCTTCTGGACGGCGCTCTTCTATCTGCTCGCCGTGGGGGTCGCAAAGCTCGCAGAGTGGGCGAGCGGCTAGCCGACAGGATCTCCGCTCAAGGGTTGCCGGGGGCGGCCCGATGAGGTGCGGTGGACCCAGCCTGAAGGGAGCGCCATCCTCGGCGCTCTGCCGGGAGGTCGTTCGATGGGCACGCGGAGTACGTCTACGGAGCGATGCGCGAAGGTTTGGCTCGGCCTGGCGCTCGTCCTCGCCTCGGCCCTGGGGGGGGCCTGCGCCAAGCCCGAGCCGGTGCTCCTCGGCTTTGTCGGCCCCCTGGTCGGCCGGGGAGCGGACCTGGGGATCAGCGGACGGGACGGGGCCCTCCTGGCGGTGGAGCAGTGGAACCGCCGCGGGGGCGTGCGGGGTCGGCCGGTGCGGCTCTTGGCCCGGGACGACGGTCAGGATCCGGAAGTCGCCCTGCGGGTCGACCGGGAGCTTCTGGACCAGGGGGTGGTCGCCATCCTGGGCCACATGACCAGCACCATGTCGGTGGCCGCGGTGCCGCAGATGAACGAGCGGCGCGTGGTCATGATGAGCCCCACCTCCACGACGCCGCTGCTCTCGGGCCGGGACGACTACTTCTTCCGGGTCGCCGCCACCAATGACGAGTACGCGGTCACCCTGGCGCGCCATCTGCGCCGGGGACCGGGGTTCACCCGGGTCGCCGTGGCGTACGACCTCGGAAACCGCGCCTATACGGAGCCGTGGATCGCCGCCTTTCGCGCCGAACTCGAGGCCGACGGCGGGCGGGTGGTCGCCGAGGAGGGCTTCGTATCCGGCGCCGAAGTGCCCCTCGCTGACGTCGCCCTCCGGGCTTCGGCACCCGGGGTAGACGGCATCGTCCTGGTTGCCGGCGCGCTGGATACGGCCATGCTGTGCCAGCACGTGCGCAAGCTCGGCCGCCAGGTCCCCATCGCCGCCGCCGAGTGGGCGGCCACCGAGCGCCTGATCGAGCTCGGCGGGGCCGCGGTGGAGGGCATCCAGCTCTCCCAGTTCTTCGACCGGGAAAGCCTGTCCCCTGCCTACGTCGCCTTTCGCGACGAGTACCGCCAGCGCTTCGGGGCCGAGCCAGGGTTCAGTTCGGTGGCTGCCTACGACGCCGCCCAAGCGGTTCTGACCGCCCTGGCGGAGAGCCAACGGGGGGAACCCCTCAAGGCGGCGCTCTTGCGGCTCCGGTCCTTTCCGGGGCTCCAGGGCGAGGTGGGGTTCGACGCCTTTGGCGACACCCGCCGCCGGACTTTCGTCGCCACCGTGCAGGACGGCCGCTTTCGGGTGGTGGGCGACCGGTGAAGCGTCTCCCCCCCCTGCGCCGTGCCCTGACGGCCCGGTTTCTGGTGGCGGCGGTGCTGCCCCTCGCCGTGGCTTCGACGCTGGCGGTCACCCACCTGACCCGGGCCACTCGAAACGAAGTCGGCGAGCGGAACCTCCTCCTCGCCCGCGCCATCGGGGGGCAGATCGAGGTGTTCCTCCGGGAGCCGGTCGCTGCCCTTGGCACCCTGGGCGCGGTTCTCCGGGCCGGCGTCTCGGGGGGCGACGCCCACGCACTCCTGGCGGCCCAGGTGGCGACCTCGGCCCTCTTCGAGGCGGTGCTCCTCCTCGATCCCTCGGGTCGGGTGACCGAGGCGGCGTTTCGGGGCGGGCGCCCGACCACCCGTCGCGAGGT
Source organism: Deltaproteobacteria bacterium (assembly GCA_037446775.1). Taxonomy (GTDB): domain Bacteria; phylum Desulfobacterota; class Deferrisomatia; order Deferrisomatales; family JACRMM01; genus JBBIIA01. Next base: position 3,866 of record JBBIIA010000067.1, read on the forward strand.
GCTGGGGCTCGACCTCTCCCATCAGGGGTTCTTCCGGGAGGCGCTGGCCACCGGGGAGCCGACCTGGACCGACGCCTTCCTGTCCCTGACCACCGGCAAGGTCTCCCTGGCCCTCTGCCTGCGGGTGGACGACCGAGTGCTGTTGGGGCATGTCGATGCCGACGAGCTGTGGGCCTTTGCCCAAACCCTGCGCCTCGGGCACCCGGGGGGACGGCCCGTGGACATCGTCGTCCTCGACCGACGCGGCACCGTGGTGATCCACCCCGACCCGGAGCTGGCCCACGCCCAGGTGAATCTGCGGGGCATGGAGCCGGTGGCCCGGGGCCTCGCCGGTGAAGGAGGAACCTACCGCTATCGGGTGAACGGGGATGAGTACCTGGGCAGTTCGGTCTGGGTCCGGGGGCCCGGGTGGGTGGTGGTGGTCGCCGAGCCGGCGGCTTCGGCCTTTGCGCCGGTGATCGAGGCCGCTTGGCTCCTTGGCGGAGCCCTCGGGGGCGCCGCCCTCCTCGCGGTGTGGTTCGCCCTGGCCCAGGGGCGACGGGTTGCGCGGCCCTTTGCCGAGTTTGCCGCCGAGGCGCGGGGGGTCGAGGCTGGCACCTACCGTGTGGGCCCTGCCAACCCCAGGTACCGGGAGGTCCAGGAGTTCGCCGCCGGGTTTCGGCGCATGACCGAAGCGGTGCGCGAACGCGAGGCGAGCCTGCGGGAGAGCCGGGAGCGTTTCGTGCGCCTCTTCCACGGCACCAACGACGCGATCTTCGTCCAGCAGCTCGACCCCGGGGGGACCGGCGCCCGGCTCGTGGAAGCCAACGACGTGGCGTGCCGACTCCTCGGCTACGATCGGGAGAGCTTGGCGGAGCTGTCCCTGGCCGACGCCTTGGCCCCGAGTTCCCGGGAGCTCGTCCCCGTCCTGCTTCGGGACCTCCGCGACCACGGCGCGGTCCTCGCCGACCTCACCCTCCTCGGGCGGGACGGCCGGGAGATCCCCGTCGAGGTCAACGCCCACCGCTTCGATCTCGAAGGCCAGGAGACCGTGCTCTCCGCGGTGCGCGACACCACGGTTCGCAAGCGCCTGGAGGCCGAGCGCCAGGACCTCGAGCTCCGGTTGAGTCACAGCCAGCGCATGGAAGCGGTAGGTACCCTGGCGGGGGGCATTGCCCACGACTTCAACAACCTCCTCCACGCCATCGGGGGCTACGCCGAGCTGGCCGCCCGCGACGCAGTGGGCGTCAGGGGCCAGCGGCATCTCGCCCAGATCAGGTCGGCGGCCGACCGGGGGACCGAGCTCGTGCGGGGGCTCTTGGCCTTCAGTCGCCGCGGCGAGCCCGTGCGCCGGTCGGTGGACCTCAACGCCGAGGTGACCCAGACCCTGGAGCTCTTGGCGCGGGTCGTCCCCCGCTCCATCGAGATCCGGGCCGCCTTGGCCCCCGACCTGTGGCGGGTGCGCGGAGACCCGGTCCTGCTGGCCCAGGTGCTGGTGAACCTCGGCACCAACGCCCGGGACGCGATGCCCGACGGGGGCGAGCTCCTCGTCGAGACGGGCAACGCGTCCTTGTCCGCCGGGGATCCGTGCCTGGATCCCGGGGCCCCGCCCGGCCCCTACGTCTGCCTCCGGGTGGCGGACACGGGGATCGGCATGACCCCCGCCACCGTGGCGCGGATCTTCGAGCCGTTCTTCACCACCAAGGGGGTCGGCGAGGGGACCGGCCTCGGCCTCGCCACCGCCTATGGGACGGTGCGGGACCACGGCGGCTGGATCCGGTGCCAGAGCGCCCTCGGCCGGGGTACGACCTTCGAGGTGTACCTACCGGCGGGGGCGGAGGTGAACGCCCAGGCACCGCCCCCGGCACCGCTCCCTCGGGCCGAGGGCGGGACCGAGACCCTCCTCGTCGTGGACGACGAAGAGGCCGTGCTCGACCTCGCCCGGGAAGGACTGGAAGACCTCGGCTACCGGGTGCTGGTGGCCCGGGACGGAGAGCAGGCCGTGGCCGAGTTTCGCGAGCATCAGGGGGAGATCGCCCTCGTAGTGCTCGACCTCGGTCTGCCCCGCCTCGGGGGCGACCGGTGCCTGGAGGAGCTGCGGCGGCTCTCGCCTCGGGTGCCGGTCCTGGTGGCCAGCGGGTACTCGCCGACGGAGCAGTTCGACCGGATGACCCGTGCGGGCGCCCAGGGGTTTCTGGCCAAGCCCTATCGCTTCGACGCCCTGGCCCGCACCGTCCGGGCGCTCCTGGAGGCCCGAGACCCCTCAACCCCCGCCTCCCCACAGGGCGTCGAGTAGCGCTAGAGACCCAGCAGGCACACCACCCGGAGCGGGAAGCTGCGCAGGGGCGTGAGCCCGGCCACGGTGACCCGGCCCCCGAGGAAGCCCGCCCTCGAGTGCCAGCCCTCCAGGGCCTGGGCCAGGGTCCTGCTTGCCTTCGGCGGGGGGCCGTGGTACCCGTTTTTGTACGGGGGGGCGAAGGCGAAAGGAGGCGTGCATCGTGGAAGCCGTGCCTCGGGAGCGGGGGGGCCTCTGCCGGATCCCCCGGGAGGAGCTCCTGTTCCTGCGCCAGACCCCAGAAGGCTACGATGGTGTGTGCGGGGCCACCACCCTGCCGGGCCGCGAGGGCCGGGTGCGCCTGCTCACCACTGCGGACCGCCGGGGGGAGCTCGAGGCGGGCCTCGCGGCGGAGATGGACCTGGGGGTGGCGTCCTGGGCGCAGGAAGCCCCGCCCGTCGGCGGCCCACCGTGACCCCGGTCCGAGCCCGGGTGCTGGTGTCCGGGCGGGTCCAAGGGGTATGGTTTCGCGCCAGCACGGCGGACACCTCCCGACAGCTCGGGCTCGCGGGATGGGTCCGAAACCTGCCCGACGGCCGCGTGGAGGCGGTCTTCGAGGGACCCGGGCCGGCGGTGGAGGCAGCGATCGCCTGGTGCGGGAAGGGCCCCCCGGCGGCTCGGGTGGTCGGCTGCGCCGTCAGCTGGGAAGAGCCCCGGGGTGAGGAGGGCTTCGCCGTCCGCTAGGAGCCTTCGGGGCGCAAGGAGCTCCGGCCATGGGTCGGGTTTCTACCGGGCGGGACGCGCCCTTGACAAACCACCCGCCCTCGCTAGGCTTTGCGCCCATCTCGCCCCCCCCCGCTTAGAGGAGGATCGCCATGGCCGTCGCCCGCGTCACCGAAATCGTCGCCGCCTCCCCCAAAAGCTTCGACGACGCCGTTAAGGTGGGGTTCCAGCGTGCCACCAAGACCCTGCGCAACATCACCGGGTTCCACGTCACCGAGCAGCGGGCGAGCGTCAAGGACGACGCCATCCAGGAGTTCCGCGTCACCTTAAAGGTCACCTTCCTGCTACAGGATACCCTGTAGCACGGGGATCGGTTCCCCGCCTTTTGCTCCTCTTCACGGGGTTCTCATCGATTTTTCACCACATCCTCATCTGAATGAGGCAAAATACGCGTTCGTCATCCCCGCGTGCCCATCCGAGGAGGAGACCCCATGGTCCTTCTGGACAGCGGCGCCGGCCTCCACCGCCGCCGAACCGCCGTTACGTCGGCGATGCGCCTTCTGCGCGGTCAGGTCGGCGCGCCGGAGCCGGAGGCTCGGCTGTGGCTCGCCGTCATCGAGAGCGCCGTGCGCACCGCGTACGCCGCGTCCCCGGGCGACGAACGCCTCCAGGAGGAAGCGCTCCAGTGGATCGAGTCCCCGGACTTCGAGGGGGTCGCCGTGGCCATCGGGCTGCACCCCGCCTGGGCGCGGTCGAAGATCCGGCAGATTCCCCTGGTAGCGGAAGCGGTGGCGGCCCGGGAAGCCCACCGCCTCGCCTCCTAATCCAACCCACCCGTGAGCCGGAAGCGGCACCAGGGACACCCGAGGAGCTGACCACGCCGTGCGAAAGAGCGATGTCCTGACGGCCCGCCTCGGGGCGGTGCTGGAGCTGGCGGAAGACCTGTTGCTGGAGTGGGTACACGGAGCGACGGTAGTGCGCTCCGCCGGCGAGGCCCGGTGCGTTCGGTTCACCCTGGGGGACGAAGCGCTGGGGTGCTTCCTCCCCGTCTACGACCACCGGCCCGCGGTGGTGGAGGCGGCCAAAGCCCTCGGCCACACCCCGGCTACCCAAGGCGTCCCGCGGCTGCTGGCCGCCCTGCGGGCCCCTTGCGCGGTGGAGGTGAAGGCCCGGCCTGCCCAGGGAAAGCGGCTGCCTTTCGTCACCTTGTGGCCCCAGGAGAAGGGGCGCACCGAGGTGCGGGTGACGGGTCGGCGCCACGCCTTCGCCCCCGAGGCGGTCGGCGAGGGGGTCTCCTCCTGGGGGCTCCAGGCCCGGTGGCACTGGACCGGCCTTCTGCCCGCCCCGGGTGGCGGGCTCACGGTGCTCCAGGTGGCCCTGGAGCGCCTGCCCCAGGAGGAGGCCCGCCCCGCGCCGCCGCGCTGAGGCCCCGGCCGGGCCGTTACGCCCCAGCCTTGCCGCGGAGCTCGGCCACCTGGGCCGCCAGGGCCTTGAGCTCCGCCTCGACCCGCTCCAAGTCCTTGCGGGGAACCAGGTCCAGCTTCCGAAACCCCTCCTGGACCAGCTCCCGCACCCGCCCCTCCCACTCGTCCCGGGACGCCTCCACCTTGGCCAGGAGCTCCTGGACGAGCCCTTCCCCCTCCTCCCGGCTGAGGCGGCCCTGCTCCACCAACTCTTCCACGAGCTTGCGGGCGCGCTCTTCGGTGAGGGTAAAGAGCCCGACGCCGGCCAAGGCGACCTTACGGATGAAATCGAACATGGCGTGGTCCTCCATCGGCTAGAGAGGCTACCGGGGCGCCCCCCGTCGGCCGGGCCGGAACGAGGCGCCGTGCCCCGGGGGATTTCGGGTCAGGCGAGGTGCCCGGCCACCTGATCGCAAAAGGACGCGAGGCCCGCGTCGAGCCCGGTCGGGTCGGGGCCACCGGCCTGGGCGAGGTCGGGTCGCCCGCCGCCCCTGCCGCCGACCGCTTCGGCCAAGGGCCGGATGAGGTCGCCAGCCTTGAGTCGGCCCATCAGGTCCTTGCTCACCGCCACCAAGAGCAGCGCCTTGCCGTCGGCTTCGGCGCCGAGGGCGAGCACCCCCGAGCCGAGCCGATCCCGGAGGCCGTCGGCGAATTCGCGGAGCACCTTGGGGTCCTGGGCCGGGACTCGGGTAGCGAGCACCCGGACGCCGTTGACGTCCCGGGCGCTCGACAGGAGGTCCCGGGCGGCGCCCCCGGCGAGCTGGGCCCGGAGCGAGGAGAGTTCCCGCTCCAGCTCCCGCACCCGGTCCTGGAGCCGCCGGACCCGGTCCGGGGCCTCCTCCGCGCTGCCCTTGGTCAGCTCGGCCACCTCCCGCAGGCGCCCCTCCTCGGCTTGGACGTGGGCCAGGGCCCGCAAGCCGGTCGCGGCCTCGATCCGCCGCACCCCGGCCGCCACCCCCCCCTCGGAGAGGATCTTCACCAGCCCCACGTCCCCTGCCCGGGCGGCGTGGGTGCCGCCGCACAGCTCGGCCGAAGCGTCCCCGATCCGCACCACCCGGACCCGATCGCCGTACTTCTCCCCGAACAGCGCAGTGACCCCCCCGGAGATGGCATCGTCAAAGCCCTCTTCGGAGACCGCTACGGCCTGGTTCTCCTGCACCCAGCGGTTGACCCGCCGCTCGACCTCCCGGAGCTCCGCGGGGGTCACCGGGGCGAAGTGGGTGAAGTCGAACCGGAGCCGATCGGGACCGACGAGGGACCCCGACTGCTTCACGTGTTCGCCCAAAACGTCCCGGAGCCCGGCCTGCAAGAGGTGGGTGGCGGTGTGGTTCTGGGCCGTGGCGAAGCGGGCCCCGGCCTCCACCCGGGCCAAGACCGCGTCCCCCTCCCGGAGGGTTCCCCGGGTCACCGTGCCCCGCAAGACGACCAGCTCGGGCATCGGCTTCGCTGCCGTGACCACGGCGACGTGCACGCCATCGCCCAGGAGGCTCCCCACGTCGCCGGCCTGGCCGCCGCTCTCCCCGTAAAAGGGGCTTTCGGCCAGCACTACCTCCACCGCCTGGTGCTCGGCGGCTTGGGTTACCCGTCGGCCGTCCACCAGGATCGCCCGGATCCGGGTCTGGGCCTCCAGCCGGTGGTAGCCGGTGAAGGCAGAGCCGATGCCCGCCTCCTTGAGGGCGTGGTACGCCTCCGCCACCGCTTCGTCGCCCGAGCCCTTCCACGCCTTGCGGGCCATCTCCCGCTGGGCCTCCATCGCCGCCTCGAAGCCCGCCTCGTCCAGGGCGAGGCCCCGGCCGCGCGCGATGTCGGCGGTAAGGTCCACGGGGAAGCCGAAGGTGTCGTAGAGGCGGAACACCACCCCGCCCGGCACCGCCTGACCTCCGGCGGCTTGCACCCTCGCCACCTCCTCCTCCAGGAGCTGAAGGCCTCGGTCCAGGGTGCGGCTGAAGCGCTCCTCCTCGTGGAGGATCACCTTGTCGATGTAGGAGCGCTTGTCCCGGAGGTCGGGGTAGCTCTCCACCATCTCGTCGACCACCACGCCGGAGACCCGGTGGAAGAAGGGCGCCGTGAAGCCGAGCAGGCGACCGTGGCGCATGGCCCGCCGCATGATCCGCCGCAGCACGTACCCGCGGCCCTCGTTGGAGGGGCGCACCCCGTCGGCGATCAAAAAGGTGGTCGCCCGGACGTGGTCGGCCACCACCCGCAGGCTCACGTCGCTGTCCGGCCCCGCCCCGTAGGGCACCCCGGCGAGGGTGGCGGTGAAGTCGATCAGGGGCCGAAAGAGGTCGGTATCGTAGTTGGACCGGGCCCGCTGGACCACCGAGGTGATCCGCTCCAGCCCGGCGCCGGTGTCGATGGAGGGCTTGGGCAGGGGGGTCATGGTGCCGTCGGCGCGCCGTTCGAACTGCATGAACACCAGGTTCCACAGCTCGAGGAAGCGATCGCAGTCGCACTGGGGACCGCACTCCTCCGGCGCGGGGCAGGGGTAGATCCCCGGGCCCTGGTCGTAATGGAGCTCGCTGCACGGGCCGCAGGGGCCGGTGTCGCCCATGGCCCAGAAGTTGTCCTTGGCGCCGCAGCGGATGATCCGTCCCGCCGGCACCGGGGTCTCCTCCCGCCACAGGCGCTCGGCCTCGTCGTCGTCTTCGTAGATGGTCACCCACAGGCGGCCGGCGTCGAGCCCCAGGTCGACGGTGAGGAAGTCCCACCCGTAGCGGATGGCGTCGCGCTTGAAGTAGTCGCCGAAGGAGAAGTTGCCGAGCATCTCGAAGAAGGTGTGGTGGCGGGCGGTGCGGCCCACGTTCTCCAGGTCGTTGTGTTTGCCCGACACCCGCAGGCACTTCTGGCAGGTCGTGGCCCGGAGGTTGTCGCGGCGCTCCTTGCCCGTGAACACGTCCTTGAACTGCACCATGCCGGCGTTGGTGAAGAGCAAGGTCGGGTCGTTTTGGGGCACCAGGGGCGAGCTCGCCACGATCTGGTGGCCGCGGGCGGCGAAGAAGTCGAGAAAGCGCTTTCGAATCTCGTTGCCGGTCATACAGGTTCCTCTGCGGGTGCGGCCCCGGGTGGGGGGCGACGGGGTCCTTGGGGTGCCGGATCAGTAGCGGTCGATCTTGAAGTCGGGGCTCCGCGGGCCGTCCTGGGCGTCGGACCACCGGGCGTCGCTGGTCGAGCTCACCCCAGACATCTTGAGGGCGAAGTCGTCGGGGTTGGAGGACTGGCGCAGGGCTTCCTTGTAGCTGATCAGGTTTCGCTTCAGAAGGCTCATCAGGGACTGATCGAAGGTTTGCATCCCGTAGGTGGAGAAGCCCTCGGCGATGGCGCTTCGGATCTCCCTGGTCTTCTCGGGGATCTCTACGCACTCGCGGATGCGGGCGGTGGCCACCATGACTTCGACGGCGGGCACCCGCCCCTTGCCGTCGATCCGGGGCACCAAGCGCTGGGAGACGATGCCCTTCAAGATGCTGGCGAGCTGCAGCCGCACCTGTTTCTGCTGGTAGGGGGGAAACACCGAGATGATCCGGTGGATGGTCTCGGTGGCGTCCACCGTGTGCAGGGTCGACAGCACCAGGTGCCCGGTCTCGGCGGCCACCAGGGCGGTCTCGATGGTCTCGAAGTCCCGCATCTCCCCCACCAGGATCACGTCGGGATCCTGGCGCAAGGCGCTCTTGAGGGCGCCGGCGAAGCTCAAGGTGTCAAACCCCACCTCCCGCTGGTTGATCACCGACTTCTTATCCCGGTGGAGAAACTCGATGGGGTCCTCGATGGTGACGATGTGGCAGGTCTTCTTCTGGTTGATCAGGTCGATCATCGACGCCAGGGTCGTGGACTTGCCGGACCCGGTGGTGCCGGTGACCAGCACCAGGCCCCGGGGCTCCATGGCGATCTCCTCCACCGCCTTGGGGAGGTCGAGGTCCTTGGGGCTCTTGACCTCCACCGGGATCGTCCGAAACACCATGCCCACGGTGCCCCGCTGCTGAAAGACGTTCAGCCGGAACCGCCCGAGCCCGGGGACGCCGTAGCCCAAGTCGATCTCGAGCCGCTGGAGGAACCCTTCGTGCTGGGCCGGGGTCATGATCTCCCGGGCCATCTGGCCGAGCTCCTCCGGGGTGAGCCGCCCCGCCTCTTTGTACGGGAAGAGCTGGCTGTCCCGGCGGAAGATGGGCGGCAAGCCGGCCTTGAGATGGATGTCCGAGGCCCGGGCGCCGACGGCGTTTCGCAGGATCTCGTTGAGGTCCATGGGGTTCCCTTCTTCATCCGCCCCGACGGTCCGGGGCCACGCCTCCCTACTCCTTGGCTCCCCTAGCCGCGACCGTCAGGCCGGCCGCGGCCAGGACCTGGCTCTCCACCTCGGCGAGGATGTCCGGGTTGTCCTTGAGGAAGGCCCGGGCGTTCTCCCGACCCTGGCCGATCCGGGTGTCGCCGTACAGGTACCAGGAGCCGCGTTTGTCGATGGCGCCCTGCTCCACCGCGAGGTCGAGGAGGTCGCCGACCCGGCTGATGCCCTCGCCGTACAGGATGTCGAACTCCACCTTCTTGAAGGGGGGCGCCACCTTGTTCTTCACCACGGTGACCCGGGTGCGGTTGCCCACCGCGGCTTCCCCCTCCTTGAGGGAGCCGACCCGGCGCACGTCCAGGCGCACCGAGGCGTAAAACTTGAGGGCGTTGCCCCCGGTGGTGGTCTCGGGGTTGCCGAACATCACCCCGATCTTCATCCGGATCTGGTTGATGAAGATCACCAGGGTCTTCGACTTGGCGATGGTGGAGGTGAGCTTGCGCAGGGCCTGGCTCATCAGCCGCGCCTGGAGGCCAACGTGGCTGTCCCCCATCTCCCCCTCGATCTCCGCCCGGGGCACCAGGGCGGCCACCGAGTCCACCACGATCACGTCTACCGCTCCGCTGCGGACCAGCACCTCGGTGATCTCCAGGGCCTGCTCGCCGGTATCGGGCTGGGACACCAGGAGCTCCTCGACGTTCACCCCGAGCTTGCGCGCGTAGGAGATATCCAGCGCATGTTCGGCGTCGATGAAGGCCGCCAGGCCCCCCATCCGCTGGGCTTCGGCCACGGCGTGGAGGGCGAGGGTGGTCTTGCCCGAGGACTCCGGGCCGAAGATCTCCATCACCCGGCCCCGGGGGTAGCCCCCCACCCCGAGGGCGATGTCCAGGGACGGCGAGCCGGAGGGGATGGTCTCGATGGCCTGGACGACCCCGCCCTCCCCGAGGCGCATGATCGATCCCTTGCCGAACTGCTTCTCGATTTGGCCCATGGCCAGTTGTACGGCTTGCTCCCGATCGGACGGCATGACCCTCTTCTCCCTTCCCGGCGCGCGCAGCGCGCCCTACCGAAGCGCAGTGGACAGATGCGGCGTATACGTCGGCCCCTCGGGGGCGAGCCGGCTCTCGGTGAGCACCAGCTCGGACACCGCAAAGGGGAAATCGGGGCAGCCCTCCCCCGCCGCCGCGGCGGCAACCAGCCCCGGCATGCCCTGGGGGCCCCGGGCCCGCCCCAAGGTAAGGTGGGGGCGGAAGGGCCGGGGCTCCCGGGCCACCCCGGCGGCCTCGGTCCGCCGCTCGACCTCCCGGGCGACGAGGGCGAGGCGGTCCGCCTCCCCAGCCAGCCCGACCCAGGCGACCCGGGCCCGGCCCGGGGACGGGAACCCCCCGAGCCCCCGGGCGATGAGCCCCAGGGGGCCGCCGACGACGAGGGGCGGGGTCAGGGCTTCCCGCACCCGCGCCAAGGCCTTCGGGGCGAGCTCTCCCAGAAAGGCGAGGGTCAGATGCATGGCCCCGGGGGCCACCCACCGAGCCTCGACGCCCCTCGCCCGGAGCCGGGCCTGGAGGGCCGCCAGCTCCCGGCGCAACCCGTCGGGCAGGGGGGCCGCCACGAAGCAGCGCACGCGGCTCACGGGGACGTTTCGGCGAGGGTCGCGAGACGGTCCAACACGGCAGCGGCGGCCCCCTCCTGAACCGCTCGCCGGTCGCCCCGGAGTTCGAGGCGCTCGGTGCGCACCGCGCCGGGGCGCCCCCACGCCACCCACACCGTCCCCACCGGCTTGTCGGGGCTGCCCCCGGTGGGCCCGGCGATCCCGGTCACCGCGGCGCCGAGCCGCGCGGGGGTGCGGGCGAACAGCCCGGCGAGCATCGCCTCGGCGCAGGCGGCAGACACCGCCCCGTGGGTCGCCAGGAGCCCCTCGGGCACGCCCAAGACCGCGGTCTTGGCCCGGTTCGAGTAGGCGACCACCCCGCAGTCGAAGAACGCCGAGCTCCCCGGCACCCCGGTCACCCGGTGGGCGATCCGCCCGCCGGTGCAGGATTCGGCGAGGGCCAGGGGCCCCCCTCCCCGTGCCAGGGCCGCGGCCAACCGCTCCTCCGGCTCTCGTTTCACGCCCGCCTCGCCTTCGGCCCGCTTCTACAGCAAGAGTTCCAAAACCACCCGGGCCATCAGTCCCGCCGCCACGTCGTCCAGGACGATCCCCCAGCCGCCGCCGATGCGTCGGTCGATCCACCCGGCCGGCGGGGGCTTGAGTATATCAAACACCCGAAACAGCACAACGGCCACGCCGTACGCGAAGAGGCTCGGCGGCACCAGGGCGACGGCAACCCAGAACCCCACCATCTCGTCCAGAACGATCCACCCGGGGTCCTTCTGCGCGCTCTGCCGGGCGGCGACCCCGCACAGCCACGCCGCCGCAGGCACCGCGACGAGGAGGAGCGCCAGGTGCCCGGCGACCGGCAGGTGCGTCCACAGCCACGCCAGGGGCACCGCGGCCAGGGTCCCTGCCGTCCCCGGCGCCCAGGGGCTGTACCCCGCCCCGCAACCCGCCGCGAGGAAGCGAACCGCGCCCGGGGTCACCGGGTCTCGTCTTGGGCCGCCAGGAAGGCCCGCGCGCACTCCGGGTCGAACTGGGCGCCGGAGCACCGCCGGATCTCGGCCGAGGCCACCTCGTGGGACAACCCTTGCCGGTACGCCCGGTCCGAGGTCATGGCGTCGTAGGTGTCGGCCACGGCCATGATGCGGGAGGCGAGGGGGATCTCCTCGCCAGCGAGGCCCTCGGGATACCCACCCCCGTCCCACCGCTCGTGGTGGTGGTACACCGTCGGCGCGACGTGCTTCAGAAACGAGATGGGCTCCAGGATGCGTCGTCCCAGGTAGGGGTGGCTCTTGATGATCTCGTACTCCTCGGCGGTCAGCCGCCCCGGCTTGTTCAAGATCGAGCTCGAGATCCCGATCTTGCCGATGTCGTGGAGCACCCCGGCCTGGCGCAGGGTGGCGCAGAAGCCGGAATCGAGGCCCATCTGGGCGGCGGTGACCTCGCACAGGCGGGTGACGTTTTCCGAGTGGCCGTGGGTGTAGGCGTCCTTGGTCTCGAGGGCGAGGGCGAGCCCCTGGATGGTCTGGCGGAAGGTGTTCTCCAGGTCGGCGAAGAGCAGGGCGTTCTCCAGACTGGTCGCCGCGCGGTCTCCCAAGACCACCAGGGCCTTCTCCTCCCGCGGCAGGAAAGCCTTCCGGGAGCGGCTGGAGTAGGCGTTGAGCATGCCCAGGACCTGCCCCCCGCGGCGCAGGGGCACGCTCAAGAGGGTTCGCATCTGGCCGGAGGCCGTCGGATCCAAGAGCCCGCCCAGGGCCTTACCGGTGATCTGGAGATGGGCCGCGCTCGCCAGATTCGCCTCCAGGAGCCGGGGGTTCCCCAGGACGGGGGGGAGGGCGCCGTCCGGTCCCAACCCCAGACGCCGGCTGAACTCCGGCGAGCCCGGGGGGCGGAACAGGAGCTCCACCCCGTCGGCCTGGACCTCCTTGAGGGCCGCTTCCACGACGATGGCGAGGACCTCGTCCAGGGCGAGGCTCGAGGCCACGGCCTCGCTCAGGCGCAGCAGGGACAGCTGCTCGCGCAGGTGCAGGTTCTCCGCCTCGAGGCGAATCTTCTCCAGGGCCCGGGCGACCACCTGGAGGAGCTCGCTCACCTTGAAGGGCTTGAGGATGTAGTCGTAGGCCCCGATCTTGAGGGACTCGATGGCCGTCTCCACCGTCGCGAAGCCGGTCATGATGATGACCACCGACGGCAGGCCCGCGTCCTTGACCCGGCGCAACAGCTCCAGGCCCCCCATCCGGGGCATCTTCAGGTCGGTGATGACGGCGTCGAAGGGGTCGGCGCGAACCTTGTCCCAGGCCTCGTCCCCGTCCCGGGCGATCTCCACCAGGTAGCCCTGCTCGGCGAGGATGTCGCCGAGCACCGCGGTGATGTCCTCCTCGTCGTCGACCACGAGGAGGCGGCTACGGGTGTCCGCGGCAAGGGAGGAGCTATCCATGGGGTTCTCCCGGGGCAAACGCCGGCAAGCGCAGGGTGGCACGGGTGCCCCGGCCCGGCGCGCTCTCGACCGCGAGCTCGCCGCCGTGCTTGCGGGCGATCCCCGCCGCCACGAACAAGCCGAGACCCGTACCCTTGCCGACGGGCTTGGTGGTAAAGAAAGGCTCGAAGATCCGCGCCAGATCCTGGGGCAGGATGCCGAGGCCGTCGTCGATCACCTCCAGGAACACCTGGCCGCCCTCCGACCGGGTGACGAGGCGGACCGAACCCCGGCCGGCGACGGCGTCCCGGGCGTTGGTCAACAGGCTGACCACCAGCTGCTCCAACTGGTCCGGCGCCCCCAGGACCCGCGGCAGGGGCACCTGGAGGCGCTCTTCGAGGCGGGTGTTCCCCCGGGTCACCTCGTAGCGCACGAAGGTGAGGGCGGCGGCCACCACCTCGTTTAGGTCTACCGGGCCGAGGCTGTCATCGGAGGGGTGGGCGAAGCTCACCAGGTTCTGGACCAACCGGTGGATGCGCTCTACTCCCTGCTGGATGCGCCGGGCGCTCTCGGCCCCCTTCGGGTCGGTCAGCCGCAGGGCCAGGAGCTGCGCGTAGGAGGACACCGCCGTCAAGGGGTTGTTGATCTCGTGCGCGATGCCGGCCGCCAGCTGGCCGAGGTTCATCAGCTTCTCGGACTGGCCGAGCCCCTGGGCGAGCACCTCTTCCCGACTCACGTCCCGGGCGTAGGCGATCGCCGCGTAGACCCGCCCCTGCTCATCCCGCAGGGGATACGCCCGGTAGTCGTAGACCCGGGCGCCGCGGGTGACCGGCTGCTCCGTCCGGGCCTCCCGTCCGGTCCCCAGGGCTTCGGCCACCGGGCAGCCGGCGCACGGCTCCTGTCGATCGTACAGGATCGCGTAGCAGCGGCGCCCGATCAGGTGCTGGGGGGTCTTGCCGAGGGTTCGGGCCAGGGCCCAGTTGGCCCGGCGGATGGTGAAGTCCGGGCCGATGATCGAGATGGCATCGGAGATGGTGTCGAAGGTGCGCTCCCACTCGGCCTTGCCGAGGCTCAAGGCCTCGTGGAGGCGGCTGCGGTGCAGGGCCTGGGCGGCCTGGGCGGCGTAGACGTCGAGCAGGTCGAGCCGCCGGGGGGAGTACGCCTGTCCGTCGGGAGCCGAGACCTCCAGGCTCCCCGCGGTCTCCTTCTCCAGCGCCAGGGGGACCACGGCGCGGGTCCAGTCCCGCCCGCTGGCCCCCCACACCGCCCGCTGCGGCCCCTCGCTCCCCGGGGCGCCCAGGTCGACGGCCACGGTGGCACCGGGGAAGAAGGACCGGAGCGCGGCCTCGGCGCGGGTCCGGATCTGGTCCGGCACCTGGACGGGAATCAAGCCCTCCTGGGCGGTGGCGAGGCGCTGCAGGTCCCGGGAGGTGGCTTCGAGCTCCTCGTACAGCTCCCGGAGGTTCTCCTGGCTCGCCACCAACTGGGCGGCGTAAGCGGCCAGTTGGGCCTCGGCTCCCTCCCCGTAGCTCGCCTCCGCGTCCCGTTGTCGCCGCGCCGCCTCGGCCCTCCCCAAAACCCGCGCGGCGACTTCGGGCCCCCACAAGGGAAGGGCCAAAACGTCGGCGGCCCCCGCCTCCAGGGCGGCCCGGGCCGCGTCTCCCCTCGGCGCCCGGGTCACCCACAGGAAGTCGGCCCCGACGGCCGCCGCCCGGGTCGCCAACTCCCGGGGAGAAGCCCCGCTCACCCCCTCTTCGGCGAGAACCACGTCCCAGGGGCCCGCCAGCTCGGCCGGCCAGGTACCCCGGACCACCACCTCCCGGCCGACGAGGGCCGCCGCCAGAGTGCTCGCGGCCTCGGCGTCGGTGACGATCGCCAGGACGCGGGCGGTCAGCGCGGGCCAGGGCAGGCCGTAGGGGGGCGCGGTCATTGACGCATACCAGGCGAAGGGCTAGGCTGGCGCCCGCCGCCGAGGCGGGGCCAGGGGCGAGCAATCATAGTGCATGATCGGTGGGAGTTGCCAGAAACATGAGGCTTGGCCGACAGAAGGAGCCGGCGGGAGGGGCGGAGTGACGACCCGAGTCCTGGTGGCGGACGGCGACCCGGAGGCCCGGCAGGTGCTGGCGGGTGTGCTCGCCGACTGGGGCGCCGAGGTCGTCGAGGCGGCGACCGCCGCGGACGGTTACGACCGGTTCCTCGAGCTCGGTGCCGCCTTGGCCTTTATCGACGTGCTCCTGCCGAGCCAGGGGGGGACCGCGTTGCTCCGTCGGCTGCGCTCCCTGCGGGGTGGCAGGGAGCTCCCGGTCCTCATGACCAGCGCCCTCTCCCTGGGGGCCGACCTGCGCAGGGAGGCGGTGGGCTCCCTGGGGGCCCTGGACGTGCTCAAGAAGCCGTTTCACCTTCCCCAGCTGCGGGAGCGCATCGCCCGGGCCCTGGCCGACGGCCCGGCCGGAGCGGCGGAGGAGGGGCTGCCCTTTGCGCCCGGCTCGGTGGTCGATCGCGGCAGCTTTGCCGCCACCGATCCGGCCGTGGTCTTTCGCGACCTGCTCGCCCAGCGCGCCACCGGGTGCCTCAGCCTGCGCCAGGGCAGGACCAAGAAGGCCGTGTTCCTCCAGGATGGGGCGGTGCTCTTCGTCCTGTCCAACCAGCTCGGGGAGACCCTCGGGCGCTCCCTACTGGCCCGGGGGGTGATCGCCGAGGAGACCTACCGAAGCGCCCTCGAAGCCATGCGCACCGAGGGCCGGAAGATGGGGGAGCTGCTGGTCGCCGCGGGGGCGCTCGCCCCCGCGGCGGCGGCGGAGGCGATTCGCGAAAACATCCTGGCCAAGGCCCTCGAGGTGTTCTCCTGGCGGGAGGGGGAGTTCCAGCTCGCGCCCTTTCAGAAACCGCCGGCACCCCTGCCCGGAGCTCCCTTCGAGCTGGCCCGCATCCTCTTCCAGGGCGTCTGCGAACGGCTTCCCTACGAGCGCATCGGTGGGGCGCTCGCGGCCCACAGCGGCTGGGGCCTCACCGCGCGGGGCGACCTGTCCGCCCTGGCCGGCTCCCTCCCCCTGGAGAAGGCCGACCTCCAGCTCCTGCGGTTGTTGGGAGGCGTGCGGGGGAAGACCCTGGGGGAGGTCCTGCGGGGGGTAGCCGGGGAGCGGGAGGTGCGGCTGCTGTACTACCTCCTCCTCCAGGGGCTCCTGGGGTTGGTGGGGTCGGGCCTTCCCCGGGGGGAGGAGCTCCCCGGGGGCGACCGGGAGCGGGTGCGGCGCGCGCGAAACCGCCTCGCCGCCACGCGCAACCGCAACCACTTCCAGATCCTCGAAGTAGCGACGAGTGCGACCGACGAGAAGGTCCGCGACGCCTACCTCCAGCGGGCCCGGGAGGTCCACCCGGACGTTTTGGGGCCCCAGGACCCCGAGGAGCTGCGTCGCCTGTACGGCGAGCTCTTTCAGGCCGTCCACGGGGCGTACGAGGCCCTCAAGACCGAGACCCTCCGCCGGGACTACCGGGCGTTTCTGGAGGAGGGGTCGCGGTCAGCCGCCACCGATGGGGCGCGGGTCCTGGAGGCCGAGACCCTGTTCCAGGAGGGGCGCGCCCTCCTGGCCCGCCGCCAGTGGGACGGGGCCGCCGCAGCGCTGCGCCGGGCCCTGGACCTGATCCCGGGCGAGGGGGAGTACGCCCTTCAGCTCGGCATCGCCCGCACCCGCCAGGCGGCGAGCGGCAAACCGGGGCTCCTGGCCGACGCCGAGG
>JBBIIA010000068.1:0-20287 GCA_037446775.1 Deltaproteobacteria bacterium
ACCGCGAACCGCGCCGTAGCGGCTGAGCTCGATCCGCTGGCCCAACGGCTGCTGGCGGCTCTTACGGCCGACTGAAGGCGCAATGCTCTTCTGCACGAACGTCCCCTTTCTCCCTTCCCGTCCCCTTTCTCTTCACCGGATGTTGGCGCAGAGAGCCCACGACGCGGGACTGGTGCGGGTGGGGGCCGATCTAGACGCCCTGGTGGATGCCGCCTCGACCTTCTTCGCAACTGGCGCCGACGCAGACGCCGCAGCGGCTGCAGACCTCTGGGCCGACGCGGCCCTGCGACTGGAGTTCGTGAGGGCGCACTGCCGCTAGAAGGCTGTCGTGGGGGGGGCCGGCCCCGGGGCGGTCACCAGAGGCTGCGGACGCCGGGGTAGCGGCGGATCTTCTCGTCCCGGGTGAGGAGGGTCGCGTCGAGGTGGAGGGCGGTGGCGACGATCAGGCGATCGGCCGGATCGTCGTGGAACGGGGGTGGCAGGTGCACCGAGCGGAGCGCGATGGCGTTGTCCACAGGCACGAACCGAAGGGACGGGACGGTTTCGGCCTTTCGTACCCAGTCCTGCGGGTCCATGGAGAGGACGAGCCGCCCCCGCTTGACCAGGAGGGCGACCTCCCAGGTGCTGATTGAGGACACGTGGACGGTGGCCGTCTCGGCTGCTCCCCCGATGGCCTCTCGGGCCGCCACGGAGAGCCGTTCCGGCTCGCTCACCCACCACAGCCAGGCGTGGGTATCCAGGACGATCATCCCAGCGCTTCCCAGTCCCCCAGCCCCACCGGCTCCGTCGGGTCATCGTACCGCAGCACCGAACCCCGCAGCTCCTCCTCGGGAGCCGGGGTGACCGCGGCGTACGGCACGACCCGGACCACGGGCCGCCCGTGGTCGGTGATGATCAGCGCCTGGCGGGTACTCTCCACCGTACGCAGATATTCGAGGGCGTGGGGTTTGAACTGCGACTTCGACAGTACGATCTCGGCCACGGTCGGACATCCTTTGGGGTGAAGTGTCGCCGGCTGTTGGTTCGGTCGCGTGGGGTCTCCCGTGCCGACGGTGTCATTCTGGCCGGGGTCATCATTGTTTGTCAATATGACCACTTGTTGCCGCTTTGCCAGGGGGCGGCACGCCCCCCGGCGCCGGAGCCCCCTTGACCGCCGAGGCCCGGGCGCGGTACCAACCAACCTGCTCAACTGGGGGAGACCGACGGGGATGAGGCGACCGCGGCGATACCAGGCCCGGCGCGACCCCAGGCCGACCCTCCTCCTCGACCGCGCCCCGCCGTCGGTCCTCGCGACCAGGGAGAAGAGCCGCCCATGACCACCCCTAGCCCCTGGCAGTACCTCCCCGGGATCGACAACAACGACGACGACGCCGACAACGTGCTGGGCAGCATCGCCGGGCCGCTTGACCCCGCCACCGGCACCCGCTTCCTCCTGGCCCGGGTCTGGGACGACACCCCCACCCCGGAGGCCGACGCCCGCCTCATGGCGGCAGCGCCCGAGATGCTCCTGGTGCTGGCAGCCCTGGTCCGGTGGCCGGGGGACGCGACCGCTTTCGCGGCCATCCGCGACGCCGCGGCGGCAGCGATCGCCAAGGCCGGTGGCGACGACGCCCGGGGGGAGCCCGCTTGAGGAGTGGGGACAGGGAGCGAGTCGAGCGCTACCGGGGGAGCCTCCTCGGCCTGGCGGCCGGCGACGCCGTCGGCACCGCCGTGGAGTTTCTGCCCCCGGGGACCTTCCCGCCGGTGACCGGGATGGTCGGGGGCGGGGTCTTCCGGTTGGCGCCGGGGCAGTGGACCGACGACACCGCCATGGCCCTGTGTTTGGCCGAGAGCCTGGTGGAGCGCCGCGGGTTCGACCCGGTGGACCAGCTGCGGCGATACCTCCGGTGGTACCGGGACGGCTACTGGAGCAGCACCGGCGAGTGCTTCGACATCGGCACCGGTACCCGCCGGGCCCTGGAGCGCTTCGAGCGCACCGGCGAGCCTTGGCCGGGGGACGCCTTCCCCGACGCCGCCGGCAACGGCCCCCTGATGCGCCTGGCGCCGGTGGCCCTGTACTTCGCCCAAGACCCGCGCGCGGCCGCCGAGCGGTCGGGGGAGAGCGCCCGCACCACCCACGGCAGCCGAGTCGCGGCGGACGCCTGCCGGTACTTCGGGGCGCTCTTGGCCGCCGCCGCAAACGGCGCCACCAAGGAGGAGCTCCTGGCCGAGCCCCACGAGCCCGCCCCGGGCTACTGGGACGCGCACCCCCTGGGTCCGGAGACCCGGGAAGTGGCCCTGGGGTCGTTCAAACGCAAGGAACCCCCCGCCATCCGGGGCGCCGGCTACGTGGTCCGGTCCCTGGAGGCGGCGCTCTGGGCGTTCGACCGGGGGGAGACCTTCCGGGAGGGGGTCCTCCTGGCCGCCAACCTGGGGGAGGACGCCGACACCACGGCGGCGATCTACGGCCAGCTCGCCGGAGCGTTCTTCGGCGAGGCGGGCATCCCCGAGGAGTGGCGACGGAAGCTGGTCTTTCGCGACCGGATCGGCGCCCTGGCCGAGCGCCTGGCCGACGCCGCTCGGGCCCAGGGGGTGTCCGCCGGCCCTACACCAGGTCCTTGAGCCACCCGAAGGCGACGAAGGTGCCGAGGCTCGAGCCGAGGTTCGAGAAGAAGAAGACCAGGAGCACCCGGGAGACCCGGTTGGTCCACCAGCCCTGCCAGTGGGCGAGGTCGTCCAGGAGCCCCTCCAGGTCCCCCACCCGGGGGCGGCTCGCCCACGCCTGGGCGGCCCCGGCCACCATGCCGGCCCCCACCGTGGGGTTTAGCGAAGTGATGGGGGCGGCCACGAAGGCGGTGGCGATGGCGGCGGGGTGGCCCAGCGCCACCAGCGCCCCCAGGGCGGAGAGGCTGCCGTTGGCGAGCACCCACGCCCAGGCCGCCTGGGCGAGCTTGGTGGTGTCGCCGGCGGCGAAGCCCACGACGAAGAGGGCGAGCACGATCGCCGGTACGACCCAGGGGATCGCCCGGGAGAACCGGGACCGGGGGGGGATCGCGTCCAGGGCGGCGAGGTCCACGGGGGCGCCCGTCCCCTCCAGCTCCCGCCGGATGCCGGGCACGTGGGCGGCGCCGACCACCCCCAGGGTCACCGTTCCGGGGGCTCGCCGCAGCCCCTCGGCCAGGTACCGGTCCCGCTCGTCGATCAGGGTCGCCTTGGCGGCGGGCATCGCTTCCCCCACCTCGGCCAGGAGCGCCGAGAGGGTGTCCTGCTCCCGGAGCTTGGCCAGGTCCTCCTCGCCGAGGTCGGGCTTCTCGAAGGCGCTCGCCAACAGCGCCCCGAGGAGCTCGATCTTCTTCCACGCCCCGGTCTGGCGCCACGCCCGCAGAAGGGTGGTGCGCACCACGCGGTCGATCAAGCGGATCGGGGTCCCCCGGGCTTCGGCTTCCTCCACGGCGGCTAGGAGCTCCCCGCCGGGCTTCACCCCGGTCGCAAGCCCCATGCGCTTCTGAAAGGATGCCAGGGCGAGGTTGGCCAAGAGCATCGACCCCTTGCCCTCCTTGAGGGTGCGAAAGAGGTCGAGGTTTCTCCACCGCTCGGGGTTGCGCAGGGCGGCGAGGCGGTCTATGTCGAGCTCGACGCAGACGCAGTCGGGGCCGAGCTCGGCCACCGCCCGGCGCACGGCGTCCACCGACGCCTGGGAGACGTGGGCGGTGCCCAGAAGGTGGATGACCTTGCCGGGGAGTTCGATGCGTACGGGGACGTCGGGGGTCATGAAGCCTCGCTGGGTGGGAAGTGGCGCGCATTGTAGGAGGCGGGGGGACGAGGGGTCAACGGCGGCGGCTCGGTGACGATCTTCCTTGACGCGCCCCCCGGGGGCCACGTATTGGGGGGCATGGCGGTTCGGCCCGAGCTCCCCCCCCCAAGCCTGACGGCCCAGCCCGACCACGAGGTGGTGGCCGAGGCCGGCGCCGGGCGCCTCGACGGCTACCTGGTGCGGGCGGGGGTGCCGCTCAGCCGTTCCCGGCTCCAGGCCCTGATCGCCGACGGCCGGGTGACCGTGGACGGCCAGGCGGTGCGGCCGAGCCACTGCTTGCGGGGCGGCGAGACCGTCCGGGTGTGGGTGCCGGCGCCCCGGGAGGACGTCGCCCGCCCCGAAGACCTTCCCCTAGACCTGGTGTACGAAGACCGCTGGTTGGCGGTGGTGGCGAAACCCCAGGGGCTGGTGGTCCACCCCGCCCCGGGCCACCCTTCGGGGACCCTGGTCAACGCCCTCCTGCACCGTTGCACCGACCTCTCCGGGGTGGGAGGGGTGCTCCGACCGGGGATCGTGCACCGCTTGGACCGGGACACCTCGGGCCTTTTGGTGGTCGCCAAGGACGACGCAACCCATCGGGCGCTCCAGGCCCAGTTTCAGGGGCGGAGCGTCGAGAAGACCTACCTGGCGGTGGTGCTCGGGCGCTTGGCGGGCGAAGGGGTGGTCGATCGACCGGTGGGGCGCCACCCCACCGAGCGCAAAAAGATGGCGGTGGACGCGCCCCGGGGCCGCCCCGCCCTCACCCGGTGGCGGGCGCTTCAGCCCCTGACCGAGGCGACCCTGGTAACCTGCCGCATCGAGACCGGCCGCACCCACCAGATCCGGGTGCACCTGGCGAGCCTCGGGCACCCGGTGGCGGGAGACCCCGTCTACGGCGGGGTTTCCCGGGCCCGCGGGGTGCGCGATCCCCGGGCGCGGGCGGCCCTGGGGCGGCTCGATGGGCAGGCCCTCCACGCCTGGCGGCTCGGCTTTCGCCACCCCGCCACCGGCGCGCCCCTCGCCTTCGAGGCTCCCCCGCCGGCGACCCTGGCCGACCTCATCGGGGCGCTGGGGGGCTCGGTGCCGGCGGGGTGACCCGGGCGAGCTCGGCGGTGAAGGCGCCGACGATGACCTCGCTCTCCAACTTCACCGGCCGCCGCCACTGGTCGTCGGTGAGCCACACGAAGATGCGGGCCCCCGGGCTCTTGCGGAAGATGCCGCCGATGCCCTCGAGGCGCGGCTCCACCACCACGGTCGCGAAGGTCCCGGCGGGGGTGGTCAGTTGCTCCCGGCGGAGCACGGTGACGGTGCCGGTGATGACCCGCTTGCCGTCGGTGACCTCCAGCCGGGCCTCTTCGTCCTTGGGCAGGGGCAGGCCCCGGTAGGCGTAGAAGCAGGAGAGGGGATCCAGGACCGCGGCGGGAACCCGCAGCTCCCGCTCCGGCTTGCCGTCCCGGGACCGGCGGGCGATTCCCGCGGCGGCGTCGAAGAGCACCTCGGTCTCCCGGGGATCGCCCCACCCCTCCTTGGCCTTTTGATAGAACCGCAGGGAGCGGGCGCCCGGCAGGAGCACGGTGGACTCGATGCGGTCCCGCACCGGGTAGATCCAGTCGATGGCGGGGTGAGTGCGGGCCTCGGCCCGAAAGAGGAGCCGCTCGGGCCCTGCCGAGACCACCTCGAGGGACGCCCGGCCCGCCGGGACGATGCCCCACCGGACGTCGAACTCCAGCCGCTCGCCGACCAGTTGCTCCAGCACCGGGGGCGGGCCCAAGGCCGCCGCGGGAAGGGGCGAGCCGAGCACGGCAGCAAAGAGAAGGGCGAAGCCTTGACGACGGAACATGCCCCGAGGATACCCGACTCTCCCCCCCCCGGGCACGGGAAATGGGTCGCCTCGCCGCTCCTGGCCGGTGTCCCCGACCTGGTCCACGGGTTCACCACCCGGCAGGCCGGCGACCTGGCGGCCCCGGGGGCGGCGGACGCCCTCGCCGCCGCGGCGGGCCTGGCGGCGGTGCGGCTGCTCCGCCAGGTCCACGGGATCGCGGTGGCCGCGCCGGACGCCCCGGAGTCGCTCCCCCAGGCGGACGCCTGGGCCGGGTTGCCGCCCCGGGGACACGGCCTGGTCGTGCGCACGGCGGACTGCCTGCCGGTACTCCTGGTGCACCCCCGGTCGGGGCGCCTGGGGGTCGTTCACGCCGGCTGGCGGGGGGCGGTCGCCGGAATCGTGGGCCAGGCCCTCGAGGCCATGGCGGTAGCGGCCGATGAGGTGCTCGCCGGCCTGGGGCCGTGCATCCGGCCGTGCTGCTACCAGGTGGGCGCGGAAGTCGCCGGGGCCCCCTCGCCCCACCTGGCGCCGTGGCCCGGGGCGGCCGGGCGCTACCGCTTCGATCTGCCGGGCCTGGTTCGGGCCCAGCTCGCCGCCCGCGGGGTGATCGCGATGGACGACGTGGGGCTCTGCACCGCGTGCCGCCCCGACCTCTTCTACTCCCACCGGCGGGACGGTACCCCGAAACGCCTGGGGGCCTTTCTCGGCTGGCGGGCCCGGTGACCGCGCCCCGGCCGCTCATCGGCCTCACCGGCGGCATCGCCAGCGGCAAGAGCACGGCCGCTCGGTTTTTCGCCGAGGAGGGGGCCCGGGTGATCGACGCCGACCGGGTGGCGCGGGCGGTGGTCGCCCCGGGGACCCCGGCCCTGGCGGAGCTGCGCGCGGCCTTTGGGGCGGCGATCCTGGGACCGGACGGAGCCCTGGATCGGCCCGCCCTGGGGCGGCTCGCCTTTGGGGACCCGGCGGCCCGGGCCCGCGTGAACGCCATCGTCCACCCCCGGGTCGCCGAAGCCGTCGCCCGGGAGCTCGCCGAGGCCCGGGCCGCCGCGCCCGAGGCCTTGGTGGTGTACGACGTGCCGCTGCTCTTCGAGGCCGACCTCGCCGACCAGGTCGACCTGGTGGTGGTGGTCTACCTGCCCCGGGCCGAGCAGTCGCGGCGGCTCCAGGCCCGGGACAAGCTGTCGGCGGCCGACGCCGAGGCGCGCCTGGCGGCCCAGCTCGACATCGAGGAGAAGGCTCGGCGAGCCGACCTGGTCCTGGACAACCGCGGCGCCCCCGCCGACCTGCGCCGGCAGGTGCAGATGCTGGTGGCGCGGCTTCGCGCCGGGCAGCCGGCCGAATTTCTCGTTGACAAACCCATCCCTACCCTTTACAAGGAGCCAACTTGAAGGCATCGCCGCGCCGCTCCTCCCCCCGATCCCGCTCCGAACACCTCCGCACACCAGCGGACCTACCCACAAGCTCCGAGCACATGCAGACTTCTCGAGAGAAGCCCCGTCGCGGGGGCGGTCGTCGCCCCGCACCCCGAGGCCCCGAACCCATCCCCGCCGACGCGTTGCCCCAGGGCGTGGAAGAAGGCGCCGACGGCGAGGGGGACGCCGGACCCCAGGTCCGACGCCCGCCCCGGCGGCCCCCGGGCGAGCCCACCCTGCCCATGCACCTGCAGGAGCTCAAGCGCAAGGCGATCAACGAGCTCACCGAGCTCGGCGAGGCCCTGAACATCGAGGGGGTCACCCGCCTGCGCAAGCAGGACCTGATCTTCGCCCTCCTCAAGGCCCAGACCGAGCAGAACGGGAGCATCTTCGGCGAAGGGGTGCTGGAGCTCCTGCCGGACGGCTTCGGTTTCCTGCGCTCCCCCGACTACAGCTACCTGCCGGGTCCCGACGACATTTACGTGTCGCCGAGCCAGATCCGGCGGTTCAACCTGCGCACCGGCGACACGGTGAGCGGCCAGATCCGGCCCCCCAAGGACTCCGAGCGCTACTTCGCCCTGCTCAAGGTCGACAGCATCAACCACGACGAGGTCGACACGGCCCGCACCCGGATGCTGTTCGACAATCTCACCCCGATCTATCCCAACGAGCGGCTGAAGCTCGAGGTGGAGCCGACGAACTACTCCACCCGGGTCGTCGACTTGATGTCCCCCATCGGCAAGGGTCAGCGGGGCCTGATCGTCGCCCCGCCCCGCACCGGCAAGACCGTTCTCCTCCAGCAGATCGCCAACTCCATCACCAAGAACCACCCCGAGGTGGTGCTGTTGGTGCTGTTGATCGACGAGCGGCCCGAGGAGGTCACCGACATGCAGCGGTCGGTGAAGGGCGAGGTGGTGTCCTCGACCTTCGACGAGCAGGCCCAGCGCCACGTGCAGGTGGCCGAGATGGTCATCGAGAAGGCCAAGCGCTACGTCGAGCACGGCAAGGACGTGGTGATCCTCCTGGACTCCATCACCCGGCTGGCCCGCGCCTACAACACGGTGGTGCCCCACTCGGGCAAGATCCTCTCCGGCGGGGTGGACTCCAACGCCCTGCACAAGCCCAAGCGCTTCTTTGGGGCGGCCCGCAACATCGAGGAGGGGGGCAGCCTGACGATCATCGCCACGGCGCTGATCGACACCGGCAGCCGCATGGACGAGGTGATCTTCGAGGAGTTCAAGGGCACCGGCAACATGGAGCTCCACCTCGACCGGCGCCTGGCGGACAAGCGGATCTTCCCGGCCATGGACATGCAGCGCTCGGGCACCCGCAAGGAAGACCTGCTGCTCACCGGCCTGGAGCTCAAGCGGGTGTGGGTGCTGCGCAAGGTGTTGTCGTCCCTGAACACCATCGACGCGATGGAGTTCTTGATCGACAAGATGAAGGGGACCAAGACCAACGTCGACTTCCTCGAGTCGATGAGCGAGTAAGCTCTTCCCTTGCCGGTGTTTCGGCCCTGCGCCGAGTCCGCCCTCCTGGTAGAACTCGGCGAGGGCATCGATCCCGCCGTCAACCGGCGGGTCCACGCCCTGGCCCGGGCCCTCGGCGCCGCCCGGCGTCCCGGGGTGATCGCCCTCAACCCCAGCTACCGGTCTCTCTTCGTGCAGTACGACCCGCGGCGCTGCTCCTACGAGGAGCTGGTGACCGCCGTCGAGGTGTGTCTGGAGGCCGGGGGAGAGGAGGTGCCGGCGGGAGCCGAGGTGGAGATCCCGGTCTGCTACGGCGGCGACCTGGGGCCCGATCTGGACGAGGTCGCCCGGCGCTGCGGCCTGTCGGCCGCCGAGGTGGTGGCCCGCCACGCGGCCCCCGCCTATCCGGTGTATCTGGTGGGCTTCACCCCGGGTTTCCCGTACCTGGGGGGGCTCGATCCCGCCCTGGTGACCCCCCGGCGGGCCACCCCCCGGGAGCGGGTGCCGGCGGGCAGCGTGGCCATCGCCGACCGCCAGGCCGGGATCTACCCCATCGAGAGCCCGGGGGGCTGGCAGCTCCTCGGCCGCACGCCCCTTCGGCTCTTTGCCCTCGACCGCGACCCGCCCTTCCTGGTGACCGCCGGGACGACCGTCCGGTTCCGCCCCATCGACCGGGGGGAGTACGAGCGCCTTGCGGGTGCGTAGGGCCGGGCCCCTGGCCACCGTCCAGGACCTCGGTCGCCCGGGGTGGCAGCACCTGGGGGTGCCCGTATCGGGGGCCCTGGACGCCCTGGCCCTGCGCCTGGCCAACCTCCTGGTGGGGAACCCCGAGGGGGCGGCCGCCCTCGAGGTGACCCTCGGGGGCTTCGAGGCGGAGTTCACCTCCGACACCCGCTTCGCCGTGGTCGGCCCCGGGGGCGCCGCCCGGCTCAACGGCGTTCCGGTGGCCTCCTGGGAGAGCCACCGGGCCCAACCCGGGGACCGGCTCGCCCTCGGCCCGACCGCGACCCGGGAGGTGATCGCCGTGGCCGGGGGGGTGGCGGTCCCCGAGGTCCTGGGGAGCCGCTCGACCTACCTGCGGGGCGGCTTTGGAGGGTTCGAGGGGCGGGCCCTGCGGGCGGGGGATGAGCTACCCCTGGGCCGGCCGACGGGCGCGCCCCGGGGGCCCGTTCCCGGGGGCTTGCGGCCGGCCACCGGCGACCCGTCGCCCCTGCGGGTGGTGTGGGGCCCCCAGGCCGACCGCTTCACCCCCGAGGCCCGGGCGGCCTTTGGCGCGGCGTCCTATCGAGTCTCCGAGCGGGCCGACCGCATGGGGTGCGTGCTGGAGGGGCCGCGGCTCACCCACCTGGGGGGCGCCGACCTGGTCTCCGAGGGCATCGCCCCAGGGTCGATCCAGGTGCCGGGGGACGGCCTCCCCCTGGTGCTCCTGGCGGACCGGCCCACGGTGGGGGGCTACACCAAGATCGCCACCGTGGCAGGGGTGGACCTGCCCCGCCTCGCCCAGGCCCTGCCGGGGGCCGAGGTGCGCTTCGCGCCGGTGACCCTGTGGGAAGCCCGGGAGCTGTGGCTGTGGCAGGAACACGCGGTGGCTCGCTACCGTGAGAGCTGACGGGGTACGAACGATCCCCCCCGTCCCCGAGGAGAAGCGCCATGCCCATGGACGTGAACTGCGATATGGGGGAGAGTTTTGGGGCGTGGAGCCTGGGGGAGGACGAGGCGGTGCTCGCCCAGGTCACCTCGGCCAACGTGGCGTGTGGGTTCCACGCCGGCGACCCCCTGGTGATGGAGCGGACGGTGCGCCTGGCCCGGGAGCGGGGGGTGGCGGTGGGGGCCCATCCGGGGTACCCGGACCTGGCCGGCTTCGGCCGCCGCTACCTGGAGACCGCGCCGGGGGAGGTGCGGGGGTACGTGCTCTACCAGCTCGGCGCGCTGTCGGCGTTTTGCCGGGCCCAGGGGGTGGCGCTCCAGCACCTCAAGCCCCACGGCGCCCTGTACAACGCGGCGGCCCGGGACGAGCGCCTGGCCGGGGAGATCGCCGACGCAGTGCTCGCCTTCGACCCGGGGCTGGTGCTGGTGGCCCTGGCCGGCTCGGTGGCGGAGCGGGTGGCGACGGCTCGGGGCTGCCGGGTGGCGGCCGAGGCGTTCCCCGACCGGGCCTACCGGGCCGACGGGTCCCTGGCGCCCCGGAGCCTGCCCGGGGCGGTGATCCACGACCCCGACGCCGTGGCCGAGCGGGTCGCCACCCTGGCCACCACGGGTCGCCTCACCACCATCGACGGCGCCGAACTCGCGCTGCGGGCCGACACCCTGTGCATCCACGGCGACACCCCGGGGGCGGCGGAGCGGGCGCGCCGGGTTCGTTCTGCCCTCGTGGCCGCCGGCGTCACCGTAGCGCCCCTGGCTGCCTTTCGCTGATCCGCTGCCGGCCCTGACCGGCGTAACCCCCACCAAGGAGGACACCCCATGCTGCGAAAGATCCTCGCCACCCTCACCCTCGCCGCCGTGACGGCCGCCCCGGCCTTGGCTTCCGACAAGGTGGTCAAGATGGACCTCAACGCCATCTACCCCGCCAGCAACTTCCACTCCAAGGGCGCCGGCGAGTTCGCCGAACTGGTGAAGCAGTACTCCAACGGCAGCGTGCTCATCACCGCCCACCCCGGCGGCAGCCTCGGCTTCAAGGGCCCAGAGCTCTTAAAGACCGTCAAGGACGGCACCGTGCCCATGTCCGACATCCTCATGGGGGTGGTGCAGGGCAGCGAAAAGGCCTTCGGCTTGAGCTCCCTGCCGATGCTCGTGGGGAGCTACGCCGAGGCCCAGAAGTTCTACGACGCCTCCAAGGCGGCCTACGACAAGGCCGCGGCCAAGTGGAACCAGAAGATCCTGTACGTGGTGCCGTGGCCGCCGTCGGGCTTGTTTGCTAAGAAGGAGATCCACGCCGTCGGCGACATCGCCGGCCTCAAGACCCGCACCTTCGACAAGAACGGTGCTGACTTTTTGGCCTCCGTCCAGGGGAGCCCCATCAGCATGCCCTGGGGCGAGGTGTACGCCGCCCTCCAGACCGGCATGATCGACTCGGTGCTCACCTCGGCGGTGTCCGGCCAGGACGCGAAGCTGTGGGAGGTGCTCTCCGCCTTCAAACGCATCCACTACGCCTACCCGCTCAACATGGTGGTGATCAACCTCGACTACTGGAACGGCCTGTCGGCCGCCCAGAAGGCCGCCGTGGAGAAGGCCGCCGCCGAGACCCAGAAGAAGCAGTGGGAGGCCTCGGCCCGGGACAACGAGGCGGCCCTCAAGGTGCTCGCGGAGAACAAGATCAAGATCTCCGACATGGACCCCACGCTCGCGGCCGCCCTCAAGAAGGCCGCCGACGCCCTGGTGGCCCAGTTCGCGGCCGACGCGGGCGACGACGTAAAGAAGGCCCTGGAGGCGTACAAGAAGTAGCTCTGCGGTCGAGCGACGGGGGAGGGGTTCTCTTGACCGGATGAACAGGATGTTCAGGACGCCGTGGGGCTCCTCGCTCCCGATCTCCTGAACATCCTGTTGGGCCCATATCAACGCCTTCAAAGCGAGGCGAAAGCACCCGTCATGACGGTGACGATCCTTCTGGCCATTCTCTCCGGGGTCTCGTTTGCGGGGTCAGGGCTCGGATACAAGGCGGCAGAACGATGGCAATGTCGGCCAGCCGTCTTCATCCTCGTCTTTGCGACAACCGGTGGGGCCTTTGCCGGGGCCAAGGCTCTCTTCGAAGATACGGTATGGAGCGAACCGACGCTATGGCTACTTGGAATAGCCATGGGACTTCTATTCAGCTTGGCCATTTATTTCATTATGCAGGCCAACAAACTCGGTCCGGCATCGGCGAGCTGGACAGTGTTGAATCTCGGGTTGCTGGTACCAATTCTCGTTTCGCCGTTCATGATTGACGAACCTGTGTTGTGGGTAGATCCTGTAGTTGTTGTTCTTTTCGTATTGATGCTATTGATGTTCGCTCGTGGTATGAAGGCTACCGGAGAAGTAGAACGAGAACGACATGGGCTGCACATCCTGATGTTGTTAGGGGTCTTTCTTGCCCAGGGCTTGTTTCTGCTGGGCAACAAGATCAAGTACGTGTTGTTCGGTGACGCAAACACGGCCGGGCTGGCGTTCATCGTCTATCTGAGCGGGGCGACGACCGTATTGATTCACATGTTATGCTACAGAGAGCGGCGGACGTTAACTCGGGGCGAACTAATAGCTGGTTCCATGACGGGGTTTTGTAATAGCCTTGGAACCATACTGTTGTTAGGCGCGATGAGTCTACCATCGACAATGGTGTTTCCGTTGAGCGCATCCGTCTCTCTGCTGGGAGGCGTATTCTTGACTTGTTGTATGTATGGCGAGAAATTCAATAGAATGAAAACAATAGCAGTGGCTCTTGGGTTGGCTGCATTGCTGTTGTCGGTCTTCCGGGAACAACTGTCAAGGGTTCTGGCCAATATCTGAGAAGCAAGAGCTGGTAGGACGGCAACGTTTCCCCTCGGCAGGAGAGGCCACCCCATGGAACGGATTCTTCGCTGGATCGACCGCCTCAACGGCGCCGCTGCCGCCGTCTCCTCGGTGGCCATGGTGCTGATCGTCGCCCTCATCCTTCTTGAGGTGGTGGTCCGCTCGGCCTTTGGCGGCTCCACCATGGTGGCCGACGAGTACAGCGCCTACTGCTACGTGCTCCTGGTCTTTCTCGGCCTCGGCTACACCCTCAAGGCCGACGCCCACATCCGGGTGAAGATCGTGCTCGCCCGCCTCGGGCCCCGGGGCCAGCGGGTCCTGGACGGGGTGGCCCTGGGGCTGGCCCTGGGGCTGTGCGGCTTCGCCATCTGGCACTCGACCAAGATGGTGGCCGACGTCTACACCCTGGAGATGGTCTCCGAGACCCCGGCCCAGACCCCCATGTGGCTCCCCCAGCTCGCCGTGCCGGTGGGGCTCGCCCTCTTCTTCCTCCAACTCCTGGCCCAGCTGCTGCGCACCCTCTCGCCCGCCCCCCGGGCCTGAGACCGACGAGGAGCCCCCGTGATCTCCGACCCCCTCATCCTCGCGGTCGCCGTCATCGGCGCGATGTTTTTGTTTCTCGCCTCGGGCCTGTGGATCGGGTTCTCCCTGATCGCGGCCGGGGTGTGCGGCATGCTCCTCTTCGACGTCAGCCTGCCCCCGACCCTGTCGATCTGGACCAAGACCGGGAACCTTTTGGCCAACTCGGTGTGGAACAGCGTCAACTCCTGGTCCCTCACCGCGCTGCCGCTCTTCATCTTCATGGGCGAGATCCTGTACCGCACCGCCATCAGCGACAAGCTCTTCAACGGCCTCATCCCGTGGCTCTCCCGGGTGCCCGGCAAGCTCCTCCACATCAACGTCTTCGCCTGCTCGCTCTTCGCCGCGGTGTCGGGCTCCAGCGCCGCCACCACCGCCACGGTGGGCAAGATCACCCTAAACGAGCTCTCCAAGCGGGGCTACGACCGCTCGATCGCGCTCGGGTCCCTGGCCGGCGCCGGGACCCTGGGGTTTCTCATCCCGCCGAGCCTGATCATGATCATCTACGGCATCCTGTCCGACACCTCCATCGGCCAGCTCTTCATCGCCGGGGTGCTGCCGGGCCTCCTTCTGGCCGGCTGCTACTCCCTCTACATCGCGCTGCGGGCGATCTTGGACCCGAGCCTCGTCCCCGCGGCCGAGGAGCGCCACACCTGGGCCGAGCGCCTGGCCTCCGCCCAGGACCTGGCGCCGGTGTTTCTGTTGATTGCCGTGGTCCTGGGGGGCATCTACCTCGGCCTCACCACCCCCACCGAGGCGGCGGCCATCGGCGTCGCGGGCGCCCTGCTCCTCGGCGCGGCCTTTCGCAATCTGACGTGGGGAGCCCTCGCCGACGCGCTCACCGCCTCGGTGCGCACCACCGTGATGATCACCTTCATCATCGCCGGGGCGGCGTTTCTCTCCCAGGTGGTCGGCTTTCTCGGCATCACCACCGCCATCAGCCGCACCATCGCCGGCCTCGAACTCTCCCCCTACGTCCTGATCTTCGCCCTGGCGCTGATGTACATCGTGCTCGGGATGCTCCTGGACGGCATCTCCATCGTCGTCATGACCCTGCCCATCGTGCTCCCCATCGTCACCGAGGCCGGCTTCACCCCCATGTGGTTCGGCATCTTCCTGGTGCTCATGGTCGAGCTCGCCCAGATCACTCCGCCGGTGGGCTTCAGCATCTTCGTCATCCAGTCCATGGCCAAGGAGGACGTGCCGTTCATCCTCAAGGCGACGTTTCCGTTTTTCGTCATCATGATCCTGCTGGTCGTCTTCGTGACCGTGTTCCCCGGTTTCGTCCACTACCTGCCCGCCAAGATGGTGGGGTAGGGCCGTCGCCGCCGCCGTCGAGGACCCCTGTGACCGTACTGAGCGCCATCGGCCGCACCCGGCTCCTCCCCCTCCGGCACCTGGTCCCGGCGGGGAGCGCCCCCGTCTGGGTCAAGCTGGAGTGCGAAAACCCCACCGGCAGCATGAAGGACCGCATGGCGCTCGCCATGGTGGAGGCAGCCGAGGCGGATGGGCGGCTGCGGCCGGGGGGCTCGGTGGTCGAGTACACCGGCGGCAGCACCGGGGTGTCCCTCGCCCTGGTGTGCGCGGCCAAGGGTATCCCGCTCCAGATCGTCACCTCCGAGGCGTTCAGCCGGGAGAAGCGGGACCACATGCGGGCCCTGGGCGCCCGGCTCACCCTGGTCCCGAGCCCCACCGGCGGCACCACCCGGGCGCTGACCCTGGAGATGATCGAGGCCGCCCGGAGGCTGGCGGCCGCCCCGGGGAGCTACTGGACCGACCAGCTGAACAACACCGACCAGCTGGAGAGCTACCGGCGGCTGGGGGGGGAACTATGGGAGCAGACCGGCGGGCGGGTCGACGCCTTCGTCCAGAGCGTCGGCACCTGCGGCTCCCTGCGGGGGGTCGCCGAGAGCCTTCGCGCCCGGGACCCGGCGGTTCAGATCGTCGCCGTGGAGCCCGAGGAGTCGGCCGTGCTGTCCGGCAGGCCGAGCGGCTCCCACAAGATCGAAGGCACGGGGGCCGGGTTCGTGGTGCCCCTGTGGAGCGACGGCCTGGCCGACGAGATCCAGACCGTGTCGACCACCGAAGCCATGGCCACGGCGCGGCGCCTGGCCCGCCTCGAGGGGATCTTCGCCGGGACTTCCACCGGGGCCAACGTAGCGGCCGCCCTGCGGGTGGCCGCGCGCCTGGGCCCCGCCCGGGCGGTGGTGACGGTGGCCGTCGACTCGGGGATGAAGTACCTGAGCACCGGGCTGTACGGCGAGCCGTAAGCCCGTCGGCGACGCCGGGGCTGGGATCGGTTGGAGGCGAGCGGCGAGATGACGCCGACTTCCCTGGTCGCCGCCGCCCCGCCGCGCTACCGGCGTCCTCCTACGGGAAGAGGGCGGCTGCCTTCAGCCCCTCGTCCTCGGGCCACCCCATCATCCGGTTGAGGTTCTGCACCGCCTGACCGCTCGCGCCCTTCACCAGGTTGTCCAGGGCGGAGACGATCACCAGCCGGCCCCCGGGCCGGTGGTCGACCACGGCCATGGCGCAGGCGTTGGTGCCCCGCACCCACGCCGTGCTCGGCAGGTCGGCGCCCTCCAGGACGCGGACGAAGGGGGCTCCCGCGTACGCCTCGCGCCACAGCTCCCGCACCCGGGCGGCGGTCACCCCGCCTCGGGGGGTCACGTACACCGTCGAGAGGATCCCCCGGTCCATGGGCACCAGGTGGGGGGTGAAGATGAGGGGCACGTCGGTTCCGGCAGCGCGCTCCAGCTGGGTGCGAATCTCGGGTTCGTGGCGGTGGGCGGCGACCTTGTACGCCTTGAAGCCTTCGTTCACCTCGCAGTAGAGGGTCGCCTGGGACGCCTCGCGGCCGGCCCCCGACACCCCGGACTTGGCGTCGGCGATGATCCCGTCGGGGGCGATGGCCCCCGCGGTCAACAGCGGGAGGAGGGGCAGCAGGATGCTGGTGGGGTAGCAGCCGGGATTCCCCACCAGCCGCGCCCGGGCCACGGCGTCTCCGTACACCTCGGGGAGGCCGTACACCGCCTCGGCCAGCAGTTCCGGGTGGCGATGGGGCCCGTAGTGAGCCTCGTAGGTGCCCGGGTCGGCGAAGCGGAAGTCTGCGGAGAGGTCCACGACCCGCTTGCCCCGGGCGAGCAGGCTCGCGACCACGGGCGTGCTGGTCTGGTGGGGCAGGGCGGTAAAGTACACCTCGGCGCGGTCCAGGGCGCCCTCGGCGTCGTGGCTGGCGAAGGTGTGGCCGAGGTGCCCGAGGTGGGGAAAGCACGTTCCCAGGGGGCGGCCGGCGTAGCTGCGGGAGGTGATGACCTCGATCCGCACCCGGGGGTGGAGGTGGAGGAGCCGGAGGAGCTCGGCGCCGGTGTACCCGCTGGCGCCCACGATCCCGACGGTGAGCATGGCGATCTCCTGGTGCGGGGCCAAGCGCCCCGCAGGGTAGGGCAGAGGGGCGAAACGCCAAAGAGGCCCCCGGCGAACCGGGGGCCTCTTGGAAACGGATCCGTTCCCGGCCTAGCGCTTCGAGAACTGCGGGCTCTTGCGCGCCTTGTGGTGGCCGTACTTCTTGCTCTCCACGATGCGGGCGTCCCGGGTCAACAGGCTCGCCTTCTTCAGCACCGGCCGCAGGTCCTCCTCGATGGCGACGAGGGCCCGGGCGATGCCGTGGCGGATCGCCTCGGCCTGGCCGGTGATGCCGCCACCCCGGACCGTGACCTTGAGGTCGTACCGGTTGAGGCGGTCGGCCAGCACCAGGGGCGACAGCACCGCCGCCTGGAGGGCTTCCCGGGGGAAGTACTCCTCGAGGGTGCGCTTCTGGTTGATCAGGATCTTGCCCTCGCCCGGAACCGCCGTCACCCGAGCGACCGCGGTCTTCCGCTTTCCGTGGGACTGGGTCGACTGAGACATCGGCGTTCTCCTAAAGGGCCATCGGCCGCGGCTGTTGGGCCTGGTGGGGGTGTTCCGGGGACGCGTAGATCTTGAGCTTGCTCAAGAGCTGCCGGCCGAGGGTGTTCTTGGGCAGCATGCCCTTCACGGCCTGGCGCAGCACCTCTTCGGGCTTGCGGGCGAGCATCTGGCGCGCGGTGCGGCCGTTGATGCCCCCGGGATAGCCCGAGTGCCACCAGTACATCTTGGCATCCAGCTTGGAGCCGGTCAGCCGCACCTTGTCGGCGTTGACGACGATGACGAAGTCGCCGGCGTCCGCGTGGGGGGTGTAGGTGGGCTTGTTCTTGCCGCGCAGGGTTCGGGCGATCTCGCTGGCGAGGCGACCCAGGACCTGGTTGCCGGCATCCACCACGAACCACTCCCGCTCGGCGGTCTGGGGGGTGGCCATGTAGCTCTTCATGACGGTGGCCTCCGATAGGGGGCGTGAGAACGAAACCCGGATGATAGGCAACGGCGGGTGTCCTGTCAACACAGAACCCCGCTGGCCCCCTCCGGGCGGACAGAGGGGCGCTTATAGCGGACTCGTTGACGGCACGCAAGGGGAAACCGTATAAGAGGCCGTCCTTTTCGCGCGGAGGTGGGTGGCGGATGTGGGTGCTGAGAGCGGCTTGGTTTGCCGGGTTTGCGGGCCTTGCGACCCTGGCCTTTGGCGTGGTGGCGGTGGTCGGTGGGGTGGTGGATCGGCGGCGGACCTGGTCGGCGCGGCTCATGCCCCTGTGGTCGAGGGTCCTCCTGGGGGCAGCGGGCGTCCGGGTGCGGGTCTTGGGGGACGACGCCCGGGGGCGGGCGGTGGTGTACGCCTCCAACCACCAGTCCAACCTCGACATCCTGGTCCTCGGGGTGGCGCTGCCCAACCACACCCTGTGGCTCGCGAAGCGCGAGCTCTTCGCCATCCCCATCTTCGGGGCCGCCATGCGGGCCATCGGCTACATCCCGGTGGATCGGGCCGACCCCACGGCCTCCCGGGCTTCCATCGGGGTGGCGGCGCGGGCGCTCAAGGGGGGGGCGTCGATCCTGATGTTTCCCGAGGGGACCCGGAGCCCCGACGGCCGGCTGCTGCCCTTTAAGATGGGGTTTGCCCACCTGGCGGCCGACACCGGGGCGCCGGTGGTCCCCCTGGTGGTCCGGGGCACCGGGGGGCTGTGGCCCAAGGGGAGCCTCGCGGTCCGTTCCGGGGAGGTGTCGGTCACCTTCCTCGCGCCGCGGGCGGTGGACGGGGCCGCGGCGGGGGGGCTGCGGCAGCAGGCCGAGGAACTCCGCCAGGAGATCGGCCGGGTCTGCGGAGCCGCCGGGTGACCGAGACCCGGGTGGCCCCCCTCGGGGGGCTCGGGGAGGTGGGCCTCAACTGCCTCGCGGTAACCGCCGACGGCCAGACCCTGGCGGTGGACTGCGGCTGCCTCTTCCCCCCAAGCGACCAGCCCGGCATCGACTACCTCATCCCGGACCTCGGCGCCCTGTTCGCCCCCGGGGCGGGGCTCGCGGGGGTCCTTTTGACCCACGGCCACGACGACCACCTGGGCGCCGTGCCCCACCTCCTGCGCCGTCGGCCGGTGCCGGTGTACGGGACGCCCATGACCCTCGCGCTCCTGGCGCCCCGGCTCGCCGAACGGCTCCCCGAAGCCCGCGCCTTGTTGCGGCCGGTGGCGGCCGGGGAGGTGGTCTCCCTGGGCCCCTTCCGAGCCGAGTTTCTGCCGGTGACCCACTCGGTCCCCGGGGCGTGCGCGGTGGGGATCGAGAGCCCCGGGGGGCGGCTGCTGCACAGCGGCGACTTCAAGTTCGACCCCACCCCGGTGGAGGGAGTCCCCACCGACGAGGCGGCCCTAGCCCGGTGGGGCGATCGCGGCCTCGACCTTCTGTGCTGCGACAGCACCGGGGCGGCGACCCCCGGCCGCACCCCCAGCGAGCGCGCCGTGGCCGCGCCCCTGGCGGCGGCCTTCGGGGCCATCCCCGGCCGGGTCTACCTGGCCACCTTCGGAAGCCACGTCCACCGGGTCGCCCAGGCTATCGCTGCCAGCCGGGCCTGCGGCCGCCAGACGGTGCTTTTGGGCCGGGCCGTCACCCAGGCGGCCCGGGCCGCCCGGACTCTGGGGCATCTCCGGGTGGGACCCGGGGAGCTGGTGAGCGAACCCCGGAGCCGGGGGCTCCCCCGGGAAGCCGTCACCGTGGTCCTCGGCGGCAGCCAGGGAGAGCCCGGAAGCGCCCTGTGGCGGGTGGCCCACGGCC
This sequence comes from Deltaproteobacteria bacterium, assembly GCA_037446775.1. GTDB lineage: Bacteria > Desulfobacterota > Deferrisomatia > Deferrisomatales > JACRMM01 > JBBIIA01. Next base: position 19,714 of record JBBIIA010000068.1, read on the forward strand.
TCGAGCCCCACCACCGCGTGCGGCCCGGGGACGGGGTGGTCTTCTCGGCGCGCTGCATCCCGGGGAGCGAGCCCGCGATCCACCGGCTGGTGGGCCGGTGCCTGGCCCGGGGCGCGACGGTGCTCCCCCACGGCACCCCGGGCCTGCACGTCTCCGGGCACCCCGGGGCGGGGGACGTGGCGCACCTGTTGGCGCTGACCCGGCCCCGGCACCTGTTGCCGGTCCACGGCGAGGCCCGCCACCTCGACGCCGTGGCTCGGGTCGCCCGGGAGGAAGGTTTCGGGCCGGAGCGGGTGTGGCGTCTCGCCAACGGCGAGTCCCTGGTCCTGGCCGGGGGCGCGGTGACCCGGGGCCCGGTCGTCCCCGTGGGCCGCGCGTACGTGGAGGGGGACGGGGAGGGGCCCCTGGACGACGGGCTCCTCGCCGACCGCCGCCGCCTCGGCCGGGCCGGCGTGGCGGTGGTCCGGGTGGTGCTCCTGCGGGGCGGGGTGGACGGGGTCACCGTGACCCTGCGGGGGGTCGTGCCGCCGGCCGATAAGCCCGGCCTGACGGTCGTCGAGATCATGCACGCCAT
>JBBIIA010000069.1:0-20200 GCA_037446775.1 Deltaproteobacteria bacterium
TGCCTACTGCCTACTGCCTACTGCCTACTGCCTACTGCCTACTGCCTACTGCCTATTGCCTATTGCCTATTGCCTATTGCCTCACCCGTGCTGGGCCAAAAAGGCCTCCAGCTGCCTCACGTCGTCCACCGAGCCGGCGAAGAAGGGCACCCGCTGGTGCAGGTCGGTGGCCGGGACGTCGAGCACCGAGCCCCGGCCGGTGCTCGAGGCGCCCCCCGCCTGCTCGCACAAAAAGGCCATGGGGCTGCACTCGTACAGGAGCCGGAGCTTCCCCTCGGGCTTCTTGGGGTCCTTGAGGTCGGCCGGGTACATGAAGATGCCGCCCTTGAGGAGCGTGCGGTGCATGTCGGCCACCATCGAGCCGATGTAGCGGGCGCCGTAGGGGCGGCCGGTGGCCTTGTCCTTCTCCTTGAGGTGGTCGACGTAGCAGCGCACCCCCGCGGTCCAGTAGGGGTAGTTGCCCTCGTTCACCGAGTAGGTCTTGCCCTTGGCGGGCACCCGGATGTCGGGGTGGCTGAGCAAAAACTCCCCCACCGACGGGTCGAGGGTGAAGCCGTGGACGCCGCTGCCGGTGCTCATCACGAGCATGGTCGACGAGCCGTACACCACGTACCCCGCGGCGGCGAGCTTGCGGCCGGGCTGCAACAGGTCCTGGAGGGCCCCCCGGGGGCCGGCGCTCACCTTGTGGTGGATGGCGAAGATCGTCCCGATGGAGACGTTGACGTCGATGTTGGAGGAGCCGTCCAGGGGATCGAAGGCGATGGAGTACCGGCCGGTGGGGAACCGGTCCGGGATCGGGATGACGTCGTCCACCTCCTCCGACGCCATGATGCAGAAGTGCCCGCAGTGGTCGAAGGCCGCGTAAAAGACGTCCTGGGCGAACTCGTCGAGCTTGCGCACCTCCTCCCCCTGGACGTTCTCCTCGCCGGTGAGCCCGAGGATCTCCACCAGGCCCGCCTTGGTCACCTCCCGCGACACGATCTTCGCCGCGAGCGCGATCTGGTTCAAGATGCCCGAGAGCTCCCCGGTGGCCTCGGGGTGGAGCCGCTGTTCCTCGTAGACGTGCCGGGTGAGCGTGACGCCGATGGTCTTGGATGCCATGGTGACTCCTCCCTCCAAGGGTTCCCCAGGGCGCCGCCCCACGCGGCCGCCCACCGGTAAGCGGGGCAGGGCCCCGCCCGACTTTGCCTCTTGCGGCGACGAGCGCCCTCTACCACGACGCTCGATTTCCGGTCCTGTCACGGAACTCCACCCATCGTCGAAGCGCTCTGCCTCTCAAGGCTCATCCAGCCTGCTGCTACTCCCGCGGTGCGCTCCCGGTCGACACCCCCCAGCGCAGGTGCGCCTCGAGCAGGCGAGACAGCTGCTCCCGCACGTACCCTTCGTGCAGCCGCCCGGTGTTGTAGTAGACCCGCTCCAGGTTGTGGGAGGCCTGGGGCACGTCCGCCAGGCCGGGCCGGATGTAGTTCGCTTCGCCCCGGGGCACGATGGTCGTCGCCATCCCCACCGACCACCGCTCCGGCCCCCGCACCTGCAGCAACCCCGGGGGCAGGTCCCGCCGGGGGCTGAGCGGCAGGCTGATCCGAAACCCGAGGATCTTCGCCTCGGTCTCCGAGTAGAAGAGGGTCACCGCGGTGTCCCGGAAGTAGCGCCGCAACTCCAGGTACACCCCGTAGTCCCGGGCCATGTACTGGCCGTAGGTGGCCTCGAAGGAGAGGTCGAAGGCGTCGAGATAGTACCGGTAGGAGCCCAGGAGCACCTCCCGCTGCTCCCGCTCCCCCTCGACGTCGAAGATCCCCCCCCGCACCCGGAAGCGGTGGTTACCGTTGCCGGGGGTCCACGCCACCTCCCCGAACCCGCCCCGGAAATCGGTGTAGTACTGCCCCGCGCTCGCCAGAACCATCAGGTTTGGGGCCAGGGGCAGGGCTTGATGAAAGAGGACCTGCTCCAGGGTCGCCTCGTTGTCGCTGGCGAAGAGCCCGTCGGTATCGAAGTCGTCGCTCCACGCCACCGGGATGTCCCACCGAGCCCCCACGGCCGCTCCGGGCCACAGGTGCCAGTACAGTTCGGGCTTCAGGGAGACCCGGTAGTCGAGCACCCCCACCTCGGTGCCGATGGTGTAGCGCAAGCCGGGGTATAGGAGAAGGGTCGTTCGCAGCCAACGGGGCCCCTCGGCCGACTCGAGCCAGGCCACCCCCGCCACGGCCTCCGCCGCGCTCCCCTGCACCGTCAGGAGGGGCCGCAGCCGGTCCACCTCCCCCGGGCCCACCAGCCCGAGCCGGGCCGTTCCAAAAACCTCACGGAACGGGCCGACCGGCCCGACCACATCCACCACCCCGAGCCCCTGGTTGCAGATGCGCAAGAGGAAGGACTGGGCTTCGGCGGGAGCCCGGGCCAGGGCCACCCCCAGGGCGACGCCCAGGCCGTCCAGCTCGTTGTGGTTGAACCGGCTGTTCTCAAAGGCGACCACCAGGACCTGCCCGTCCTTCATCCCCACCCGCACCCGTTCGAATCCCAACGACAAGAGCTCGCCCTGGAGGCGCGCCAGACCCCGCTCCTCGGCCCCTGGGCTCGCCGCTGCGGGGGGAGCCGGCAGCAGCAGGGCGGGCGCCCCGACCTCGGGAAGGACAGCGGCCCGGCCCGACCGGGGGCCCGACCGTCCCCCCAAAGGAGCACGGAGCGCCACGGCCCAATCGAAGGCCCCCAGCTCCCGGCGCGCCTCGGCCTTAGCGGTCAGCTGGAGGTGGGCGCCGAGCGGCAACAACCCATCCGGGGAGAAGAGGCGAAGCCCCACGTTCCAGGTATCGGTATCGTGCTCCGCGAGAAGATGCACCCACTCCAGGGCCCGCAGCTCCGCCCCCCCAAACACCCCCTCCAACCGATCCGGGCCGGTGCCGTAGCCGACGCTGAGGCGAAGGGGGCCCAGGGTCTCGCTCGCCACCGCGTACTGGGTGCGCAGGTGGGGGGCGGCCGAATGGATGTCCTGCCACCCCAAGGCCAGGTCCGGCCAGTAGGGCCCCCAGGACGGGATCCCGGCCTTCGCCTGGGCCGAGAGATCCCGCCGCCAGGCTCGCTTGATCCGTGGCTTTCGCCGGACCTCGGTGAGGCGCAGCCCCCCCTCCACCCAGGGCAAAAAGCCGAGGGAGAGGGCGTAGTTCTCCTCCCAGGCGGCCCGATCGCGCCACCTCTCCTCGATCTGGTCGGTGAAGAGGAAGTCCATGTCCCCTTCCGGGGCGATGAGGGCGTTGGGGGTATTGAGCACCCCCGTATACCCCTGAAAGGACACCCCGCTCCGAAAGGGCTCCCCCGCCGCCCCAAGGGGCATCAGGGTCGCCGCGACAACGAGGAGCAGGGGTCGGCGCATCGAGGGCTCCGGGAGAAGAAGGGGCGGCGCATACCCCGGAGACGGCGAGTGCCCGGAGTTTCCTCCAGGCACTCCCGAGGTCCCGGGGGAGCGTGGGCGGCCCGGGGGCCGCCCACGCCAGGACCGCTGGTTAGTTGCCGGTGCCGCCGGTGATGCCGGTGGCTCCCGTGCCGCCGGTGGCGCCGGTGACGGTGCAGTCCACCAGGAACAAGAGCTCGGTGCTCGCCGCGCTCGCCGACAGCGTAACCGACTGCGACACCTCGGTGGTCACCCCGGGCCTAACGGCCAGGTTGGCCCACGCCTTGGCGGTGTACGTGCCGTAGAGCAGGGGCCCGATGGCTGCGACGCCGGTGGGGCTGGTGAGCTGAGGCCCGGCGACCAGGGTCGTTCCCGCGAAGAGCGCCACGCCCGAGCCCTCCAGGGGCCGACGCCGGGAGGTGTCCTGCTGGCAGGCGATGGCCACGGTGGCCGTCACGGTGCCGGTGGGCGGCGGCGGGGGCGGCGGGCACGGGATCTCGAACACGAAGTCGGCGCTCGTCACCGCGTTGGCCGCGATGGTCTGCGCCGAGGTCTTGGTCTCGATCGTCGTGGGATGGGTCGCGCGCACCGTGTAGGCGCCCACCTCCCGGGCATTGAAGGTGGCCACGCCGCTAGCCGGCGTCACCTGGCTGCCCACGGACTGGAGCCCGGAGTCGAGCAGGGCGACCGTGGCGCCGAGCACGGGAACCGGCGTCGCGTTGCTGCCCGAGCAGCGCTCGAGGACCGCTGCGGTGAGCGAACCCGTGGGGGGCGGCGGCGGCGGGGGACAGGTCACGCTCAGGGCGAGGGGGACGGTCGCGGTCGCCCCGAGGGTCACGCCCTGGGACTGGGAGGCTGCCCCCAGCTCCGCCCGGACCGTGTAGGTCCCCTGGACGAGGTTGAGGAAGGTGGCCGTCCCGTCGCTGCCGGCGACCTGCTGGGCCACCTGGGCGAGGTTGGCGCCAAAAACGGTAACGGTCGCCCCGGCGGCGGGGCCGGGGTTTGGCGCGCCGGCGTTGCACGTCTGGGTGACCGGCACGGTCAGGGTGCCCGTGGCCGGCGGCGGGGGCGGCGCGGTGCCCTCGGTGTACACGATGGGGCCACATACCCCCCGGGCGAGGGTAAAGAGCTGGGCCGTCCCGGCCGCCAGACCAGTGGCCCCTAGCCGGATGACCTCGATCTCCTGGCCGTGGGGCAGGTTGAAGAGGGTGGTGGCGGACTGGCCCGACCCATGGGTGAAGACCTTGGCCCACCCCTCCCCCGTTCGTCGGATCGAGAAGCGCAGCTGCGGCTGGCTGAAGTTCGCGGGGACCAGAGCGGCGTTACCCGGGGTCCGGTGCTGGAAGCTGACGCTGGAACACTGGCCCCACACCCAGTCGAGGTTGAAGTAGCTCAAGTGGTGGGTCTGGAAGGTGACCGCGAAGTTCCCGTTGGTGTCCGGATCTCCAAGGACCGCGGCGGGCTTGGCCGCCCCGCTTGGGTCGCGCAGCGCCGACCACGCCCCGGTTTCGGGGTCGAAGCTCCACAGTGGGATCGTGTCCCCCGCCTTCACCGCGGCGTTGGTGAACGGGTTAATCGTCCCCTGGGGCAGCACGATGGTCACCTCGAGGGGCGGATCGAAGTACTTCGCGCGCCCCCCCGCCATCTCGATGGCGCCGAACCCCCCGGAGATGAAGGCGCCGCCCCCGGCCGTCCCGTCCGGGTTCTCCCCCACCACCAGGCCCCCCGGGAAGGCGTCGAGGGTCGCCACGTCGATGTTGTTGTGGTAGGTCGTGAGGACGTCGATGGTGCCGCTGAGCGGCTGACGGTTCTTGTCGGTGATCCGGGTCCCGGCTTTCATGACCACCTTGGTCGTGCCCTTGAGGGCATCGCCCACCCCCGCCCGCGGCGCCGTTTCCAGGGTGAGCCCGCTCGCGACCACGCCGTTGGCGTTCGCGGACACGGAACCCGTCGCCACCGTCACCCCCGCGGGCGGTGCATGGACGCTGATGAGGGGCACCGTCACCCGGTGGGCGCCCGGCTCCGTGATCGTGAGGGTCTGGGCCGAGGAGATGTAGTTCGGGGCCCGGGCGACGACCCGAAGGACCACGGGGTACGTCGTCGGGCGGACGAAGAAGGGGACGTAGCCGGTGGTGGTCTCGAAGAACTTGGTCGGGACGCCGCCCGCGAAGACGAGGTCCTGGCCAGGCCCCGCGATGGTCACCGTCACCTTGCCCCCTCCGGGCAGCTTGGCGGCGTTAATCGGCTTTGGATGACCCTGAGGATCCAGGTCAGCGGGGTCCACCACCGACGCGAGGACGTGGACGCTCTCCCCCGGCACCAGCGGCGGCAGGGGGCACCGGGAGTCATCGCCACCGCCGCCGCAAGCGGCGAGCACGGCGGCCAAAACAGGCAGTGCCAACCATTTCTTCCAAGCCATCTTCGTCCTCCTGTCGTTCACGGTGCCGACTCCTCGAGAAGCCGCCCACAAAACCGCCGTCCACCCCGGGCGCCCACGGCCTCGCCCTTCACCCGAAGCCATGGCACTCAACCACAAGCCCGCCCCCATGGCAAGACCTCCTCCCATCTATCGGCACCAGCAACCCTTTTCCTAACGGGCCGAGATCCAGCGCCGGCGCGCACCGCGCCGTGCGCCGCAGTATAGCCGGGGCGCCCCGCGGGCTGTCAAATGCTACTTGGCCGGTTGGCAAGGAAAAACGCGGTTTCGGCGGGTTGGGGGGCTCCGCGGGCGGGCGGCCGCCCCTTGCCCGCCCGCGGGGCCGTGGGGTATACACCCTCGCGACGCCCCAAACCCTTCCCCCGAGGCTCCCATGGACTACTCGAAAGCCTTCCTGCCCACCCTGCGCGAAGATCCCGCCGAGGCCGAGGTGGTGAGCCACCGGCTGATGCTGCGGGCCGGCTTGATCCGCAAGCTCGCCGCCGGCATCTACTCCTACCTCCCCGCGGGCCTTCGGGTGTTGCGCAACGTCGAGCGCATCATCCGGGAGGAGATGGACCGGGCGGGGGCCCAGGAGGTGCTGCTGCCAGCCGTCCAGCCCGCCGAGCTGTGGAAGGAGTCGGGCCGCTGGGACTACTACGGCAAGGAGCTCCTGCGCTTCAAGGACCGCCACGACCGGGACTGCTGCATGGGGCCGACCCACGAGGAGGTGATCACCGACCTGGTGCGGCGGGAAGTCCGCTCCTACCGCCAGCTGCCGGTGAACCTGTACCAGTTCCAGACCAAGTTCCGGGACGAGATCCGCCCCCGCTTCGGGTTGATGCGGGGCCGCGAGTTCATCATGAAGGACGCCTACTCTTTCGACGCCGACGACCCGTGCGCCGAGGAGAGCTACCGCAAGATGCACGAGGCCTACACCCGGAGCTTTACCCGTTGCGGGCTCGAGTTCGTGGCCGTGGAGGCCGACACCGGCGCCATCGGGGGCAGCTTCTCCCACGAGTTCATGGTGCTCGCCGAGTCCGGGGAGGACGCCATCGTCGCCTGCCGCGCCTGCGGTTACGGCGCCAACGTGGAGAAGGCCGAGGTCGCTCCCCTGCCCCCGGCCGCAGCCAGGCCCGAGGCCCCGGCCCGGGAGCTCGTCTCCACCCCCGGCCAGAAGACCATCGAGGACGTCGCCGGCTTTCTGGGGGTGCCCGTCCAGGCCCTCGCCAAGACCCTGGTCTTCGAGACCGACCGGGGCCTGGTGGCGGTGTGCGTGCGGGGCGACCACGAGGCCAACCCGGCCAAGGTGAAGACCCTGGTGGGGGCCAACACCGCCGAGCTCGCGGGCGAAGCCGCCGTGCGCCACGCCACCGGGGCGCCGGTGGGCTTCGCCGGGCCGGTGGGGCTCGGCCTCCCGGTGTACGCCGACCTGGCGCTCGCCGACAGAGGCCCCCTGGTGGTGGGCGCCAACCAGGCCGACGCCCACTACCGAAACGCCGTGCCGGGCCGGGACTTCGCCGTGACCCGGTGGGCCGACCTGCGCTTCCTCCGGGAGGGCGACCCCTGTCCCCGGTGCGCCGCCCCGGTGGTGGTGAAGCGGGGCATCGAGGTCGGCCACATCTTCAAGCTCGGCACCAAGTACTCCACCGCCCTGGGGGCGACCTTCCTCGACGACCAGGGCGCCGAGCGCCCCATCGTCATGGGCTGCTACGGCATCGGGGTCGGGCGCACAGCGGCCGCCGCCATCGAGCAGAACCACGACGCGGACGGCATCATCTGGCCGGTGCCCCTGGCCCCGTGGCCGGTGACCGTCTTGCCCCTCCAGGTGAAGGACGAGGAGACCCGGCGGCTCGCCGCCGAGCTCACCCGGGCGCTGGAAGCCCAGGGGCTCGAGGTGCTGGTGGACGACCGGGACGAGCGGCCCGGGGTGAAGTTCAAGGACGCCGACCTGTTGGGGATTCCCCTGCGCATCACCCTGGGGCCCAAGGGCCTCGCCCAGGGCGTGGCCGAGGTGCGGGAGCGGGCGACCCGCGCCGACCACAAGATCCCCCTCGGGGAGGTGGCCGCCTGGGCCGCCGCCTGGATCGCGGAGCGGCGGGCATGACCGGCCGGGACCGCTTGATCTTCGCCCTGGACGTGGCGTCCGGGGGCGAGGCCCGGGCGTGGGTGGACCGCCTCGCCGGCTCGGTGGGCGCCTTCAAGGTCGGCCTCGAGCTCTTCGTGGCGGAGGGACCCGCCCTGGTGACCGAACTCGCCCGGCGGGGCGAGCGGGTCTTTCTGGACCTCAAGCTCCACGACATCCCCGCCACCGTGGCCGGCTCCGCCCGGGTCGCCGGGCGGCTCGGGGCGTTCTTGGTCAACCTCCACGCCCTGGCCGGGGTGGACGCCATGGCCCGGGCGGGGGAAGCGGCGCGGGCGGGGGCCGCCGAGGCGGGCCTGCCGCCCCCCAAGGTGATCGCGGTCACCGTGCTCACCAGCCACCGGCCGGCCGACCTCGACGCCCTGGGCCTCGCCGGGCCGCCGGCCACCGCGGTGCTCCGCCTGGCGGCGCTCGCCCGGGAAGCGGGGCTCGACGGGGTGGTGGCCTCCCCCGAGGAGGCGGCGGCGCTGCGCCGCGCCTGGCCCGACGGGCTGATCGTCACCCCCGGGGTGCGCCCCGCGGGGGCCGCCCTGGGGGATCAGGTGCGGGTCGCCACCCCGGCCGGAGCCCGGCGGGCGGGGGCGGACTACGTGGTGGTGGGCCGCCCGATCCGGGACCACAGGGATCCCCGGGCAGCGGCCGAAGCCATCGCCGCCGAGCTCGCGGCGGCCGACCGGTGAAGGAGTGGATCTTCGGCCGCCGCACGGTGGCCGAGCACCTGGGGATCGCCCCGGGGACCTGCGAGCGGCTCCTGGTCGCCGAGGGGAGCGTTCCCCCCGCCGACCTCCTAACGGCGGCCCGGCAAGCGGGCCTCTGCCCCGAACCAGCCCCCCGGCGGCGCCTGGACGAGCTGGCCGGGGGCGCCAACCACCAGGGGGTGTGCCTCTTGGTGGGGGGGTGGCGGTACGAAGCGCTGGAGACCCTGGCGGCCCGGGCTCGGGAGCCCGGGCGCCTGCCCCTGCTGGTGGCCCTGGACTGCGTCCAGGACCCCCGAAACCTCGGCGCAGTGCTGCGGGTGGCGGACGGGGTGGGGGCGGCGGGGGTGGTGATCCCCAAGGACCGCGCCGCGGGGCTCGGCGCAGCGGCGGCCCGCACGGCGGCCGGGGCCCTGGCCTCGGTGGGGGTCGCCCAGGTGGTGAACCTCGCCCGGGCCCTGGACGAGCTCCGCGAGGAGGGCTTCTGGGTGCTCGGCGCCGCGGGCGACGCCCCCGGCGACCTCTACCAGACCCCGACCCCCCTGCCCGCCGTCCTGGTCCTCGGCGGCGAACACCGCGGCCTGCGACCCAACGTGGCCAGCCGCTGCCACACCCGGGTCCGCCTCCCCATGGTCGGAGCCGTCGAGTCCCTCAACGTGGCCGTAGCGGCGGGGGTGATCTGCTACGAGGTGAGGAGAAGGGCGGCGGTTAGCGGCCCCTAGCCCCTAGCCACCTCCACCCGCACCGCGCCCCAGTCCTGGGTGCCCGCCGGGGTGATGCGGAAGGGCACCAGGGCCCGCCAGGACGCCCCGGCCCCCGCCTCGTGCCACCAGATGGGCTCCCCGGCCTCCACCTCCTGGGGGGCGAGGCCCAGGGGGTTGGCGAGGAAGTCCTTGCGGCTCACCAGGAACGGCCGGGGGGCGGGCGCGGGGGGGGTCGGCTCGCCCCGGGCCACGTGCCCCCCCGCCTCGCGCCCGAACCCGTCGGGGAGGACCACCGCCTGGGGGTGAATTCCCTGGAGGGTGCGGACCCGCACCCGCGCCTGGCCGCTCTCGGTCTTGAGCACCACTCGGTCCCCGGGGCGCAGACCCAGGGCCGCCGCCGTGGTCGGGTGCAGCAGGGCCTCGCACCGGTGCAAAAGCTCCCGCCCCCACCGGGTGTTGCCGTAGGACCGGGGGAGGTTGGTCGGCGCATACCCCACCAGGAAGAGCCCCTCCCCCTTGGGGGGGGGCTCCGCCGGGACTTCCGCCAGGAGCGAGACCGGCTCCGCCGGGTTGGCGGCCTTGGCCTCCTCCGCCACCCAGATGCCCCGGGCCCGCAGGGCCTCGAAGCTGCCGGGCCCCCAGGACTTGCGCAGGAGCTCCCCGAGGAACTCCCGGGTGTTCGGGAAGGGGTTCGCTTCCCGGGCCGAGGCCACCTCGACGAGCACGTCCGAGATCGACCGCGCCTCCCCCAGGGCCCGGGGCCAGGGTTCGAAGAGGGAGAGGTGCTCCGCTTGGGCGGCCTTGAGCTTGTCCGGCTCGCTCGCGGGCCGGGTGACGGGCTGCTGCAAAAACAGGTAGGAACGGCCGTCGGGGACGCACCCCTCCACCAGGCCCCAGCTCTCGAAGTGGGTCGCCAGGGGCAGGAAGTAGTCCGCCAGGAGCGCCGTCTCGGTCAGGTGGGTGTCCATGGCCACCAGGAGCCCCACCCGCTCCGGGTCGGCCAGGGCGTCGGCCACCCGGCGCGCGTCCGGAGCGTCGTAGGCGGGGTTCGCGTCCACGGCCCAGTAGAGGTCGGTGCGCGCGCGGCCGGCGACCAGGTCCGCGAGGAGGGCCTCGGGGGTCCCCGTCGGCTCCAAGGCCCGCAGGAAGAAGGGCCCCCGGGCGGTGGTCAGGCCTCCCCGCACGTTCAGGGCCCCCGCCAGGTGGTTGAGGAGGGCCGCCGCCGGCGCCGCCGGGGAGTCCACGGGGGCCACGGCCACGGCGGGCCGCGCCTGGGCAAACCGCCGCGCCAGGGCCACCAGGCGGGACGCCGGCACCCCCGTCGCCTCCTGGACCGCCTCCGGGGTAAAGGGCTCCAGGGCCGCCTTGAGGTCTTCCACCGAGTCCGAGACTCCGGCCGCCAGGGCGTCTTGGTCCTCGGCCCCCCACTGGAGGATGAGGCGGGCGACCCCCCAGGCCACGGCCGCCTCGGAGCCGGGCACCACCGGGTGCCAGTCGGCGAAGCTCCCGGTCGCCCCCGCGTAGGGGTCGAAGAGGTGGATGGCTGCCCCCTCCTGGCGCCCCTTCACCAGGTCCTTGGCCAGGGGCACCGAGAAGCGGCCGTCCAGGACCCGGGCGCCGAGGAGGAACACCGTGCGCGCCCGGGAGAGGTCGGCGGCGATGACCGGGGTCCCGTACCACTGCTCCCCGTTGCCGGCGCGGCCCGGGAAGGTACGATCCACCACCAGGTGCCCCCAAGGCAGGATGTCCCGCAGCTCCTGGACCAGGAGCTCCTCTTGCCCGAGGTGGAGCACCGAAGAGCCGCTCAGGCGCCCGGAGATCTCGGCAATGACCTCGGTCCAGGAGACCGGGGCCCACTGGCCGCCACCCCTCGGCCCCGTGCGCTTTAGGGGGGTCAGCTGCCGCTCGGCGTCGTACAGGCGCTCCAGGCCGGCGTAGGCCCGGGAGCAGACGCCGCCCTGGTTGTTGGGCGCCCCCGGCGCCCCCTGGAGCTGGACCACCCGGTCGCCGTCGCGAAAGGCCCGGATGCCGCAGTGGGCGGGGCACATCCGGCAGACGGTGGGGGCGGGGTTCTTGAAGCGCCGCAGGGCCCGCTCCACCCGGGCGTTCCAGGGCTTGGCGACCCCGGTGAGGTGGCTTCGCTTGTTCTCTAGGGCGAGGCCCGCCGAGCCGAAGGCCCCGGCCTTGAGGAAACTGCGGCGATCCCATCCGCTCACGAGAGCCCTCCTGGATTCGAAGGTGCGAGGCGCGCGGCCTCTTGTGCCGGAAGCAACGAGCCCGCATGGTAGAGGGCGCGGGCGCGGGGTGTCAACGGATTGGGGGGCCTGCTGGATGCTGATGCTCGCAGTCCACCCCGTCCACCCCGCCCCCCCACCCGTGCCTAGCTCCCCAGGGGCAAGCCGAAGCGGAAGGTGCTGCCCACCCCCGGCTGGCTCGTCACCCAGATGCGCCCACCGTGGAGCTCCACCAGGTTCTTGGCGATGGTGAGGCCGAGGCCCGATCCCCCTTCGCTCTTGCGGGTGGCCGACTCCACCTGGTGGAACTTGAGAAAGATCCGATCCCGGTCTTCCGGCCGGATGCCGCGGCCCTGGTCCTCCACCTCGACCACGGCGCAGGCTTGCGCCGAGCCCCCGGGCGTCTCGGCGGGGTCATCGAGGTTCAGGGGGGACACCCGGCTGCGGACGGCGATGCGCCCGCGGTCGCTAAACTTCACCGCGTTGTCCAGGAGGTTAAAGAGGACCCGGCGCACCAGGGTCGCGTCCACCACCACCGGGGGCACGTCCAGAGGCTCAAAGGTGAGCTCCAGGCCCTTCTCCCGGGCCCGGGGTCGCACCGAGGCCACGGCGGCCCGCAGGAGATCGTTGAGATCGACGGCCGCCCGATCGAGCTCCACCGCCCCGGCCTCCACGTCCTTGAGCGAGAAGATGTTCTCCAGGAGCAACTGGAGGTGCTTGCCGTTGGCTTCGACGAGCTCCAGGTCATCCCGATGCTCCGGGGCGAGGCTGGGACCCGCGTGCTTCAACAGGAGCCCCGCGTAGCCGATGATGGCGTTGAGGGGCGTCTTGAGCTCGTGGTTGATGTTGTTGAGGAACTCGTCCTTGGCCCGGTTGGCCTCCTCCAGTTGGGCCCGCTGCACGGTGAGCTCTTCCACCGCCTGCTCCAGCTCGCGGGTGCGCTCCTGGACCCGCTCGCTCAACAGCTCGGCGTGGCGGGCGAGTTGGGCGCGGGTACCCTGAAGCTCTTCGTTTGCCGCCTCGAGGCTGCGGGTTCGGCCCCGCACCCGCTCTTCGAGGCGGCGGTTCGTCTGTCGCAGCTCCTGAAACAGCAAGGAGTGGGAGACGGCGATGGCGAGGTAGGAGGCCAGGATCGACCACACCGGCAGCCGACGGCCGTCCAGGGACCGGGGCGCCGAGTGGCTCAGGTTCACCACTCCCAGGGGCTCGTCCAGCACAGCCAGGGGCAGCACGGCGACGCTGCCGAGCTTCGTTCGGGTCGGCCGGGGGGCGAACCGCGGGTGGAGGGCCGCGTCCTCCGCGAGGAGCGCCTCGCCGTCTTCGACGCACGCCCCCGCCAGGCCCTCTCCCACCCGGAACATCCGTTCGGCGTAGCCCTCCACGCCGTAGAACCGGACCCTCCCGTCGGCGGACCCGGCGGCGGCCACCAGGGCGAGCTCCCCCGTCCCCTTGCCCAGGAGCATCAGGGACGCCTGTTCTGCCCCCGAGGACTGCAAGAGCATCGGCAGAGCGTGGGCGCAGACGTCCGCCAGGCGGGTGGAGCGGGCGAAGAGGTGCCCCATCTGACGGAGCACCCCGAGCTCCTGGATCTTGGTCTCCAGCTCCACCGTGGTGTTGCGCAGGGTGCGCACGTACAGCTCTTTTTGCTGTTCGAGGCGCTCGATCACTTCGTCGGGGGCGGCCTGGCCCTTGGCCATCGGGGTCTCCTGGGTCGGGTCCGCGTCGATGCCGCGACGGGAAGAGGCTCCGGGCGGGGCCCGGGGCACGGTGGTTAGGCGATGGCCCGGAAGAAGCCCTCGGCCTCTGGGCGCCGGTGCAAGAGCTCGGCGGCGAGGTCGGCCGCCAGGCCCTCGGGCAGCTCGGGCGCCAGCTCCCCCTCGCCCCCGGCGGCCCCGTTGGCCGCCGCCAAGACGCGGGCGTCGGCCGCCAGCTCGGCCCGAAGCGCCGGCCCGTGGTGGTGGCGAATCAAGGCGATCAGCCGCGCCGGCAGGCCCCAGGCCGTGGCCAGCTCGCCGCCGGCCGCCGCGTGGTCCTGGCCGAACCGCTGCCCCTCCGCCAACCGGAGGGGCGCCCCCGCGGCCTCCCCCAGGGCGCCGGCGTAACCAGCCGGATCCCGGGTGAGAAACCAGATCTTGCCCACGTCGTGGAGGAGCCCGGCGAGGAAGAGGGCATCGGGGCTTCCCAGGCCGTTGCCCCGGGGCAGGCGCCGCCCCAGGTACCGGCAACCGAGGGCGCACAGGTACGAATGGACCCACACCCCCTCGACCGCCCCGGGCACCGCCCCGCCACCCCACGCCCGGAGCAACCCCACCCCAAGGGCCACGGCCTGCACCGCCGCCGCCCCAAGGAGGACGGTCGCCCGGGACAGGGTCTCCACCCGGCCGCCGAAACCGTAGTAGGGGGAGTTGGCGAGGCGCAGGACCCGGCTCGCGATGGGGGGATCGGTCTCCAGGACCGCCACGACCCGGGCCGGGGTGTGGTCCTCCGAGGCGTAGACCGCCACGACCCGGGCGACTACAGCGGGGAGGGTGGGAAGGATCGGCTCGGCCGTGCCGAGGGGGAGCCCCATCACGCCTGGCCCGGCGCCGGGCGGCGGGGCATCAGGAGGCTAAACGTCGTACCCTCGCCGAGGGCGCTCCGCAGCTCGATGCGTCCCCCCAGGTCATCGATGATCTGCTTGACGATGTAGAGGCCGAGCCCGGTCCCCTGCCCCCGCGGCTTGGTGGTGAAGAAGGGGGTAAAGAGCCGATCCTGGTACTCGGGGTGAATCCCCGTGCCGTTGTCCGCCACCGAGAGCCGCAGGAACCGCTCGTCCTGCTCCTCGGCCCGAACCTCGACCCGGCCCGCTTCCAGGCCCCTGCCGCCGTCGCCCTTGGGGGTACGGCCGCCGATGGCGTGGGCGGCGTTGCGCAGCAGATTTACCAGGACGTGACTCAACTGCCCCTCGTTCCCCCAGGCGTGGGGAAGGGTCGTCGGCACCGCGCGGACCACGGCGATCCCCCGGGAGCGCAGCTCGTGTTCCACCAGCACCAGGGCGTCCTCGACGCTGCGCGCGAGGTTCACCAACCCGCGCTCCCCGGTCGAGGGCCGGGAGAAGGTCGTCAGCCCCTCTCCGAGGCGCTGAATCCGGTAGGAGTTGCGCTCGATCAGCTCCAGGTGCTGGCGGTGGCGGGCGCTGACCGGCGCATCGCGCAGGAGCGCCTGGACGGCAAAGGAAATGCTGGTCACCGGGTTGTTGAGCTCGTGGGCCACGCACGCGGCCATCTCCCCGAGGCTCGCCAGCTTGTCCTTGTGTTGGATCTGCTCGTGGGTGAGGCGCAGCTGGCCGAGGCTCGACTCCAGCCGACCCGCCATGGCCCGGGCGTGCTCGCGCAGATAGAAGCGCTCCTCGGCCGCCGCCATCCGGTCGCGCTTGCCGCAGATGTACTCCTTGACCCGTTCCGGGAAGGAGTGGATGTCGATGGGTTTGGGGATGAAGCCGTCGCACCCGGCCGCCAGGGAGCGCTTGCGGTCCCCCTTGAGGGTGTTCACGGTTACCGCGACGATGGGGATGCGGTCGCACCCCTCGATGGTCTTGAGCCGGGTCGCCGCTTCGTACCCGTCCATCCCGGGCAGGTTGATGTCAAGCAGGATCAGGTCGAGCCGATGCCGCTCCTCCACGGCCCGCTGAACACCCTCGAAGCCATCCTGGGCGTGAAGAACTTCGTAGCCCTCCCCGCGAAGTAGGCGGTCGACGAGCCGGAAGTTGGCCGGGTTGTCCTCGATATACAGGACCGTGCGGGGGGATGAGTCCATTCGCACCCCTCGTGGTTCCCAGAAGCAGAGTTAGAACGGTTGGAATAATAGGTGTCTTCTAATCCAAAAGTAAAGGCCAAAACGGCCCACCCTTCCACGGCAAGACGAGGCGCCTGACCCGTCGGGGCTTCCCAATTGACTCGGCCCTCTTCCCAGTGTACATCCCCAGGAGTCGCATCCACGCAAAGAGGGGAGCACGATGCCGAAGGTCCGGGCCCGGGGCACGCTCGGCTTCGCGAGGGAACAGCGAAGGAGACCGAGCGGGCGGGAAGAACGGTGGTGAGGCGTGCCGCGGTCCTGTTGCTGGCCGGGGGACTGGTCGGCTGTTCCCCGGGGCCGTGGCGGGCCGACACGGCCCCCGACCCGGCGCTGCGGGAGGTGACCCTGCGGGTCCTACGCGCCCCGCCGCTCAACCTGCACGACCGGGGCACCGAGGTCCTCGGCGTGGCTCCCTTCGCCGGCACCGGCGGCGCCGCCCTCGCCCGGCGCTTGGCCGAGCAGCTCGATACCACGGGAGCCTTCCGGGTGCTCGCCCCCGACGCCCTGGGAGAGCGCCTCTTACGGGCCGGGGTGGCCCTGGAGTGGGACACCTCGGCCTCGGCCCTGCGCTGGGCCCACGAGCGGTCCGCCCTCGACGCCGTGGTGGTGGGCCGGGTGGAGGCCTTCGAGGTCGAAGAGCGCCGCGCCGAGAAGGAGACACTCCTGCGCCAACCGACGGGGCGCAAGGTCTTCGTGCTGACCGAGGACGGGAAGCTCGCCTACCAGGACGAGATGGAAGCCCTGACGGTGCCCCTGTACTGCCGTTCCGACTTCGGCCGGGTCGCCGCCTCCTACCGGGTGTACGACCTTCGCCAGGGCGCCCCCATGGCCACGGTCCGTCACGAGCTCTCCACCGAGCTGGCGTCCTTCTGCTACCGCGGCGACGTGCCGGAGCACCTCCAGCAACAGGCCCAACGACAGCTTCTGGAGAAGCTCTTCCAGCGGCTCAACCAGCAGTTCGTGGAGGAGATCACCCCCCGCCTCGAGCGGGCCGCCGCCGCCTTCGAGGTCCTGCCCGGGGGCTACCCGGCCGCCCTCATCCATCGCAACGAGCTCGGCATCCTCAAGGCCACCCGGGGGGAGTGGGGCCGAGCCGTGGAGGCGTGGCAGGACTGCCTCGCGGACAACCCCGATCTGCCCGCCGCCCACTACAACCTGGCGGTGGTGTACCGGGCGACGGCCCGATTCACCCTCGCCGAAGCGCACCTGCTGAAGGCCCTGGCCCAGGCGCGTCGGCCCCTGTACCTGCGGGCCCTACGGGAGGTGCGGGCGCTGCGGGGTGGCTCCCCGCCCTGACCGCCCGGCAAACGCCCCTCAGAAGCGTACGCTGCCGCTCAACCCCGCAAAGGGAGCCGGGCCCCCTCGATCCCGGGCGACCTCGTGCCCCTGGTCGTCTCGCAGCTCCACCCGCCCCCCCAGGACCCACCCGGCCGCCAGGTCGATGCTCCCCCGCTCCCCGAACCGCCGGGTCAACCGCCCCCAGACCGGCACCCCCCGGACCTCCCCCACCCCGCCGGGGGCCGGCCCGTCCCCGTCGAGGCGAAAGCGGGAGGAGCGGTACCCCGCCCCCCCGGCGAGCTCCCACCCCGGGGCGACCTGCCCCTGGAGCTCCACGCCCGCCGGGCCCGCCGCCGCGCCGGGCCGGCCGCTCACCAGGGTCAGCCCCTCGGTCACCTGCCAGCGGAGCACCGGCACGGGAAACCACCAGGTCGACCCCAGGCCGTGGCGCACCGCGAGACCCAAGCCCAGCACCAGCCGGGGGCCGAAGCTGCGAAACGCGAGGCCGACCCCGCCCCAGGTGGCCGAGCCGCCCCAGCCCGCCCCGTCCTCCCGGGAGGACTCCACCGTGGGCCGCAGGGCGAGGCGCCAGGTGCCGGGCCCCGGACCCGAAACGCCGAGGCTCGCCCCGACCCGGGTGACCGTACCCCAGGGGGCGGCGCCCCCACCTAGGGCCGGGCCCCCGGCGAAGTCGAAGGCCTCCTGCTCGAAGGAGGCCCCCACCGACACGCTTCGGCCCGGGCCCACGGGCTGGGAGAGCTCGCCCCCGACCCGGACCCGGGTCACCTCCAGGCGGCCGCCCCCGTCCAGGTCGGCCGGGGCCTGGTACACGGCGACGGCGGTCACCGTCGCGGCCGACCGGGTCGCGCCCGGGGGCGGCCCCTGGGCCTCGGCCGCCCCCCCTGCTGCCACCGCCACTGCCAGCACCGCCCACGGCTTCCCCATCGTCGCCCTCCTGTGCCCCCCGGCTTCCCGTCCCGACCGCGGGCGAAGGTACCCGACCCGCCCGCCCCCGGGCAACTCCCGGGCTTGCCGCCGCGCCAAGAGCCCCGGTAAGGTAACCGACCATGGCCGCCAAGAAGAAGCTCCCCACCAAGACCGCTGGCGCCTTCCGCGTAGCCCGCCGCTGGCTCCTGCGGCTGGGCGCCCTAGCCCTTCTGGCCGCCCTGGCGGTGGGCGGCTGGCACCTGGTGCGCCTCGACGCCCAGGTTAGGGCGCGCTTCGAGGGACAGAAGTGGCAGCTGCCCGCCCGGGTGTTCGGGCGGCCCCTGGAACTGTACGTAGGCCTGCCCTTGGGCCGGGCCGCCTTCGTTAAGGAACTGGACCGGCTCCGCTACCGGGCCGAGGCCGGGGCCAGCCGGGCGGGCACCTACGAGGCGGGGCCCGCCGAGGTCCGGGTGCAGACCCGGCCCTTCGCCTTCTGGGACGGGGAAGAGCCCGCCCGGGACCTGGGGGTGGCCTTCGGCCCCGGAGGCGTCCGGGAGGTGCGCGACCTCGCCACCGGGGCGCCCCTGGCGCTGGCCCGCCTCGAGCCCCCCCTGGTGGGGAGCATCTACCCGACCCACGGGGAAGACCGGGTGCTGGTGCGCCTGGGAGACGTGCCACCCCTCCTCGTCGACGCCCTCCTGGCGGTGGAGGACCGGGGCTTCTACCGCCACTGGGGCATCGACCCCCTGGCCCTCCTGCGGGCCTTGTGGGTGAACCTGCGGGCGCGGGCCCTGGTGCAGGGGGGCAGCACCCTGACCCAGCAGCTGGTGAAGAACTACTTCCTCACCGCCGAGCGCACCCTGGCCCGCAAGGCGAGCGAGGCCGCGGTGGCGGTCATCCTGGAGTTCCGCTACGACAAGCGCGAGATCCTCGAGGCGTACCTCAACGAGGTGTACCTGGGCCAGCAGGGAGACCGGGCCATCCACGGGGTGGGGATGGCGAGCCAGTTCTACTTCAACCGCCCGGCGGCCGAGCTCGAGCTGCCCCAGGTGGCCCTCTTGGTGGGGATGCTCCGGGGCCCCTCGGCGTACGACCCCCGGCGCAACCCCGACCGGGCCCGGGAGCGCCGCAACCGGGTGCTGGAGATCCTCGCCCGCCAGGGGGTCGTAACCCCGGCCGAGGCGGCCCGCGCCGCCCAGGAGCCCCTGGGGGTCGCCCCCGTCCCCCGCCACGCCGCCAACCCCCACCCGGCCTTCCTCGACCTGGTGCGGCGCCAGCTGCGGGAGCATTACCGGGAGGAGGATCTCCAGAGCGAGGGGCTGCGCCTCTTCACCACCCTCGACCCCCGGTTCCAGGAGGCCGCCGAGGAGGCCCTGGCCGGGGAGCTCCGGCGCATCGAGCAGCACCGGGGACCCAAGGCCGCGGGCACCCTGGAGGGCGCCGTGGTGGTGCTCAAGCCCGACACCGGGGAGGTGCTCGCCCTGGTGGGGGGCCGCCAGGCGGGTTTCCGGGGGTTCAACCGGGCCCTGGACGCGGCGCGGCCCATCGGCTCCCTGGCCAAGCCCGCGGTGTACCTCGCCGCCCTGGCGGAGCCGGGCCGCACCACCCTGGCGACCCTTTTGGACGACGAACCCCTGGAGGTCGCCGGCCAGGACGGCAAGGTGTGGGCCCCGGGCAACTACGACGGCGAGGCCCACGGGCGGGTCACCGCCTACACCGCCCTGGCCCGCTCCTACAACCTGGCCACCGCCCGCCTGGGCTTGGAGCTCGGCCTGCCCCGGGTGATGGCGACCCTCCGGGACCTGGGGGTCACCCGCCCCCTGCGCCCCTTCCCGTCCCTCCTCCTCGGGGCGCTGGAGCTGTCGCCCCTGGAGGCCGCCCAGCTGTACCAGACCCTGGCGAGCGGCGGCTTTCGGGCCCCCCCGCGGGCGATCCTCGAGGTCACCACCGCCGACCTGCGGCCGGTGCGCCGCTACCCCTTGACCGTCGAGCAGGCCACCGACCCCCGGGCCACCTTCCTGGTGACCGCGGGGCTACAGGGGGTGGTGCGGGACGGCACCGCCCGGGCGCTTCTACCCCTGGGGGCGGGGGAGCTCGGAGCTGCGGGCAAGACCGGCACCACCGACGAACTGCGGGACAGCTGGTTCGCCGGCTACGTAGGGGACTGGGTGGGCGTCGTCTGGGTGGGCCGGGACGACAACCAGCCCGCCGGGCTGACCGGGGCCACCGGGGCCCTGCCGGTGTGGGGCGAGGTGCTGCGGCGGGTCGGGGGTCGCCGCCTCGCCCCCCCCTCGCCCCCCGGGGTGGAGTGGGTGTGGGTCGACCCAGCGACCGGCCAGGCCGCCGAGGCCGAGGCCCCCGGGGCGGTCGCCCTCCCCTTTGCCGAAGGCTCGGCCCCCGCGCGCCCCGCCGACCAGGCCGAGCCGGGCGACCTCCGGGAGCAGCTCGATCGGGTGCGGGCGTGGATCCGGGGGCTCGCCCCGTGAGGACTGCCGCCGCCCTCGCCGCCGCCCTGCTCCTCGCCGGCTGCGCCGCCCTCCCCCCGGCCCCGCGTCGCCCCCCCGCGGCACCCGCCGCTAAGCCGCCC
>JBBIIA010000070.1:0-19671 GCA_037446775.1 Deltaproteobacteria bacterium
ACCCCTGGAGGCCCCGTGACCCCCCAGCTCCCCGCCGCGCCCAGAGCCGACCTCCACCTCCACAGCCGCTACTCCGACGGGCGGCTGTGGCCCGCCGAGATCGCCGCCCGCGCCCGGGAGGCGGGGCTTACGCTCGCGGCCCTCACCGACCATGACTCCATGGAGGGGGTGCCCGAGTTCCTGGCCGCCGCCGCGGGCCTGGGCCTTCCGGCGGTGGCCGCCGCCGAGGTGGACTGCGTGGCCCCCGAGGTGGAGTTTCGGGGCGGGGAGCTCCTCCTGTACTTCCCCGCCGGCCGGTGGCGCGCCACCGCCGCCTTCCTGCGGAGCCGGTTGGAGGAGCGGCGGGGCCGCATGGAGCACCTGGTGACCCGGGCCCGGGCGCTCTTCGGGGACAAAGCCCCCACCTGGGCCGAGCTCGACGCCTTCAAGACCGGGGGGGCCGACCCGGCGGGGCGCCTCCTCACCTACGCGGTGATCGACCTCTTCGAGTGCCTCAAGGCGCGGGGCGCCCTCCCCGCCGACGCCGACTACCGGGCCTTCAAGGCCCGGCTGGTGGCGGGGCAGGAGCAAGCCAAGCCCCACGCCCGGGAGATCCTGGCCCTGGCCCGGGGGGAGGGGGGGTTTCCGGTCCTCGCCCACCCGGGCTACCTCCTCGACCGCGACCCCGCCCCGAGCGCCGCCGGGGCCGCCCGCCTCGGGGCCCTCCTGGAGGCCCTGGCGGGCTGGGGGCTGTGGGGGGTCGAGGTGTACCACTACGAGGGCTACGACACCCCGGGGCTCAACGCCCTGGTCCGGGCCGCCGCAGCGCCCCTGGGGCTGGGCCTCACCTGGGGCTCGGACTGCCACGGCCCGGGCTCCCCGGCCCACCGGCTCGGTACCTTCGCCGGCCCATTCGCGGGCTTCGAACCCTGAAAGGAGGCACCCATGACGCGCTTCGGCTGGCTTTTTGGGGCTTTCCTCTTCGGGGGGGCCGGGGCGGCGGCAGCCGACCCGGCCGAGGAGGCCCGCCGTCGGATGGTGGACGCCATCCGGGCGGACGTGGTGGCCACCAGCCGCCACCTCGGCCAGGGGGCCCTGGACCCCCGGGTGTTGGAGGCCATGGCCTCGGTACCCCGCCACGAGTTCGTGCCCCCGGAGCTCCGCCCCCGGGCCTACGAGAACCGCCCGCTGCCCATCGGCTACGGCCAGACCATCTCCCAGCCCTACATCGTCGCCCTGATGACCGACCTGGCCCGCCTGGAGCCCGGCCACCGGGTGCTGGAGCTCGGCACCGGCTCGGGCTACCAGGCCGCCATCGCCGCCGCCCTCGGCGCCCGGGTGTACTCGGTAGAGATCATCCCCGAGCTCGCCGCCTCGGCCCGAAGCCTCCTCGCGCGCCTCGGGCTCGGCCGGGTGGAGGTCCGGGCCGGGGACGGCTACGGGGGCTGGGAGGAGCACGCCCCCTTCGACGCCATCCTGGTCACCGCCGCCGCCAGCCACATCCCGCCGCCCCTGGTGCGCCAGCTCAAGCCCGGGGGCCGGATGGTCATCCCCGTCGGCAACCCCTTCCAGACCCAGCAGCTCACCGTGGTGGAGAAGAGCCCCGAAGGCCGGGTGACCACCCGCCAGCTTCTGCCGGTGATCTTCGTCCCCCTCACCGGCCAGCGGTAGGGGCCGGGGGTCGGGGGTCGGGGGTCAGGGGTCAGCTGGGGCAGCGCCCGGGGCAGACATCTTTCATCCCCTCTGGTGAGTGCGGCTCATGCGCGACTGTCCAGAAACCCCCGTCGGGCCCTCGGAGTCGGGCGGAACAGGTCCGGCCCCTGCCGCTACCCACCATCCTGTCCATCCTGTCATCCTGTCCAAACCCCCCGTCGGTCCCCCGGAGTCAGGCGAAACAGGTCCGCCCCCAGCCGCCAACCACCATCCCAAGCATCCCGTTATCCGGTCAAAAACCCCCGGCGGCCCAGGGCTCGCCCCGGTAGCCCTCTTGTCGGCGAGCGCCCTCGCCTACCAGCTGGTGCTGATGCGGCTCATGGCGGTCAGCTGGTGGGGGCACTTCGCCGCCGCCGTCCTCGCCCTGGCGCTTCTGGGGTACGGCGCCAGCGGCACCGCCCTCGCCCTCGCCGAGGGCCGCCTCGGGGGGCGCGCCGGCCGCTTCTTCCCCTGGGCTGCGGCCCTCTTCGGCCTCCTCGCCCCGGCCGCCGCCGCCGTAGCCCTGCGGGTCCCCTTCAACCCCCTGGCCGCCCCCTGGGAACCGGGTCAGTGGGGCCTCCTGGGGGCCCTGTACCTCCTCCTCGCCCTGCCCCTGGTCGCCGTCGGCGCCGCCCTCGGGCTCGCCTACCGCGCCCGGGGCCCCGACGTCCCGAGCCTGTACCGCGCCGACCTCCTGGGGGCGGCAGCGGGGGTCGTGGCGGCCCTCGCCCCCCTCGGGTGGTTGCCCCCGGGGACGGGCCTCCGGGTCGTGGCCCTCGGGGGATTCCTGGCGGCGGCCGCGGCGCTCCCTTTCTCCCGGGGCGCCGCCGTGGCCGCCCTCGGCCTCGTCCTCGCCGCCGGATGGCCCGGCCCGTGGCTCGTCCCCCGGCCGTCCCCCTACAAGGCCCTCTCCCTCGCCCTCGCGGCCCCCGGGGCCCGGGTCCTGGCGGAGAGCTGGAGCCCCCTGGGCCACCTCGCCGCCGTCGCCTCCCCCGAGGTGCCCCTCCGCCACGCCCCGGGCCTCAGCCTCACCTGCCCCGGGGAGGTCCCCCCCCAGGTCGGGGTGTACCGGGACGGCTCCTTCCTGGGGGCCCTCGACCCCCCCGGCGCCGACCTCGGGTATCTGGGGTGCCTGCCGTCCGCCGCCCCCTACCGCTTGCGGGAGGCTCCCCGGGTCCTGGTGCTCGGGGCCGGCACCGGTGCCGAGGTCCGTGGCGCCCTGCTCCACGGGGCCTCCTCGGTGGTCGCGGTCGAGGGCGACGGCCGGGTGGGGCGGCTCGGGACTGGGGCGTACGGGCCCCCCGGGGACCCCCGGGTCGCCGTCCACGCCGGCGAGCCTCGGGCCTTCGTCGCCGCCTCCCGGGACCGCTTCGACCTGATCCAGGTCGCCCTGCCGGACTCCTTCGCCGGCGCCCTCGCCGGGGCCCAGGGGGCGGCCGAGGGCTTCGGCTTCACCGCAGAGGCCCTCGGCCGGTACCTCGGGCGCCTCGCCCCGGGGGGCCTCTTGGCCCTCACCCAGTGGCTCCAGGTTCCCCCCCGCCAGGACCTCAAGCTCTTCGCCACCGCCGCCGCCGCCCTGGAGGCCCGGGGGGTCCGCGCCCCCGGGGATCACCTCGCCCTGGTACGCAGCTGGAACGTCGCCACCCTGCTGGTGGCCGAGGCCCCGCTGTCGGCGGCGGACCTCGCCGCCCTGCGGGCCTTCGGCGAAGAGCACGGCTTCGACTTCCCGTGGCTCCCGGGGGCGCCTTTGGCCGACGACCTCCTCGCCCAGGGGTGCCGCGAGCTCCTCGGCCCGGGGCGCGGAGCATTTCTCTCTACCTACCCCTTTGCCGTGGCGCCGGCCACCGACGACCGCCCCTACGTCGCCCACACCTTCCGGTGGCGCACCCTCCCCGAGCTCCTCGCCGCCCGGGGCCGGGGCGGCGGCGCCCTGGTGGACTGGGCGTACCTGCTGCTCCCCGCCACCGCCCTCTTCGCCGCCCTCGCCGGCGCCGGCTTGATCCTCGCCCCCCTGGGCCGGCTCCACAGGGGTCCCCGGCCCGGGGTCGGCGGCGCTCGGGTGGGCGCCTACTTCATCGCCCTCGGCCTCGGCTTTTTTCTGATCGAGGTCACCACCCTCCAGCGCCTCTCCCTGCTCCTGGGCCACCCCCTGTTCGCCGCCGCGGCGACCCTTGCGGTCTTTCTCGCCTGTGCCGGCCTTGGCGCCGCTGCCGGGGGCCGCTGGATCGCGCGCCACCCCCGGGGGGCGACCTGGGCGCCCGTCGCCGTGGCTGGCCTGGCCGTGGCCCTGGAGGCGGTCACCCCGGCCGTGACCGCCTGGCTCGGCGGGCTTCCCCTGGCGGCCCGGGCCGCCGGGGCCCTGGCGCTCCTGGCCCCCCTCGCCTTCGCCATGGGCGCCCCCTTCGCCCTGGGTCTGCGCGCCCTGGCCCGGCAGGCGCCCCCGTGGATCCCTTGGGCCTGGGGGCTCAACGCCACCGCCTCGGTGTGGGCGGCGGCGGGGGCGCCCCTGGTCAGCCTACACGGCGGCTTTTCGGCCACCGTCGGGCTGGCGGTCGCCCTGTACCTCGCCGCCGCGCTGGCGGCCCGGGGCTGGCTCGCCTCCGGCCAGGCCCCTTGACTACACTTGGCCCGCGGCTTGCATAAGGCCGATGCCGTCCCGGGGGCGGGGGCGTTTTCCCGGGAAACGCCCCCGCTCGATCGACAACAGTGTAACGACAGCGCCAAGCAAACAACAAAAACGTCACTTCTCCGGGCCCGCCCGGAACCACCCCACAGGGAGGCACACACCATGGGTCGCACGCGGATTCCCGAGCTCTTCGCCATCAACGTCTTCGACGACCGGGTCCAAAAGGAGCGGTTGCCGAAGGAGACGTACCGCGCCCTGCAGCAGACCGTGGTCGAGGGCCGTCCCCTCGGGCCCGCGGTCGCGGCAGTGGTGGCCAACGCCATGAAGGACTGGGCCATCGAGCGGGGCGCCACCCACTACACCCACTGGTTTCAGCCGCTCACCGGGGCCACCGCCGAGAAGCACGACTCCTTTATCACCCCCAACGGGGACGGCGGGGTAGTCATGGAGTTCTCGGGCAAGCAGCTGATCCAGGGGGAGCCCGACGCGTCGTCCTTTCCCAGCGGCGGCCTGCGGGCGACCTTCGAGGCCCGGGGCTACACCGCCTGGGACTGCACCTCCCCGGCCTTTCTAAAGGAAGACGCCGCCGGCGACGTGACCCTGTGCATCCCCACGGCGTTTTGCTCCTACAACGGCCAGGCCCTCGATAAGAAGACCCCGCTCCTGCGCTCGATGAAGTTGGTGGGCGAGCAGGCCCTGCGGGTGCTCCGGGCCCTGGGGGACAACGACACCACCCGGGTCACCCCCACCGTGGGCCCCGAGCAGGAGTACTTCCTGGTGGACAAGGAGTACTACCTCAAGCGCCTGGACCTGATCGCTTGCGGCCGCACCCTCTTTGGCGCCCCCGCCCCCAAGGGCCAAGAGCTCGAAGACCAGTACTTCGGGCCGATCAAGGACCGGGTGGCGAACTTCATGAAAGACCTGGACGTGGAGCTCTGGAAGATGGGCATCTGCTCCAAGACCAAGCACAACGAGGTGGCCCCGGGCCAGTACGAGATGGCCCCGGTCTTCCACACCACCAACATCTCCGCCGACCAGAATCAGCTGGTCATGGAGACCATGCAGAAGGTCGCCCTGCGCCACGGCATGGTCTGCCTGCTCCACGAGAAGCCCTACGCCGGGGTAAACGGCTCGGGCAAGCACAACAACTGGTCGCTCGGCACCGACACCGGCGTGAACCTCTTGGAGCCTGGCCACACCCCGGAGGAGAACGCCCAGTTCCTGGTCTTCTTATCCGCCCTGATCCAGGCGGTGGACACCCACGCCGACATCATGCGGGCGACCTGCGGCGCCTCGGGCAACGACCACCGCCTCGGCGCCAACGAGGCGCCCCCGGCGATCATCTCGGTTTTTCTCGGGGACGAGCTCTCGGACGTGCTGATCAAAGTCGCCCGGGGCGAAAAGAAGTCCCGCTCCGGCGCCGTGCCCCTGCGCATCGGGGTGGACACCCTGCCCGACCTGCCCAAGGACAACACCGACCGCAACCGGACCTCGCCCTTTGCTTTTACCGGCAATAAGTTCGAGTTCCGCATGGTGGGCTCCTCCCAATCCATCTCCGGGCCCAACGTGGCCCTCAACACCATCGTCGCCGAGGCCCTGGACCAGATCGCCACCCGGCTGGAGGGCGCCACCGACGTGTGGGCGGAGATCCAGGCCCTGGTCCGCGACACCATGGCCAAGCACGGGCGGATCGTCTTCAACGGTAACAACTACGCCCAGGAGTGGGCCGATGAGGCCGAGAAGCGGGGCCTGCCCAACGTGCGCACCACGGTGGACGCCCTCAAGGCCTTCGTCACGCCCAAGTCTTTGGCGCTCTTCGCCAAGTACCGGGTGCTCTCCGAGGAGGAGATGCACTCCCGCTACCACATTTACGTGGAGCAGTACGCCAAGCACATCAACATCGAGGCCCAGACCGCCCTGCAGATGGTGAAGCGCCAGTACCTGCCCGCGGGCATCCGCTACCTCACCGAGCTCGGGGCGAGCGCGGCGGCGGCCGGGGAGCACGGGGCGGTGCCCAAGGCGCTCCTCGGGGAGGTGTCGAAGCTGCTGGAGGGGGTGACCAAGAAGCTGGCGGTGGTGGAGAAGGAGACCCAGAAGGCCCGGGGAATCGGCGACCCCGAGAAGCAGGCCGCCGCCTTCCGGGACAAGGTCGCGACGGCGCTACTCAAGCTGCGAGCCGAGGTGGATGCCCTGGAGGCCATCGCGCCCCGGGACCTGTGGCCGGTGCCGAGCTACAGCGAGCTCTTGTTCAAGCTGTAACGGAGCGGGGGGGAGGGCGCCCGCCCTCCCCCCCGTACACGCCGTACCTCGCCGGTCTAAGGCAGAGCCTTGCTAGCCATTCTCCTGGGCCTCGGTCCCGCCCTCGATCGTGAACCCCCCGGGACCCGCCTTGCGTTCGAGGCGCACCTGGGCTCCGGTCAGGTTCTCCCCGGGACGCCGCACCAGGCAGGGGACCCCATCCCGCCCGAAGACCAGCCCCTCGGGCTTAGCCTCGATCCCCTCGAAGACCCGACGGCTGTCCTCCCAGCGGCGGTTGGGATGAAAACCCCAGCGGTCCCCAAAGGCGATGGCCCCTTCCACCACCGCCCGGGCGACGCCGGGGTCGCACGCCTCGAAGACCACCGAATCCTTGAAGACGTTGGGCTTGACGTTTTTCTCGAACTCCTCGGGGTCCAGCGCCGGAACCATCATGGACTCCTTTAGCCCCAGGCACAGGGTATCCACGAAGTACCCCCCCACCAGCAGCCGGCCGTCGGGGCGCCGCCGGGTCAACAGGATGTGGGCGAGCCCCCGCTCGGCCCAGCCCTGGGAGATGACGCACTCCTCCACCGGCAGCTCGGTGGCCATCGTCAGCACCTGGCGCGTCCCGTGCCCCTCCTGACCCTGCCGCTTGCGGGCAGCCGCCTCCCGGACCCTCTTCTCCCGTTCTTTCCGCTTCTGCGCGGCCTTCTGGGCCTGCTTTGCGTCTCTCGCCATGACTGCTCGCCTCCCTCAGAAAAGGGCCGTGACGATAGCCCGAATCCGGCCCCTGGTCAATCGACCCTGCGAAGGGCCGACAAACCCCTTGCCTCCCCGAAGACCCCTCTGCTAGTCTGCGGGCTCGCCTGGCGCCGGGGCGCCTGACCCCGACGCTCTCCCGCTCTTCTCCACCAAGGAAAAGACCCGGCGGTTTGGACTTGTCCACAGCCTTATTCACAGCTGTGGATAACCTCCCTGTTCCCGGATTTCAGCCATGAAAGACGTCTGGAACAAAGCCCTTTCCGCCCTCGAAGGGGAACTCCCTCCCCAGAACTTCTCCACGTGGATCGCCCCCATCCGTCCCCTCAAGCTCGAGGGGGCCACCGTAACCCTCGAGGTTCCCAACCGCTTCTTTGTCGAGTGGCTCCAAGAGCACGGTTACGTGCCCGCCATCCGACGGGCGCTGTCGGCCGAGTTGCACGAAGACGCCACGGTCCACTTCGCCGTGGCCAAGGCCGCCAAGGCCCACGCCCGGCCGGCGGCCGAAACCCCGCCCGCCGAAGCCACTCCCCCGGCGGTGCCCGACTGGGCCGCGGCGGCCCGCACAATCGGTCTCAACCCCAAGTACACCTTCGACAGCTTCGTCGTCGGCAGCTCCAACCAGTTTGCCCACGCGGCGAGCCTGGCCGTCGCGGAGAAGTCGCCTCGAACCTACAACCCCCTCTTCATTTACGGGGGCGTCGGCCTGGGTAAGACACACCTGCTGACCGCAATTGGCAACTTCAAGCTCGCAAACTACCCAGGGGCGCGGGTCTGTTACGTTCACGCCGAGTCTTTCATGAATGAGCTCATTCAGGCCATCGGCAACAAGAAGATGCCTGAATTCCGGGAGAAGTACCGCCGAATGGATGTCCTCCTGATGGACGACATCCAGTTCATTGCAGGCAAGGAACGAACCCAAGAAGAGTTCTTTCACACGTTTAACGCTCTGTACGAAAGCCACAAAAACATCGTCGTTACCAGCGACAAGTTCCCGAAGGAGATCCCCGGCCTCGAGGATCGCCTCCGGTCCCGCTTCGCCTGGGGGCTCATCGCCGACATCCAGCCCCCGGACCTGGAAACCAAGGTCGCCATCCTCCAGAAGAAGGCCGAAATCGAGTCCATTCACCTCCCCAACGAGGTGGCTCACTTCCTCGCTGCCAACTTCTCATCCAACATCCGAGAACTCGAAGGGTCCCTGGTGCGGATCTCCGCCTTCTCCAGCCTGACCCACTCGCCCATCACCATCGAACTCTCCCGGGAGGTCCTCAAGGACTTCATCCGCGAGGCAGACCGAGAAGTGACCATCGACCGCATCCTCAAGGCCGTCTCCAACCACTACGGCGTCACCATCGCCGATCTCCGCGGCCAGCGCCGCACCCGCACCGTGGCCCTCCCGCGGCAGGTGGCGATGTACTTGAGCCGGGAACTCACCGCCAGCTCCTACCCCGAGATCGGCAACAAGATCGGGGGACGGGATCACTCCACGGTCATGTACGCCTGGAGCAAGATCGACCAGGCCACCGCCTCGGATCAGGAACTCAAGGTGCAGCTGCAAGCCATTCGGGCCGCCTTGTCGGATTGACGGGATAACCCTGGGGGGCACCTGTGGGAACGCCTGTGGATCGCCTGTGGATGCTTTTCCCGAAGGCCCCTCTTGTGGATAAGTGACGCCTTCTCCACAATGTTCTCCACAACCGTCTACGCCGCTTCGGACCTCGAAAAGCGCCGTTTTCCACAGTTTTCCCACCCCCTACTACTCCTGCTTTTTTTCAAAAAGAAAACTTCATACCCGTAGGAGGTACCACCCATGCAGATTCGGCTCCCCCAGGACAAAGCCTCCGCCCTCCTCTCCCGGGCCCAATCGGTTCTGGAGCGCAAGAGCACCCGGCCGATCCTCGAAAACATCCTCCTCGAGGCCGACGCGGGGTGGCTTCGGGTCTCCTCCACCGACCTCCGGGTCAGCCTGGTGCAACGGGCCGACTGCGCGGTGGACCGCCCCGGCTCCATCGCCCTCCAGGGGCGCAAGATCTTCGAGATCCTC
This sequence comes from Deltaproteobacteria bacterium, assembly GCA_037446775.1. GTDB lineage: Bacteria > Desulfobacterota > Deferrisomatia > Deferrisomatales > JACRMM01 > JBBIIA01. The sequence continues at coordinate 9,339 of JBBIIA010000070.1, forward strand.
CGGGAGATGCCCAAGGGCGAGGTGACCTTGGCCCTCAAGGAGAACGGCTGGGTGACGGCCTCCTCCGGGCGGAGCGTCTTTCACCTCCCGGGGACCCCGGCGGAGGAGTACCCGTCCCTGCCCGCCGAACCCTCTTCCTACCTCTCCCTGGCGGCCGACACCTTCCGCCAGATGCTCGAGAAGACCCTGTTTGCGGCCTCCAGCGATGAGACGCGGATGTACCTGTGCGGGGTCTTCGTCAAGTCCTGGGAAGAGGACGGCTCCCCCTGCCTGCGGATGGTCGCCACCGACGGCCACCGCCTCGGCCTGGTGGACCGCCCGGTGGGCAGCGAGGTCGGCTTGTTCGCCAACGGCGTCATCGTCCCGCGCAAGGGGCTGACGGAACTCCGCGGCCTCCTCGACGGCGTCGAGGGGAGCTTCGACGTCGCCACCCATCAGGGGCGCCTCTTCGCCCGGGTCGGCACCACGATCCTGTCCATCACCCTCATCGACGCCCCCTTCCCCAACTACCAGCAGGTCATCCCCACCGACGCCGGTCACACGATCCGCGTCCCCCGGGTGTCGCTCATCGACGCCTTGCGCCGGGTCGCCCTCGTGAGCGACCAGGACACCCACACCGTGGTCCTGGAGACCACCGAGACCGGCATCGTCCTCACCTCCACCAACCCCCAGCTCGGGGACGCCCGGGAGGAGTTGGAGGGCGAAGCGGAGCGCGCTGGGGTGCGCCTGGCGTTTAACGCGACCTACTTCGTGGAAGGTTTGCGGGCCTTCGACGGGGAGGAGATCGTCATCTCCCTCGGCGACTCCCTGTCCCCGTGCGTGCTGCGCAGCGCCACCGACCCCCGAGCCCTCGGGGTGATCATGCCCATGCGTGTCGACTGACGATGCGGCTGGCCCACCTCCGGGCGCGCTCCTTCCGCAACCTGGAGGACGAGACGGTCACCCCGGGCTCCGGGGTGACCGTCTTGTACGGGGACAACGCCCAGGGCAAGACCAACCTCCTGGAAGCCGTTTATCTCCTCTCCAATCTGCAAAGTTTCCGTACGAGAAAAATCCCCGATCTGGTACGATCGAGCGCTGCCTCCGCCACGGTGCAGGGGTCGGTGGAGGGGCTCCTCGGCAGCTCCGCGCTGCGGGTCCGGCTCGACGGGGGTGGGCGCTCGGCCGAACTGGACGGCAAGCCCGCCGAGAGCATCGCCGCGTACCTGGAGCGCTTTCCCACGGTGCTCTTCTGTCCCCTCGACCTCGACCTCGCCCGGGGCAGCCAGGACCTGCGGCGGCGGTACCTGGATCGCGCCGCCTTCGTCGCGGAGCCCGGGCACCTGGACCGCCTGCGGCAGTACAACCGGGCGATCAAGCAGCGCAACAGCGCCTTGCGCAGCGGCGGCGACGACCTCGGGGTGTGGGACGAGGAGGTCGCCCTCCTCGGCGCGGCGGTGCACCAGGCGCGGGTTCGCACCCTGGGCGATCTCACCCCGGAGGTGCTGCGGGTCCACCGCTCCATCTCCGGGGCGGCGGAGCAACTCGAACTGGAGTCGGTGGCCGCCTACGCCCGGGACGGAGAGGTCACCGAAGGCTTGCGCCGGGCCCTAGCGGCCCGGCGCCCCGAGGATCAGCGGCGGGGCTTCACCAGCGTCGGGCCCCACCGGGACGCGGTTCGGCTCCGGGTGGGGGAGCGGGAGGTCGAGCGCTACGGGTCCCAGGGGCAGATGCGCACCGTGGCGCTGGCCCTCAAGCTCGGGCTCCTCGGCTGGGCGACCCGGGTCCTGGGGGATACCCCGGTCTTTCTGCTGGACGACCCGGGCTCCGAGCTCGACGACCGGCGGCTCGCCGCCCTGGGGGAGTTCTTGGCCGCCTGGCCGGGGCAAGTGCTCGTGGCCGCCACGGCCCGGGACAGTGTTCCTGTCCCGTGCCCGGCCGACACCACGTACTACCGGGTCTCCCGGGGCTCCATCGAGCCCGGCTGAGGCCCCACGAGGCGAGAAGTCAGCCATGACAGAAGAAGCGCTCCAGAAGATCGAAGAGCTGTACACCGCCGACACCATCCAGGTGCTCGAAGGGCTCGAGGCCGTGCGCAAGCGACCCGCCATGTACATCGGGTCCACCGGCGAACCCGGCCTCCACCACCTGGTGTACGAAGTCGTGGACAACTCCATCGACGAAGCCTTAGCCGGTCACTGCGATGAGGTCCTGGTCACCATCCACGTGGACAACAGCATCACCGTGGCCGACAACGGCCGGGGCATCCCCGTGGACATCCACAAGGACACCGGCAAGCCCGCCGCCGAGGTGGTGCTCACCGTGCTCCACGCCGGCGGCAAGTTCGACAACCAGTCTTACAAGGTCTCCGGCGGCCTCCACGGGGTCGGTGTCTCGGTGGTTAACGCCCTCTCCGAGACCCTGGACCTGGAGATCCGTCGCAATGGCCGGGTGTACCACCAGAGTTACGTCCGGGGCGTCCCCCAGGGCCCCCTGACCGAGTCTGGGGTCACCACCCGCCGGGGCACCAAGGTCCGCTTCAAGCCCGACGCCCAGATCTTTAGCGAGACCGAGTACTCCTTCGACGTGCTCGCCACCCGCTTGCGGGAGCTCTCCTTCCTCAACAGCGGGGTCAAGGTGGTCCTCGAGGATGAGCGGGCCGACAAGCGCCAGGAGTTCTGCTACGAAGGGGGCATCCGCTCCTTCGTCGAGCACCTCAACCGCAGCGCCGAGCCCCTCCACCCCCCCGTGTACTTCGCCGGCGAGTCTTCCAACATCCAAGTGGAGGTCGCCATCCAGTACAACGGCGGCTTCCAGGAGAAGGTCTTTAGCTTCGCCAACAACATCAACACCCGGGAAGGGGGAACCCACCTCACCGGCTTTCGCGCCGCCCTCACCCGGTGCCTCAACAGCTACGCCAAGAACCAAAACATGCTCAAGGACTTCAAGGCCGGCCTCTCGGGGGACGACGTCCGCGCCGGCCTCACCGCGGTGATCTCGGTCAAGATCCCCCAGCCCCAGTTCGAGGGGCAGACCAAGACCAAGCTCGGCAACTCCGAGGTCCGGGGCCTGGTGGAGAACATCGTCAACGACCGGCTCAACGACTTTTTGGAGCAGAACCCCGCAGTAGCCAAGCAGGTGACCGGCAAGTGCATCCAGGAGGCGCGGGCCCGGGAAGCGGCCCGCAAGGCCAAGGACCTCACCCGCCGGAAAGGGGTCTTGGACACCGCGAGCCTCCCCGGCAAGCTCGCCGACTGCCAGGAGACCGACCCGGAACGGAGCGAGCTGTACCTGGTGGAGGGCGACAGCGCCGGCGGCTCCGCCAAGCAGGGGCGGGACCGCCGCAACCAGGCCATCCTCCCCTTGCGGGGCAAGATCCTCAACGTCGAGAAGGCCCGCCCCGAGAAGATGCTGGCCAACAAGGAGATCGCCACCCTGGTCACCGCGCTCGGGGCCGGCATCTACGACGAGTTCAACATCGACAAGATCCGCTACAAGAACATCGTCATCATGACCGACGCCGACGTGGACGGCAGCCACATCCGCACCCTGCTCCTCACCTTCTTCTACCGCATGATGCTGCCGGTGATCGAAAACGGGTACCTGTACCTCGCCCAGCCCCCCCTGTACCGGGTGGTCAAGGCCCGCCAGGAGCGCTACCTGCAAAACGACCACGACCTCCACCGCTTCCTGGTGGAAGAAGCCGTAGCCGACCACGCCGTGCGGGTGGAAAAGACCGGCCAGACCTACGCCGGGCCCCAGCTCCGGGAGCTGATGCTGCGCATCTTCGAGTTCAAGTTCTACATCGACCGGCTCGAGCGCCGGGGCTACGACCGCGAGATCATGCGGGTGCTCGTCAACCGCGGCCTCAAGGACCCCCAGCACCTCGGCTCGGGGGAGGCCTTCGCCCCCTACCGGCAGGCCCTCGAAGCCCGCGGCTTCCAGGTGAATCCCCAGGGGGTAGACGAAGAGCACACCCTGCTCCGGTTCGAGGTGTCCCGGACCCTCTCGGGGCGCACCTACTCCAGCACCGTCAGCTTCGAGCTGGTGGACTCCCCCGACTACCGCGGCCTCTTCCGCGTCAACGAGGTCCTGGAGCACCTCCGAGAGCCGCCCTTCGCGGTGGTCAAGAAGGACGGCGCCGGGAGCCCCGAGATCGAAGTCCAGACCAAGGAAGACCTCCTAGCCGCCCTCTTGGACCAGGGCCGCAAGTCCCTCACCATCCAGCGCTACAAGGGGCTCGGCGAGATGAACCCCGAGCAGCTGTGGGAGACCACCATGGACCCCGAGAAGCGGGTGCTTCTGCAGGTGAAGCTCGAAGACGCCATCGCCGCCGAAGACATCTTCAACATCCTCATGGGCCAGGACGTGGAAGCCCGCAAGCAGTTCATCTCCACCCACGCGCTGGAGGTGTCGAACCTGGACGTGTAGCAAGGGGGGGACTTTGTAGAGAGAACCTCGCGTGCACTGAGGGCCGCGCACGCAGCGGCCGGGGAGGGCAAGGCCGGATGGGCGCTTCGTTGGATGCGCGCCGCGTCGCCGGGCTGGCGGCGGCGTGCGAGTTCGAGGTGGTGGAGCGCTGCGACCTGCCCGGCCGGGCGCCCAGGCACCGGGCGGTGCCCGGTAGCCTGCACCCCAAGGTTGCGGCAGTGCTGCGGGGCGAGTTCTCGGTGGGATTGTATAGCCATCAGGCCGACGCCATCGAACGGGCGCTGGCGGGCGACGACGTGTGCGTGTCGACCTCGACGGCCTCGGGCAAGAGCCTCGTGTTCCTGTCGGTGGCCGCGAGCCTGGTGTTGGGCGATCCCACTCGCAGGGTGCTCGCCCTGTACCCGGCCCGCGCCCTGATCCAGGACCAGCTGGGGAAGTGGCGGACTTTTGCGGAGCGCCTTGGGTTGGGCGTGGGCACCGTGGACGGCGGCGTGATGGTCGAACGCCGCATCGGCCTCCTGGAAGAGAACCCGGTGGTGCTGATGACCCCCGACGTGGTCCAGGCCTGGCTGCTGGCCCGGCTCGACGAGGCGAAGATCCGCAGGTTCGTCGAGCGGTTGCAGCTCATCGTGCTGGACGAGGCCCACGTATACGACGGCGTGTTTGGCACGAACATGTGCTTCTTGATGCGCCGGCTGCTGGCGGTGGCGCCGCAGGCGCGGCTGGTGGTGAGCACGGCCACCATCGACCGGCCGGGCGCCTTCGTCGAGACCCTGACCGGCCGCGCCGTGACGGTGTTCGAGCGGGACGCCGACGGCGCCGGCTCGCCCGACAAGGTGGTGCTGTGGGCCCGGGGGCCCAGCAAGCGCGACTTCGATCGGATCGCCAAGCTGCTCGGCGCCCTGGCGCGGGAGCCGGGGGGACGATTCCTCGCCTTTGCCGACTCCCGGAAGGCCGTCGAGAAGATGGTGGCCGTGGTGGCCCGGATGGCCGGGAGGGACGAAGACGCGGACACCAGCGATCGAGAAGAGGGCCCTCGCTCCCCCGCGGCCCGGGCCCCCCTCGGGGTGCTGCCGTATCGGGCCGGATACGAGACCGAAGACCGCGAGGAGATCCAGCGGGCCCTGGCCCGGGGAGAGCTCAAGGGGGTGGTGTCGACGAGCGCCCTGGAACTCGGGCTCGACATCGGCGAGATCAACCTGGTGGTCCTCTTGAATGCCCCCACCTCGATGAAGGCCTTTTGGCAGCGGATGGGCCGGGCCGGGCGCCGCAGCGCCGGAACCTGCCTGATCGTGGACGGCGAGGGGAAGATCCGGGAAGCCGCGGGCGGGCTGCAGGGGTACCTGGACCGGCCCCTGGAACCCAACTGGCTCTACCTGGAGAACCGCTACATCCAGTACGTGAACGCCCTGTGCGCCGCCCACGAGGCCCGGTCGGTACCTGCGCGAGGCGGGACTCACGAGGTGTTCGCCACGCTGCCCGAGGCCTTCGGCCGCATGGTGCGCAACGAGCTCGACCCGAGCGAAGCCGTGCCCGCCGACCTCTACCCCCTGAAGCAGCGGGGGCAGGCAGAACCGCACCGCGAGTTCCCGCTACGCAGCTGCATGGAGCAGGCCTTCCAGGTCGAGGGCCCCATGGGCGCGCGCCTCGGCAACCTGACCCTGTCCCAGGTCCTGCGCGAGGCCTACCCCGGCGCCGTGTACTACTACATGGGTCGACCGTACCGGGTGAAGCAGTTCGAGCTACGCAAAGGGCTGATCCTGGTGGGGCGTGAGAAGTTCGTCACCACCGAGCCGAGGGCCCAGGCCAAGGTGTTTCCCCGGTTCGACGGCGCCTTCCTCGGCGGCTGGCGGTCGGCCTCGGGGTTCGTACTGGAGACCGAGGCCCAGGTGAGCGAGCGGGTGCTGGGGTTCGTCGAGAAGCGGGGCGCCGCCCGAGAGGTCCACCTCTACGGCCCCGGGTCGCCCTACTTCCAGCGCGAGCTCAACCGGTTTTTTGAGACCACGGGGGTGTGCTGGTGCCTGCCCGGGGGGCGGGGCGCCTCCGAGGCGGTGGCCGGAGCCGTGAAGCGGGCCTTCTGCCTGACCTACGGAGTGCAGGAGCGCGAACTCGGGGTCGGTTCGTTCTTCTCGAAGCGCGCGCCCTCGGGGGAAGGGCCGTGCCAGGGGGCGTGCATCTTCGATGCGACCAGCGGGAGTCTGCGCCTGACCCAACGGCTGGGGGAGAACTTCGGCGAAGTGCTATCGCGGGCAGCGGAGCTGTGCTCGGAGGAGCACGACGAGCCCTTGGCCCGGGAGCTGGCGATCCTGGCGGAGCATGTAGCCCAGATGCGCGCCCACGCCGGCGGGGGCGCGCTGACGGATGCGGGCCCGACCGACCAGGACTGGGTCGTGCTGGTCGCGCCGGGGGATTCGGCCATGCTCCTCGGACCGGCCGGCAGCGAGGAGGTGACGGTTACGGGGTTTCGGTATACGCCTCAGGGCTTGTTGTACGACCTGGCCCCCCGCATGCCGAACGTCCGGTGGGCGGTGCGCCACGAGACGATCCAGCCGATCCACGGCGTGACCCGCCTGCTGCGCTACAACCTGATGTCGGGCGACGAGGAGGAGCTGTGACGTCCGAGAACGGCGCCCCGTCCCGGGGTGGTGGAATCTGTACCGCCCTCGAAATTCCCCAGGCCCTCATACCCGCGCTGCGGCGGCTGGTGGACGAACTGGAAGCCGACGCTACGGTGCGCTGGGCGGCGGCGAATCGCGAGCTGGTGCCCGGGTTCCCGTTGCGGGCCCGCAACGCGCCCCACTTTCGGCGGGTGCTGTGGAGCAAGATTGCAAAGGACTGCCGGCTGCCCGAGGACCTGCGCCAGGTGCTGGCCGCGGGTTCGCTGAACCGCCGGGTGTTAGCCGTGTTGTCGGAGGAAGCCCTGGCAGCCGTGGCGGTCGACCTGGGCGGGGTGCTGGGCGCCGAGGCCGTGCGCGGGGCTCTTTTCGTGGACGAGCGCCCAGGGGTGAGGGCGCTGGCCGAGGCCGCTGCGTGGGTCGAGGAAGTGGGTGGCAACGGCGGGTCCCCGGGGGCGGTCGCAGAGGCGTTGGGGCCGTTCCTTAGGGCCTTCGAGCCGTTCTTCGACGCCGCCAGCGGCCGTAGGGTCGCGGCCGAGGTGGCGCGGCTGCGGGCCCGGGTGGAGGAGCTGGAGGGAGTCCGGCTCGGAGCCAAGAAGGCGAAGGCTCTGGATCGTCGGGCCGAAGCCCAGGATGCGGCGGCCGAGAAGGCGTCGCGGGCCCTGGAGCGGGCGCGGGCCGACGCAGCCGAGTGGCTCCAGAGGTGCAAGGCCCTGGAGGAGAGGTTGCGGGAGGCGGAGGCCGCCCGGGACGCGGCCCAGGCGAACCGCGAGGGAGCCGTGGCCGCCGGGATCGCGGCGGGCCTGCGTTCGGCGTTGCGACCGTGGCTCGAGGCGCCGCTGGCGGCCCAGGCCGAGAGGGAACGGATCGCGGGCGAGGACGATCTGCTGGCCGACGCCGAGGCCGCCCTGGCCCGCCAGGTCGAGGTGGACCGGCACGCGGGCAACCGCCGCGCCCTGGGCGAGCGGCGCGACCAGGTGGCCGCGGCGCTGGCTCGGGTGCAGGCTGCCCGCGCCGAGGCCTTGCGGCCCCTGCCAGAGCTGGCGTCGGTGGCGGCTCGCCTGGGGGCCGAGTTGGAACGGCTAGATCGGGTGCTGGGGCGATCCGTCTCCGCGACCGCGGCCGCCCTGGCGGGGCGGATCAACGCCGTCGAGGCTCCGGACGACCTCCTGCGCCTTCGGGCCACCCTGGACGAGCTGAGGGGCGCCGAGGCGCTGCCCGGCGACGAGCTCGCGCGCCTCTACGGCGCCTACCATCGACGCCTTACCCGGTTCTTGGACGCCGCGGGGCCGGTCCCCGTCCCCGCGGCCCTGCGGCGCGATCCGGCCTACGGGTTCCGTCGGGCGCTGGTCGGGGGCGAGCCGGTGCTGCTCCTCATCGACGGGCACAACGTACTTCACCGCCTGGCCGAGCGGTTCGAGGAGGCCTTCGAGGACGGGCGACCCGGTGCCCGGGCCCGAGACGTGCTTGTTCAGAAGGTCGAGGCGCTGGTAGCGCGGACGGCAGGTGGCCGGGCCCAGGTGTACTTTGACAGCCCCACGGCCTCGCGCGAGACCCGGAGCCCCCGGGTGGCGGTGATCTACTCGGGGGGTGGCCGGGGCCGCGACCGGGCCGACGGGTCGATCCTGGAGGACGCGGCGTTCCACGCCGCCTCGGGGGGAGGAGAGCCACGGTGGCTCGTGACCAGCGACGCGCCCCTGGGGGCCCAGGCGGCCGCGGTTGGCTGCGCGGTGCTGTCCGCGGAGGAGTTCGCCCAGTTCCTGACCCGGGGCTGAGGTGGGGGCAGTTGGCCGGGGGATGCAAGGAAGCGTAGGAGGGAGACCCGTGGACGAGGCAACGCTGAGGCAGCGAGGCCCTGGGGCCCATCGATGCACGAAGGGCACGGGAGCGGTCACCGCGACCACCCACACCGGCGTCTTCGCGGGGCGTAAACGCTTCGACCACCCGCACCGCCGCGCCGCATCCCTTGCAGCGAGGCTCGACGCCGGCCAAACCCTCCAGCAGGCGGCGGTTCCTGCCGGTCAAGGCGCCTCTTGCACCGCACGAACGCACCGTAGCCGAAGCCGGCGCCGAACTTGAAGATGGATCAGCCACAGTTTTTGCGGGGAAGACGAGATCGTGCCGCCGACGCGCCCCCTGCCGGTTGGCCTCCCGGCCCCGGGGGCTGCGGCGGTAGCGGCTCTGCGCCCGACGACAACCGTCTCGACGAGCGTGCTGCCGACAAGGCGTTCGCGCAGTAGCGACCATCCATACCGCGTGCGCCGCCAAACCTCAACCGCCCTCAGGGGTCAATTCTGACCGGCACCACGGGGGCAATTCTCGTCGGCGGCGAAGGCAGCGGCTCAGGCCGCGGCCACGCCCACCAGCAGCGCCACCAGCTCGTCGGGCCTCTCGGCCATGATGTCGTGGCCGCAGGGCAGGACGTGGGTCTCCCACGCCGGGTCGCCCTTGCAGCGCTCGTAGACCGGCGGAAACGGGCTCCCGCTCCAGTCGGCCGCGAGCACGTAGACCTTCTTCCGGACCGAGAGGTGGTTCCCGTGGAGCACGAGGTCCTGGCGCAGGGCCGCGAAGGGGTGGGCGGTGGCCCTCCAGCCCAGCCGCCCCGGGGGGGCCGAGGCGAAGCCGTCGGCCGCGGCGCCCTCGAGGAACGTCTTCCGGAACCAGTCGCTGGTGAGCCCCCAGCACGACTCGCCGGAGCGCGGCACGTAGGCGTCGAGGTACACGAGGGCGTCGACCTTCTCCGGAACAGCGTCCGCGACCCCGGTGATCACCATGCCGCCGTACGAGTGCCCGCACAGGACCACCCGGTCGAGCTCCTCCCACTTGATCAGGTTCACGACGTCTTGGATGTGGGTGCCCAGGTTGACCGCGCCTGCCAGCAGGTGCGACCGCTCGCCGAGCCCGGTCAGCGTCGGCCGGTAGACCTCGTGACCTTCGGCGCGCAGCCTCCGGTCGACGTCTTTGTAGACCCACCCGCCTTGCCAGCCGCCGTGGACGAGAACGAAGTTGGCCATGGGTACGATCCTTCAGGATACGGCCCCCGACACGGCGGGCGGCGGCGTAGCGAGCTCACGCGCGGGCCGGGGCCAGGCTTCCTCCCGCCTTCTCCGCGGTTTGCTGCTCGTGGAAGCCGAAGATCTAATCCTCGAACCGCTCCTCGTCGAGCATGTTCCCAAGCGCCTTGAGGTCTACCGCGGCCGCGGCGAGCATGCGGCGGGCATCGTCACGGTCGGTCATAGAGCACCCGTCTCTCCCGTAAGCGATCACACCCCCCGGGGGGTGGTCGACGAGATTTCTTGAAGCGGCTT
>JBBIIA010000071.1:0-19623 GCA_037446775.1 Deltaproteobacteria bacterium
TGGACGGGGTGGACGGGGTGGACGGGGTGGACGGGGTGGACGGGTTCTTCGGGTCCGCCTGTCTCTTTTATCCTGAACATCCGGTAATCCTGTCCAAAACCCCCGTCTCCTGAACCCGCCGCCGCCCCCGCTGGCAGCTCGCCTTGACCGCTCCCCGCCCCGCCGCGTATGGTTACGCCGCGTTTCGTCCCTGATCTCGGGAGTTGCCCAGAATGCGTGTAGTGGTGATCGGGGGGGGGCTGTCGGGCCTCTCCGCGGCCCGCGCGGTCCTAGACCGCGTGCCGGGTGCCCAGCTCACCCTCCTGGAGGCCGACCCGGCCCTGGGCGGTAAGATCCGCTCGACCCGGGAGGACGGCTTCTTGTGCGAGGAGGGCCCCAACGGCTTCCTCGACAACAAGCCCTCCACCCTGGCCCTGGTGGGGCGCCTCGGCGCCACCGACCGGCTGCTCAAGTCCGAGGACGGCGCCCGCAAGCGCTTCGTCTTCGCCGACGGGGAGCTCAAGCGCCTCCCCGAGGACCCCCTGAGCTTCCTCGGGTCGGACATCCTCTCCATCCGGGGCAAGCTCCGCCTCGCCGCCGAGTTCCTGCTGCCCGTGGGCGACCCCGACGAGGACGAGTCAGTGGCGGCCTTCGTCCGCCGGCGCCTGGGGGACGAGGCCCTGGACCGCTTGATCGACCCGATGAGCGCGGGGATCTACGCGGGGGACCCCCGCACCATGAGCCTGGAGAGCTCCTTCCCCAAGGTCGCCCAGATCGAGCGGCAGTTCGGCGGGCTCCTCAAGGGGATGCTGGCCATGCAGAAGATGGCCAAGGCGGTGGGGGCCCAGGGGCCCCAGAGCGCCGGCCCCGGGGGCGTCTTGTGGAGCTTCGAGGAGGGGACGGCCGACCTGGTGCGCCGCCTCGCCGCGAGCCTCGGCGAGCACGACCTGCGCCCGGCCACCGCCGCCGAGGCCCTGGAGCGGGACGGGGCCCGGTGGGTGGTGCGCACCTCCGGTGGCGACGCGGTGGCCGCCGACGCCCTGGTCCTCGCCGCGCCGGCCTACGACGCCGCGGCGCTCCTCGGGCCCCACGACCCGCGGTGCGCGGAACTCTTGTACGCGATCCCCTACGTGCCGGCGGCGGTGGTCTGCCTCGGGTTTTCTCGGGCCGAGGTGGCCCACCCCCTGGACGGCTTCGGCTTCCTGGTCCCCACCAGCGAAGGCCGCCGGATCCTCGGCTCCCTGTGGAGCTCGTCGATCTTCGCCCGCCGCGCCCCGGAGGGCCGGGTGCTCCTCACCCAGATCGTCGGGGGGGCCCGGAACCCCGAGCTGGTGGGCCTGGGGGACGAAGCGCTCCTCGGGGTGGTGGCGGAGGAGCTGGCGCTCACCCTCGGCATCCGGGCCCGGCCGAGCTTCGCCAGGATCGTCCGCTGGCCCCGGGCCATCCCCCAGTACGTGGTCGGCCACGGCCGGCGCCTCGCCGAGCTGGAGGGGCGGGCGGGGGCCCTGGGGGTGTTCCTGGGGGGCAACGCCTACCGGGGCATCGGCATCAACGACTGCACCGCCCAGGGCGAGGCGCTGGGGGCGCGGGTGGCCGCCGCCCTCGGGGTGGGGCCCTTGGTAGGGGAGGGGGCTCGCCGTGGGTGACTTCGACGCCATCGTCGTGGGGGCGGGCCCGGCGGGGACCACTGCCGCCCTCACCCTGGCCCAGGGAGGCTTGCGGGTCGCCCTGTTGGAGCGGGGGCCCTACCCGGGGTCCAAGAACCTGATGGGGGGGGTGCTCTACACCGACGTGCTGGCCCAGGTGCTCCCGGACTTTCGGGAGCGGGGCGCGCCCCTGGAGCGCTACGTCGCCAAGAAGGGCATGTCCCTCCTCTCCCGGGGCGCCGAGACCGCCCTGTCCTTTCGGACCGCCGCCTGGGACGTAGAGCCCCACAACCACTCCCACACCGTGCTGCGGGCGCGCTTCGACCGCTGGTACGCGGCGCAAGCCGAGGCCGCCGGGGTCGAGGTGATCACCGGGGTGGTGGTGGACCGGACGGTCAAGGACCGGGCGGGGCGGGTGATCGGGGTCGGCACCCGGATGCCCGAGGGGCAAGCCGCAGCGGACGGGGAGCTGGGGGCGCCGGTGGTGATCGTGGCCGACGGGGCCAACTCGCTCCTGGCCGAGGCGGAGGGGCTGCGGCCGCCCCCGGCGGCCAAGCGGGTCGCCCTGGGGGTGAAGGAGACCCTGGCCCTGCCCCGGGCGCGGATCGAGGAGCGGTTCGGCCTCGCCGGCGACCAGGGCTCGGCGTGGGAGTACGTGGGGGACGCCGTGGCCGGCCTGCGGGGCTCGGGGTTTGTGTACACGAACCGGGAGTCCCTGTCGGTGGGGGTGGTGGTCTTCGCCTCCGACCTGGCGGCCGCGGGGGCGAACCCCTCGGAGCTCCTGGACCGGTTCAAGGCCCACCCTGCCGTGGCGCCCCTGGTCCGGGGTGCCGAGCTCCTGGAGTACGGCGCCCACCTGATCCCCGAGGCCGGGTACGACCGGCTGCCCCTGCTGTGCCGAGACGGGCTCCTGCTGGCGGGGGACGCGGCCGGGCTGGTGAGCACCTCGCCCCACCACGAGGGCTCCAACTACGCCATGGCGTCCGGGGTGATGGCGGCCCGGGCGGCGCTGGCGGCCCACCGGGCCGGGGACTTCACCACGGCGACCCTGGGGGAGTACCGGCGGCTCCTGGAAGAGAGCTTCGTGTTGAAGGACATGGAGCACTACCGGGACTGGCCGGGCTTCGTCGAGCGCAACCCCCACGTCTTCGCCCGGTGGCCCGAGGCGGCGGCGACCATGGCCGAGGCCCTCCTCCGGGTGGGGGGCGGCCCCCGCAGCGAGCGGGGCGCCGAGGTGTGGGACCTCTTCCAGCGCCGGGTGGGCATCCTGCCGGCGGCCATGACCGCGGTGCAGCTGCGCACGGCGCTGCGGGTCTTGGGCTACGGCAAGACCGACCGGGTGCTCGAGTACCTGGCCCGCAACTGGTAGGGGCGGACGTGGACGCGAGAGGGAAGGCGGCCCTGGAGGCCCGCCTGGCCGCGGACGAGACCCGGCCCGACCGGGTGTCGCACCTGACCATCGGCGACCCCGACCGGTGCCTCGCTTGCGCCGGCAAGGAGTGCGTGGCCATCTGCCCGGCGGGCACCTACAGCTGGAGTGCCGAGCCCGGCCGGGTGGTGGTCGCCTTCGAGAACTGCCTGGAGTGCGGGGCGTGTCGCCTGGTCTGCCCCCACGGCAACATCGGCTGGCGCTACCCCATGGGCGGGTTCGGCATCTGCTATCGTTACGGGTAGGTGAGGTGCCTCGGGTCAGACCGTCGAGGTACGGGGGGCTTTTGACAGGATGAACAGGATGTTGGGGTCAGGCGGTAGAGCATCCTGAACATCCTGTGATCCTGTCCAAAAATCCCGTTCCCCTAGGCTTCGGGGGAGGAACGTGACCCGTCTCCGAGGGCTTCGGTCCCTCGCGATCATCTAGCCAGCACCCACCAGCGGAGGCACCCATGGACTTCCCCCAGCTTCGACTCCGGCGCTTGCGCCGCACCGAGACCCTGCGCCGCATGGTGCGGGAGACCACCCTCACCCCGGCTGACTTCATCTACCCCCTCTTCATCCGGGAGGGCCGGGGGATCCGCAGCCCGATCTCCAGCATGCCCGGCCAGTTCCAGCTCTCCATCGACGAGGCGGTAGGGGCGGCCCGGGAGGCGTGGGGCCTGGGGGTGCCGTCGGTGATCTTGTTTGGCATCCCCGACGTGAAGGACGCGGTCGGCTCCAGCGGATACGCCGCCGACGGGATCGTCCAGCGGGCGGTTCGGGCGCTCAAGGACGCCCTGCCGGACCTGTGCGTCATCACCGACGTCTGCTTGTGCGAGTACACCGACCACGGCCACTGCGGCGTGATCGAGAAGGGGGACGTGGCCAACGACCCGACCCTGGAGCTGCTGGCCCGGGAGGCGGTGAGCCACGCCCGGGCGGGGGCCGACCTGGTGGCCCCCTCGGACATGATGGACGGCCGGGTGGCGGCCCTTAGGGCGGCACTCGACGGCGAGGGTTTTGGGGAGATCCCGATCATGGCGTACGCCGCCAAGTTCGCGAGCACCTTTTACGGCCCCTTCCGGGAGGCCGCCCAGTCGCCGCCCCAGTTCGGGGACCGGCGCTCCTACCAGATGGACCCGGCCAACTCCGACGAGGCCCTGCGGGAGGTCGAGCTCGACATCCGCGAAGGCGCCGACATCGTCATGGTGAAGCCGGCCCTGCCGTACCTGGACGTGATCCGCCGGGTAAAGGACACCTTCGGCTACCCGACCGCCGCCTACAACGTGAGCGGGGAGTACGCGATGGTGAAGGCCATGGAGCGCCTCGGCTGGGGCGACGGCCGGGGCCTGATGATGGAGAGCCTGCTCTCGATTAAGCGGGCCGGCGCCGACTCGATCCTGACCTACTTCGCGCCCGAAGCGGCCCGGGTTCTCCAGGGGTGACGGGGGGGTGACAGGGGTGGACGGGGTGGACGGAGTGGAGCTCGGCTTGAGGTGGTAGGCGCCGCGGCAACGGTCGCTCCCCAAGAAGTATCCGATTTTCATCCTGTTATCCTGTCCAAAACCCCCGTCCAACCAAGGTCGAAGAAGAGCACAGAGCCGAGCGTGGGTGGAGGGACCGACCGATGGCCCGGATCTACCTGTTGGATGGCACCAACCTCCTGTACCGGGCGTACCACGCGGTCCAGGGCCTGCGGACCTCCCAGGGCCTGCCGACCCACGCGGTCTTCGGCTTTGTCACCATGGTGCTTCGGCTCCTGAGGGAGCACCGTCCCGACGGGTTGATCGCCGTCTTTGACGCCCCGGGGCCCAACCACCGCCACGCGCTCTTTCCCGACTACAAGGCGAACCGCGAGGCCACCCCGGAGGACCTGGTGGTCCAGATCCCCTACGTCCGTCGGGCGGTGCGGGCCCTGGGGATCCCCGAGGCGGTGGTGTCGGGGGTGGAGGCCGACGACGTGCTGGCGACCCTGGCGGCGCGGTTCGCCGGGGCGGGGCACGAGGTGGTGGTGGTCACTGGGGACAAGGACCTGTGCCAGATCGTGGGTCCCGGGGTGCGGCTGTTGGACACCATGCGGGACCGCTTCACCGGCCCGGCGGAGGTGGTGGAGCGCCTGGGGGTTCCCGCCGGCCGCGTCGTGGACCTCTTGGCCCTCACCGGGGACGCGGTGGACAACGTGCCGGGGATCCCCGGGGTGGGCCCGGCCACCGCCGCCGGCTGGCTCTCCGAGTACGGGACCCTGGAGGACGTGGTGGCGGCGGCGCCCCGCATCAAGGGCAAGCGGGGCCAGGCCCTGGCGGAGTGGGGGGAGCGGGTGCTCGCCAACCGGGCCCTGGTGACCGCCCGGACCGACGTCCCCGTGCCCCTGCCCGAGGCCTCCCTGGCGCCGCCCGAGGCGGACCGCCCCGCCCTGTCGGCCCTCCTGCGGGAGCTCGAGTTCCACCGCCTCCTGGCCGACCTCGACCTGGAGCGCGAACCAGCCCCCGCTCTCGCGACTCCCGCGGCGGCCGCCGAAACACCGCTCCCCGCCGCGTGGCTCGCCCTGGTACCCGGCGACGAAGGGCAGCCCTGGGGGGTGGCCACCGGCGCCGGGGAAGCCGCGACCGTATCCATGGACGCCTTGCCCGAGGCGTGGGCCGAGCGCCTGGCGGACCCCGGGGTTCCCGTGGTCGGCTGGGGGCTCCAGGAGGCCCGGGCGCGGCTCGCCCGCCGGGGCCAGGTCCTGGCGGGGATTCGGCTGGACGGGGAGGTGGCCGGGTACCTCCTGGCCCCGGGGCGCCGGGCCTACCCCCTGGCCGAGCTGGCCCGGGACCGGGGGATCGAGATCGACCCCGGCGACCCCGCCGGGGCGGCCCGGGGGGCCCTGGCCGCGGCGGGCCGCCTGGAGGCCGAACTAGAGGCCCAGGGGCTCCTCGGCTTGTACCGGGAGATCGAGAACCCCCTCATCCCGATCCTCGCCGACATGGAGGTGAGGGGAGTCCGGGTCGATCGGGAGGCCCTGGGGCGCCTCGGAGCGGAGTACGGCGAGCGCCTCGCCGACCTAGAGGCGCGCCTGCTGGCGGAAGCCGGCGAGCCCTTCAACCCCCAGAGCCCCAAGCAGCTGGCCCGGGTGCTCTTCGAGGTCCTCAAGCTCCCCGCCACCAAGAGGACCGCCACCGGGTACTCCACCGACGCTTCGGTCCTGGAGGAGCTCGCCCTCTCCCATCCCCTCCCGGCCCTGGTGCTGGAGCACCGCAGCCTCGCCAAACTCAAGAACTCCTTCATCGACGTTTTGCCGGCCCTGGCGGACCCCGGTACTAGCCGCATCCACGCGCGCTTCCACCAGACCGTGGCGGCCACCGGGCGGCTCAGCTCCTCCAACCCGAACCTGCAAAACATCCCGGTCAAGGGGGAGGAGGGGCGGCGGATCCGGGAGGCTTTCGTGGCGGCCCCGGGGGGCCGACTGGTTTCCGCCGACTACTCCCAGGTGGAGCTGCGCATCCTCGCCCACCTCTCGGGGGACGCGGCGCTCCTCGAGGTGTTCCGGGTCGGCCGGGACGTCCACGCGGAGACCGCGAGCCGGATCTTCGGGGTGCCCCTGGCCGAGGTGGACCCCCGGATGCGGCGGGAGGCCAAGACGGTCAACTTCGGCATCTTGTACGGCATGAGCCCCTTTGGCCTCGCCCGCCAGCTCGGCATCGGCCTGGAGCCCGCCCGCGCGGCCATCGACGCGTACTTTCGCCAGTTCCCGGGGGTGCGGGCGTACCTGGAGGGGCTGGTGGCCCGGGCGACCGAGACCGGCTACGCCGAGACCCTCTTCGGGCGCCGTCGGCCCCTCCCGGAGCTCGCCTCCCGCAACCGGACCCAGCGGGACTTCGGGGAGCGCATGGCGATTAACACCCCGATCCAGGGCACCGCGGCCGACCTGATCAAGCGCGCCATGATCCGGACCGCCAAGGCCCTGGCCGAGGCCGGCCTCGGCGGCGGGCTCGTCCTCCAGGTCCACGACGAGCTGGTGCTGGAGGTGCCCGAGGCGGAGGCGGAGGCGGCTCGGGCCCTGATGGTGGCTGCCATGGCCGGGGCGGCCGAGCTGACGGTGCCCCTGGCGGTGGAGTCGGCGGTGGGCGCCAACTGGTTCGAGGCCCACTGATGCGCTGCGCGGCGTGCGGCGAGGACGTGGAGTCCTACGAGGTCGACCTGGGGGGGCGAACGGAGACCCGGTGCCTGCGCTGCGGCCTGCCCCTGGCCAAGGGGGGCGACGGGGAGCGGAGGCGGTTTCGCCGGGTGCTGGTGGCGGACGACTCTGCGTTCTTCACCGAGGCGGTGGCGGAGATCCTCGCCGGCAGCGGGCTGGCCGGGGAGGTGCTGCGGGCCCGGGACGGTGCCGAGGCGGTGGAGGTAACGGCCCGGGCGCTGCGGGAGCGGCGACCGATCTCCCTGGCGGTGATCGATCTCGTGATGCCCCGCCTCAACGGCTTCCAGGCGGCGGTCGCCCTACGGGCGGTGGAGCGGGCCTTCGGTGCCCGAGCGGCCAACGTGATCTTCCTCTCCTCCCGCCGCCTGGACCCGAGCCTCCAGCCGCTCCTTACCGAGCTCGCCCCCGCCCAGTACGTGAACAAGAGCGGGGGGGACGGACGCCCCCTAGCCGAGCGGCTGACCGAGGTCCTGAGCGCCGTCGCCGGCAGCGCCGGGGCGGTTGTGGGGACGGCCGGGTTTCCGCTACCATCGCGCATCCCGGGGGGGAACGAGGAGGTGCCATGATCCGACGCCCCGTGTACAAGGTGGACGCGTTCACTCGGACGCCGCTGCGGGGAAACCCGGCCGGAGTGGTCCCCTTCGCCCGGGGCCTGGGGGCCTCCGAGATGCTCGCCGTGGCGCGGGAGCTTGCGGTCCCCGAGACGGCCTTCGTGTTCCCGTCCCGGGACGCCGACGTGAAGCTCCGCTTCTTCACCCCCACCCAGGAGGTGCCCTTCTGCGGGCACGCCCTGGTGGGGGCCCTGGCCCTGTTGGCAGAACTCGGGGAGGTGCAGATTCCCCCGGGCCGCAGCGCCCGGGTGCGGGTGGAGACGGGGGTGGGGGTGTTGGCGGTGGAGGTGAGGGGAGAGGCCGGGGGCGTTCGGGTCGAGATGACCCAGACGGAGCCGGCTTTCCGACCCTGGGAAGGGGAGGTGAACGAGGTCCTGGAGATCCTCGGGGCGGACCCCGAGGACCTGCGGCTCGATCTGCCCCTGGAGCTGGCCTACACGGGCCTGTGGCACCTGTTGGTGCCGCTGCGGACGGTGGACGCCGTCGACGGCTTGATGCCGGACTTCCGGGCCCTGGCGGAGCTCAACCGGGAGCTCGGCGCGGTGACGACCCACGTCTTTGCCGAAGGGGACGGCGGCTATCACTGCCGGGGCTTCGCGCCCGCCGCGGGGGTGGATGAGGATCCCGTGACCGGGAGCGCGTCCGGCGCCCTGGGGGCGTACCTGGTACGCCACGGCGCGGTACGGGCGTCGGCCCCCTTGCTCTTGAACCAGGGGGACGCCTGCGACCGGCCGGGCACGGTGTCGGTCACGGTCGGAGGCACTCCCGAGGCCCCCGGGCCGGTGGTGGTGGGCGGAGACGCGGTGGTGAGCCTGCGCGGGGAGATCTGTCTGGGCGACGACGCCTGATCGCGCCCCGGGCCTCGCTTGCCGGGGGTGGGTTCTTGACAGGATAACAGGATCAGACCGGATACTTCTTGGGAGGAGGCCGTGGCCACGGCGGCTACCACCTCAGGACGAGATCTTGTCCATCCTGTGATCCGGTCGAAAGACCTCGTAGCAAGTAGCAAGGGCGTGGGTCGAAGATAGGACAGGATGGTTGCTTCGATCCACATCCTGAACATCCTGTAATCCTGTCTCACGCCCCCGTCTCTCGGCCGGGGTCGGCAAGGCTAAACTATTCCTCGGCTCGGCCGATCGGTTCTCCAGGGAGCCGGTACAGGGACGAAGGAACGCGGATGACGAGGAAGAAGCGGTTCGGCGAGATCCTCACGGAAGCCGGGCTCATCAACGACACCCAGCTGGCGGCGGCCCTTCACAGCCAGCGCACCTGGGGCGGCAAGCTGGGGTCTACCCTGGTGCGCATGGGCGTGGCGCGAGAAGAGGACATCCTCAGGTGTCTTTCCAACCAGCTCAGGCTTCCTAGTGTAGATTTTCGGAAGATCAAGATCAGCCCCCGGGCGCTCGACGCCGTCCCCCTGCGGGTGGCCGAGAAGTACAACGTCATCCCCGTGGCGCTCAAGGAGGAGTTGGGGAAGAAGAGCGTCATCCTGGCCATGTCGGATCCCACCAACCTGGACGCGGTTCGGGAGATCCAGTTTCAGGCCGGCGTGAACGTGCGGCCCGTGGTCGCCACCGAGTCGTCCATCACCCGCGCCATCGACCAGTACTACCGGCAGCGCAAGCTGCGGGAGCCGTACGGGCACGAGCGGAAGGTGGACCTGGCGGCGGTGGAGGCTGCGGAAGAGATGGTCGTCGTCAGCGAGGGGGACGAGAAGGTCGTGGCCCTGCCTCCCTCGCCGAGCCTGGCCCATGCGGCGGCGGCAGACCTGGCGTGGGCTCTGCTGCACGCCCTGGAGGACAAGGGCGTCCTCAGTCGAGCCGAAGTCGAGGCGGCCCTGCGGCGCCGCAGCTGAGCGGGGGCGAGGTGGCGCCGGGGCTCGGGAGCGACCCGTTGCTCCGGGTCGAGGGGCTGGAGGTGGGGTTTCCCACGCCGGCGGGGGTGGTGCCGGCGGTGCGGGGGCTCGGGTTTGCCGTGGCTCCCGGCGAGGCGGTCGCCCTGGTCGGGGAGTCGGGATGCGGGAAGAGCGCCACGGCCCTGGCGCTCCTGGGGCTCTTGCCCCCCCCGGGGCGCCGGGCGGCGGGGCGGGTCTGGTTGGCCGACCGCGAGTTGACGGCCCTCGCCCCTGCCGCCCTGCGCACGGTGGGGGGGCGAGACCTCGGCATGGTCTTTCAAGACCCCATGACCAGCCTCAACCCCGTGTTCCCGGTCGGCTTCCACCTCGCCGAGGCGCTGCGCCCGCTGGGGCTTGGGTCCCGGGCGGCGGTGCGGCAACGGAGCCTCGAACTCCTCGCCGAAGTGGGGATTGCCGCCCCGGAAGCCCGCCTTCGCGCCTACCCCGGAGAGCTCTCGGGGGGGCTTCGCCAGCGGGTCATGATCGCGTGTGCCGTGGCGTGTCGCCCCCGACTCCTGGTCGCCGACGAACCCACCACCGCCCTGGACGTGACGGTGCAGGCGCAAATCATGGCGCTGCTCGGGCGGCTCCGGCGGGAGCGGGAGATGGCGCTCCTGCTGATCTCCCACGACCTCGGGGTGGTGGCGCAAAACGTGGAGCGGGTGATCGTGATGTATGCGGGGCTCGCGGTGGAAGAGGCGCCGAGCGCCGCGCTCTTTGCCGAGCCCCGGCACCCCTACACCCAGGGGCTGCTGGCGTCCGTGCCGGGGGCCCCGGGTACCCGGCGTGGGGAGCGCCTCCGCGCCATTCCCGGGGCGGTTCCCCATCCCCTGCGGCTCCCCGGGGGGTGCCCGTTCCGGGACCGCTGCCCCCGGGCGGCTCCCCAGTGCGCCGAGGCCCTGCCGGCCCTTGTCGAGTGGGGGCCGGGGCATCGGGGGCGCTGCTGCCGGGAGGACGCCCGTGTTTGAGCTCGAGGGGCTCGTTCGCCACTACGCCGTCCGGGCGGGGGGGGGCCGCCGGCGGTGGCTCCGGGCCGTGGACGGGGTGGACCTCGCCGTGTACCCTGGGGAAGTCCTGGCCCTGGTGGGGGAGTCGGGCTGCGGCAAGAGCACCCTGGCGCGCCTCCTGCTGCGGCTGGAGCGCCCGACGGCAGGGGTGGTCCGCTACGAAGGCCGGGACCTGTGGGGGTTCGGCCCCCGGGAGGTCGCCCGCTTTCGCCGGGAGGTCCAGCTGATCTTCCAGGACCCCTACGCCTCCCTCGATCCCCGGCTGACGGTGGGGGAGATCGTGGGCGAAGGCCTGGTGATCCACGGCCTGGCCCGGGGCGCGGCGCTCCGGCGCCGGGTCGGAGAGCTTTTGGAGCAGGTGGGGTTGCCCCCGGAGGCGTGGGGGGCGTACCCCCACGAGTTCTCCGGCGGCCAGCGCCAGCGGGTCGGGATCGCCCGGGCCCTGGCGGTGGAGCCCCGGGTCCTGGTGGCGGACGAGCCGGTGTCCGCCCTGGACGTGTCGGTCCAAGCCCAGGTCCTCAACCTGCTGCAGGAGCTCCGGGTCGCCCGCGGCCTCACCTACCTGATCATCAGCCACGACTTGCGGCTGGTGGATCACCTGGCGGATCGGGTGGCCGTGATGTACCTGGGGCGGCTGGTGGAGCTCGGGCCCGTCGCCGCGGTGTTCGAGGCGCCCCTGCACCCGTACACGGCGGCCCTGCGGGCGGCGGTCCCGGTGCCGGACCCGGCGCGGGCCACGCCCCCGCGGGAGTTGGGGGGCGACCCGCCGAGCCCCCTCGAACCTCCGGGGGGCTGCCCCTTTCATCCCCGGTGCCCGGCCGCCTTCGGCCCCTGCGCCGGGGAGGCGCCCGCCCCGGCGACGCCGTCGCCGGGGCGCACCGTGCGCTGCCACCTGTACCGCTAAAAGGAGCCCATGGGATCCCTGCTCCGCCCGATGACCTGGCGCGAAAAGAGCGCCTTTGCGGCAATCGTGGGGGTGAGCGTCGCGGCCCACCTGCTCCTGGCGTGGTTTGCCGCGTCCCCGGGAGAGCGTGCCCCGTCGACCCGGCCCCAGGGGGCGAGCCCCCTCGCCGAGCGCTTCGCCGCGGCGGTAAACGCCGTCACTGACCTCGACGCCCGGGAGCGGGCGCGCATCGACGAGGCCCTCGCTCGGCTGATCGGTCGGCCGTGGCAGCGGGAGGGGCTGGGAGCCTCCCTCGAGGCCACGGCGGCGCGCCTGGGGGTCGAGGTCGAGGGGGTGGAGGTGGTGCGGGCCCACGATCCCGAGCGGTCCCGGGAGGGGCGCTGGGACCTGCGGCTGTCGGTTGCCTGGCCCGCCGGACGGGGGGGCGCGGACTTCCTGGTCCTCGCCTACCTCGCCGGGGAGGCGACCCTGCGCAGCGACTTCGGATCCCACCGGCTGTGGGCCGACCTGTCGGCCCCGGAGGGCCGGGGGCGGGTGGCCTTCGAGACGGTGGACTGCCGGCTGTTTCGCACCGGCAAGCTCGGGGCTTCGGACCTGATGCATCGCGCGGTGTGGGATGAGTGACCTACGGCCGGAGCTCGCGGGGTTCGGGGAGCACCGAGCGTACGCGCAGCGGTGGAGGGAGCGGTGAGCGGAGCGGTGCGGGTGCGGTTCTTTGGCCTCCTCCACACCTGGCAGCGGGAGCGGGGCGAACCCTCGGAAGTCGAACTCGCCGTGCCCCCCGAGGGGCGGCGGGCCGAAGACCTGGCCCGGGACCTCGGCCTCCCCCTGGAGCGCATCGAAGCGGTCTTCATCAACCACGTCACCCACGACCTGGAGCGCCGGGTGAAGCCCGGAGACGCCGTGGCTTTCGTGCCCCAGGGCATTCCCGGGCCCCACCGCTTCACCCTGGGGATCTACGGGGCGCGCCGAGGCGACGGGCGCTAGCCCCCCGGAAGCCACCGCCTGGTTTCCCGGAGGGGTCGGGGAGCCCAGGCGCGGAGCCGCGCACCGCATCGACCGAAGCGATGGGGCGGGTCGAGGCCGGGGTCGATCGGCGTACCCGGAAACCCCGGGAACGGCGAGTCGCAACGCACGCGGATTGCGCGGCGGAGCAGAGGGGCTCCCCGGACCTGATGCCGCCCCGGCCGGTGGATCCAGGACCCCCGGGTCGGCTTTACTTTGGCCTTCCTCTTCTGCTACGGTCCGCGGGGTTTCGGGGCGGGGGGAGACGCGAGGACGGGAAAGACGCGATGTCCATCAAGATCTACAACACCCTCACCGGCGGCAAGGAACCCTTCGAGACCCTACACCCGGGCCGGGTGGGCATGTACGTGTGCGGGGTCACCGTGTACGACCGGTGCCACATCGGCCACGCGCGCTCGGCGGTGGTCTTCGACGTGGTGTACCGGTACCTCGCCTACTCGGGCTACGAGGTCACCTACGTCCGGAACTTCACCGACATCGACGACAAGATCATCCGCCGCGCCCAGGAAGAAGGGGTGCCGTCCCGGGAGATCACCGACCGCTACATCGCCGCCTTTTACGAGGACATGGACGCCCTGGGGGTGCTCCGGGCGACCCGGGAGCCCCGGGCGACCGAACACGTGGCCGACATGATCGCCCACGTGCAGCGGCTGGAGAAGGCGGGGCACGCCTACGCCGTGGACGGGGACGTGTACTTCTCGGTGGAGAGCTACCCCGCCTACGGCCGCTTGTCCCGGCGCCCCCTGGACGAGCTGGTGGCCGGGGCCCGGGTCGAGGTGGACGCCCGCAAGCGCAGCCCGCTGGACTTCGCCCTGTGGAAGGCCGCCAAGCCCGGGGAGCCGAGCTGGCCGAGCCCCTGGGGGCCCGGGCGGCCGGGCTGGCACATCGAGTGCACGGTGATGAGCCAGGGGATCCTGGGGGATACCCTGGACATCCACGGGGGGGGCAAGGACCTGGTCTTCCCCCACCACGAGAACGAGGTGGCCCAGTCCGAGGCCGCCAGCGGGAAGCCCTTCGTCCGGTACTGGATGCACAACGGCTTCGTCAACATCGACCAGGAGAAGATGTCCAAGAGCCTCGGCAACTTCTTCACCATCCGGGATGTCCTGGAGCGGGTGCACCCCGAGGCCCTGCGGCTCTTCCTGCTCTCCCACCACTACCGCAGCCCGCTCGACTACTCGGAGGGCGCCGTCGAGGATGCCGCCGCGGCGCTGGACCGCCTGTACGCCCTCCTGGGACGCCTGGACGAGGCCCTCTCCGGTCCCGCCGCGCCGGCCCAGGTGCCGGTGGCCGAGCTCGGGGAGCGGGCGCGGGGGCTCCACGGGGCGGTGTTGGAGCTGTTCCTGGAGTTCGAGCGGGCCATGAACGACGACTTCAACACCGCCGAGGCCCTGGGGCATGTACACCGCTGCGCCCGGCAGGTGGGCGGCTACCTCCACGAGGGTTTCGAGCCGTCCCCGGCCAACCTGGCGGTGCTCCGGTACGCGGCCGAGGGCTTGCGTCGGGTCGGCAAGGTGCTCGGGGTGCTCCAACTGGCGCCCGAGGCCTACGCGGCCGCGGTGCGCCGGGGCGCGGTGGCGAGCCGGGGCCTCGACCCGGCGGCGGTGGAGGCCCAGATCGCCGAGCGGGCCGCCGCCCGCAAGGCCCGGGACTGGGCCCGCTCCGACGCCATCCGCGACGCCCTCCTGGCCCAGGGGGTGATCCTGGAGGACGGCCCCCAGGGCACCACCTGGAAGGCGAAGCAGTAGGCGGGGCTGGACGATGCGCGATGCGCGATGCCCCGCTCGCTAACTGCCAACAGCTAACCGCCAACCTCCCCCCATGCCCTTCTCCCTCACCACCGAGTTCACCCCCAGCGGCGACCAGCCCCAGGCCATCCAGGCCCTGGTGGCGGGGCTCGAGGCGGGGGTGCGCCACCAGGTCCTGTTGGGGGTGACCGGCTCAGGGAAGACCTTTACCGTGGCCCAGGCGGTGGCCCGGGTCGACCGGCCGACCCTGGTGCTCGCCCCCAACAAGACCCTCGCCGCCCAGCTCTTCGCCGAGTTCAAGGCCCTCTTCCCCGACAACGCCGTCGAGTACTTCGTCAGCTACTACGACTACTACCAGCCCGAGGCGTACATCCCCCAGCAGGACCTGTACATCGAGAAGGACTCTTCGATCAACGACCGGATCGACCGGCTGCGCCACGCCGCCACCCACGCCCTGCTCACCCGGCGGGACGTGCTGATCGTGGCGAGCGTGTCGTGCATTTACGGCCTCGGGGATCCCGAGGCGTACCAGAAGATGATCCTGTACCTGGAGGAGGGGGTCGAGGCCGATCGGGACAAGGTGCTGCGCAAGCTGGTGGAGCTCCAGTACCAGCGAAACGACGCGGACTTCCACCGCGGCACCTTTCGGGTGCGAGGCGACCTGGTGGAGATCTTCCCGGCCTACGAGGACGAGCGGGCCCTGCGGGTGGAGTTTATTGGGGACGAGGTCGAGGCGATCCACCTGGTGGACCCCCTGCGGGGGGTGCGGCTGGCGCGGCTGCGCCAGGTGATCGTGCCCCCGGCCTCCCACTACGTCACCCCCAAGGAGGTGCTCGACCGCGCCATCGCCGCCATCCAGGTGGAGCTGGGGGAGCGCCTGGCCGAGCTCAAGGCGGCCCACCGCCTGGTGGAGGCCCAGCGGCTGGAGCAGCGCACCCTCTTTGACATCGAGATGCTCGAGGAGGCGGGGTTTTGCACCGGCATCGAGAACTACTCCCGCCACCTCACCGGCGGCGTGCCCGGGGAGCCGCCGCCGACGCTCCTGGACTACTTTCCCGCCGACTTCCTCCTGGTGGTGGACGAGAGCCACGTGGCGATCCCCCAGGTGGCGGGCATGTACCGGGGGGACCGGGCCCGCAAGGAGACCCTGGTGGAGCACGGCTTTCGGCTGCCCTCCGCCCTGGACAACCGGCCCCTGCGCTTCGACGAGTTCGAGGCCCGGGTCGGCCAGGTGCTGTACGTCTCGGCGACCCCCGGCCCCTACGAGCTCGGCAAGGGGGAGGGGCGGGTGGTGGAGCAGGTGATCCGCCCCACCGGGCTGGTGGACCCGGCCATGGAGGTGCGGCCCGCCACCCATCAGGTCGACGACCTCCTGGAGGAGATCCGGGGGGTCACCGGCCGGGGGGAGCGGGTACTGGTCACCACCCTCACCAAGCGCATGGCCGAGGAGCTCACCCGGTACTACGGCGAGCTGGGGGTGAAGACCTGCTACCTCCACTCGGACGTGGACACCCTGGAGCGGGTGAAGATCATCCGGGAGCTGCGCCAGGGGGTCCACGAGGTGCTGGTGGGCATCAACCTGCTGCGGGAGGGCCTGGACATCCCGGAAGTCAGCCTGGTAGCGATCCTGGACGCCGACAAGGAGGGCTTTTTGCGCAGCGAGACGAGCCTGGTGCAGACCGCGGGGCGGGCGGCGCGGCACGTGGCCGGGCGGGTGATCCTGTACGCCGACCGGGTCACCGGCTCCATGGCGCGGGCCATGGCCGAGTGCGGCCGACGGCGGGAGCTCCAGCTCGCCTACAACGAGGCCCACGGCATCACCCCCGAGTCGGTCCGCAAGCGGATCGACGACATCCTGTCGTCGATGTACGAGCAGGACTACGTCACCATCCCCCTGGCGGCCGAGGAGGAGGGGCCCTACCGGACCCCGGACGAGCTCGCCCGGGAGGCCGATCGGCTCCACCGCCGGATGCTCCAGGCCGCCGGGGACCTGGAGTTTGAGGAGGCGGCCCGGTGCCGCGACGAGATCGCCCGCCTGCGCGAGCGCGAGCTTAGGCTGCGGGGGGACGGGTGAGGCCGCTGGGGGTCTTCGACTCCGGGGTGGGGGGGCTCTCGGTGCTGCGGGAGATCCGGCGGCGCCTGCCCGCCGAGGACGTGGTGTACCTCGCCGACCAGGCCCACGTCCCCTACGGGGGCCGGGACCCGGCGGAGGTCCGGGCCCTGTGCCTGGGGGCCTTCGGCCACCTGGTGGCCCGGGGCGCCAAGGTGGTGGTGGTGGCGTGCAACACCGGCTCGGCGGCGGCCCTGGAGGCAGGGCGCCGAGCCTTTCCCCGGGTGCCCTTCGTCGGCATGGAGCCGGCGGTGAAGCCGGCGGCGGCGTGTAGCCGGGCGGGGGTGGTGGGAGTGCTCGCCACCGCCGGCACCCTACGGGGGGAACCCTACGGCCGGGTGGTGGACCGCTTCGCCCGGGGCACCCGGGTGGTGGCCCGACCGTGCCCGGGGCTCGTCGAAGCGGTGGAGGCGGGCGAGACCGACGGCCCCCGGGTGCGGGCCGCCCTCGCCGAGGCCCTAACCCCGCTCCTGGCGGAGGGGGCCGACACCCTGGTTCTGGGGTGCACCCACTACCCTTTCGCCCTCCCAGTCATCCGGGAGCTGTGCGGCCCCGGGGTCGAGGTGATCGACCCCGCCCCGGCGGTGGCCCGGCAGGTGGCCCGGGTGCTGGAGGCCGCCGAGGCCCTCGCCCCCGCGGGGGCCCCGGGGCGGGTGGAGTACGGCACCACCGGCTCCCCCGAGGCCTTCGCCCGGGCCGTCGAGGCCCTGCTCGGTGAGCGGTTCCCCGCCGTCTCCTTCGTCCCCCCCGAGGCCCTCGCAGCGCCCTGACCCGAACACGACGAGAGCCCCGGACCGCGGTCCGGGGCTCTCGTGGTCGAAAATGGCTCCCAGCGTTGGACTCGAACCAACAACCCTGCGGTTAACAGCCGCATGCTCTGCCGATTGAGCTAGCCGGGAGTGGGGGGCTTCGGCGCGCCGCTGGCGGAAAAGTCCGGCCGCGGCGAGGGGTGTTTATACAAGATCCGAAGCCGGGGTGTCAACTGGGCAGCGCACTATTGTCGGGAGCAAATAGACTGTCCGGGGTTGCAGCACATGATCTGTCCGGTTCATGAAGGCCCGGAGGAGGAGCCGACATGAGACGGACGGAGTGGCTACAGGAGACCCGACGGATGCGATTCGAGGAAGCGTATTGGAGTTGGCAGGCACGCAGGTTGACGCAGCAGGAGGCAGGACGGTTGTTGGGCGTTGGGGAGCGGACGTTTCGCCGCTACGTGGACCGGTACGAAGAGGAGGGGATGGAGGGGCTTCGGGACAAACGCCTGACGCAACGGTCCGCGCGCCAAGCGGGATCGGCGGGGCCGGGGAGGGGTGGGAACAGCGACACTCCGACAGACCGACTGCCGTCACTTGGGGAGGCGTTGATGTTCTTGCAGCCGCGCAAGCGGCTCCCTGCCGCGATAGCGGCTTCGTTCAACCAACCCCCGCTCTTCGCCCAACTTACCCAACGGGGTCGATGACGTGTGGGATCCCCACCGGGGCGGGTTGCCTGTGGGGCCCGGTCCGACGTGTTCACATAATGGGCACCTCGAAGGTGGCAACGAAGAGGATGGCGGCCAAGATCTGGAATGGAGACGTGAGGATGTCGAGGGGCACTGCGATGAGATAGCCAGAATACAGGAGGGCTCGCTCCACGGTTCCCTTGCCGGGCCGCTCCAGGCAGTCCTTGACGCGGCGGAGTACTAGTGGTGCGTTGCCGTCCTGGTATTCCGCATAGCGGAAGTCCTCATCCAGCCAGAGGACGGCGGGGTGTCCGCCGGGCGCGGCTTCCGGTTCTCGTCCCCGTGCTGGCAACGTTCCCGAGTGAGAACTGGTTTCGGGTTTGGCCACGGTCAGGAGAACAGTTTGGGCCTGCTGCTGCCCGCGAGTCCCGTCCCAAAACGCCAAGATGGCCTTGGCGTCTGCATCGCTGCCAACGCACACTGCAAATTTGTCCCTGTCGAAAGGCTGCTCCGAGAAATACCTAGCCCTGGCCAGGAGCAGGACGGGACCTTCGGAGGCGGGGTCTGAGGTGGGGTCTGGGATGAGCACCGCCATCTGGCGGTACACGTCCTTGCCTGTCCAGCGGGGATCGCGGGCGAGCAGGAACCGATAGGACGTCTGGCCCAGTTCCACTCGTCCGAACTCTCGGGCGTCTTGCACGGCCGGATACCCGCCGGTTTGCAGGCGAGGCTGCTGCAGGATTCCCTCGTGCAGGCTCAGGGTCGCACACCCGAGAGGTGAGCAGAGAGCGAGGCAGGCGAGCAGGCGGACAGCCCTCTCCCGGGGGCGGCACACCTTGGGACACCGCACCGAAGTCTTCGGCCTCATCGGTTCCTCCCGGTGGAATGCTTGGTCTGGCGCACCTTGGGGCCCGAGCCAAATCGCGCGAGGATCGGCGCCACCGCCTGCCAGGCCGATCCACCTGGCCCATGAGCGCCGAGGGCCGCTCCAGGGGTATTCCCGAAGCCCCCCGGAGCTTCGCGCCAGCCCCGCGCGCCGAGGGTTGAGGTGGATGTGTGGCAGCAAGCTCCACCCCAACAACGCGGCCCCGCTTGCCGGGACCACGATCTCGATCCGGCGGACGAAGTCCTCGTCGTCTGCCGGCCCCAGGGTGATCTTCCGTCGCTCGATCCCCGCCGCGATTACATGGTGCAGGGTACCGGGCCCATCGAGACGGGACTGTCTGGGCATGGCAGGAAGCCTATCGCGGCGGCGGCGAACGGCAACGGGGAGGGGGGCGTAGGACGGTTCGACGGTGCCGCTTACCGAACTGCCGCGTCCCGCTACGATTCCCCCATGCCTCGCCACGCCCGGCTCGACCTGCCTGACCTCGTCGACCACCTGACATCCTGGGTGCATCGAAGAAGCGCCGGGTTGCCCTCGCGCGGCGGGCCTTCCTAGTGCGAGCGAACCAGGAGGCGGGGGCCTCGGCAGCCGAGCTGTGGAGGAGCTGCCAGCGGGCACCCTCCTTGGTGCCGGAGGCGCTCGCCAGGGGCCCGCCGAGGGGCTGACGCGGGCCGGAAACCGGCGAGTCGTCCTACGTCCCTCGAGGGGCCAGGTTTTTCGGTCGCGCCGCTCAAGTTCGGGGTCGCCGGTGTCGATCCCAGTAGCTGACCAGCCACCCGGC
>JBBIIA010000072.1:0-19521 GCA_037446775.1 Deltaproteobacteria bacterium
CGGGGCCGCCGGAGCGCAGGGCCCGGCCGCCACCTCGGCCCGCCGGGCGGCGCGGAGGGCGCCGGCCGCCGTAGCGGCCCTACGCGACCCCGCCACCTACCGTGCCCCGGGGGCCTACCGCGGCGCCCTGGAGGCCCTAGCCGAGGGGTGGCGGTCGGTGTCCCGGAGCCGGGGGCTGCGGCTCGGGGTCTCGGACCTGGAGCACCCGACCCTCTCCCCCCTCTCCTCGGCGGATCTGGTCGCGGTCTTCACCGACGAAGCCGCCCTGGGCCTGGGCCCGGAGCTGGCGGCGGCCGCCCGGGCCGTGCTCGCCGACGACCCGGGAGTGGTGGGCGTCTCGGCGACCTACCTCTCCCAGGCCCTCCCTTCCTTCGCCCTGGCCGGCGCCCTGCGGCGAGTCGGCTTTCGGGGGCCCCTGGTCCTGGGCGGCGGAGTCGTCACCTCCTGGGCCCCCCGCCTCACCCCCGCCTCGCCCCTCTTCCGGGCGTGGGACGCCCTGGTGGTCGGGCCCGGAGAAGCCGCCCTGGAGGCCCTGGCCCGTGGGGGCCGCCGCGCCCCGGGGCTCCTCGCTCCGGCGCTGGGGGCCTGGGACCCGCCGGGAGCCCAGGGGCCGCGCCCCCTCTGCTTTCACCCCGACCCCAAAGGCTGGCCCTGGGGGCGCTACCTCGCCCCCGGCCCGGTGGTGCCCCTGGCCACCTCCCGGGGGTGCTACTGGCGGCGCTGCGCCTTCTGCCCCGAGGCCGCCCAGGACGGGCAGCCCTTTCGCGCCGCTCCCCATGGGACCTTGGTGGCCGCGGCGCTGCGCGCCCGGGACGAAGGGGGGGCCCGCTGGCTGCACCTCACCGACGACGCGGTGCCCCCAGCCGCGCTGGGCGCCCTGGCCCGCGGCCTCGCCGACCAGAACCTCCGCTGGTACGGCTTCGCCCGCCTCGAGCCGACCCTCGCCGACCCGGCCTTCGCCGACGGCCTCGCCCGAGGGGGCTGCGCCATGCTCCAGCTCGGCATCGAGACCGCCTCCCAGGACCTCCTCGACGCCATGGGCAAGGGCACCCGAGCCGCCGACGCCGGACCCATCGTGCGAAACCTCGCCCGGGCCGGCATCCGCACCTTCGGCTACCTCCTCTTCGGCTTCCCGGGGGAAACCCCCGCCGACGCCGCTGCCACCGTCGCCTGGGCCGCCGCGCACGGGGAGCACCTCACCTACTTAAATCTCGCGGTGATGAGCGTCCCCCGGGGCAGTCCCCTGGAGGCCCCCGGTCCCGGCGCCCCCGGCGAGCCCGACCTCTCCCTGTACCGGGTCGCCGACGCCGAACCGGCCGCCGACCGCCGAAAGGCGCGGGCCGCCCTCGCCGCGGCCCGCGCCCACCCGGCGCTGCGCCCCATCCTCGCCCGCACCCCCCCGGGCTTCACCTCCAACCACGGGGCCTTCGCCCCCCTGGAAGGGTGAGACCGGCGGCCGGATGCGGGGGCTCTACCCGTCCCCCAGGCCCCGGGTGAGCGCCTCGATCCGGCCCAGGAGGTCGGGAGCCCCGAGGTCGGCGCTCCAGAAGGCGGCAAACGCCGCCGCCCCCGCCCCCACCCCCTCCTTCACCAGCCCCTCCTCGTAGCGCCGCAGGTTGGGGATCGCCGACGCCCCGAAGTCGAGGCCCGCGGCGAAGGTCGGCACCGGGACCGGGAGGCTCTCCATGATCCCCCGGAGGTCGGCGGTGGGGTCCTCGGCGACCCAGCGGGTGGTGGCCACGGCGAGGTTTCGCAGGTCGCCGGGGGCGCCCTCGGCGTGGAGCCTCACGGCCAGCGCCGCCACCGCAGCCATCTGGGTGCCACCCCCCAACACCACCGGCACCGCGAGGCTCGCCTCCAGGGCCATCAGGGCGACGGCGGGCTGCATCGGGTCCCCCACCGCCGCCGCGGCCGCGAGCCCGCCGGAGGCGGGCGGCAGGGCGGCGGCCCCCAGGGCCTGGGCCACCACCCGGGCCTTCAGCCCGTGGTTGCCCCCGGGCATGGAGGAGGACACCTTGCCCCCGGCGGCGACCCCCAGGGCCTCCAGCAGGGCCTGGGCCGTCGTGGTGCCCCCGGGCACCGACTCGGCCAGGATCAGCCACGGCGCCAGGGACCCCAGGAGCCGGCCCGCGGCCCGGGCGCACTCCTCCAGGTCGGGGGGCAGGTCTAGGGCCCGGCCCGAGGTGATGCAGCGGCCCGGCGCCCCCCCCAGGACGAGGCGCGGCACCCGGGGGGGCACCCGGGTGCCGGCATCGACGATCAGGGCGGTGACCCCCAGGGCCTCCAGGGCGGCCCGGGTGACCACCACCGGGCTCGGGGGGCCCAGGGGGTTCCGGGGGATCTCCGGCAGGGTCACCGGCCGCCCCAGCACCAGGAACTCGCTGTCCAGGGCGGCGGTGTAGCGGCGCTTCTCGGGGGTCTCCCCGGCGGCGGAGATGCCGGGGATCTCCGCCGTGTCCGTCGACGCGATGGCGCAAGCGAAGCACGGCCGCCCCGCGAGGCGCGGCAGCAAGGCGAGGCCAGCGGCGGGATGGGCCACCAGGTGGACGCGGCCGTCGGCGACGGCCGGGGGGAGCGGGCGGGACATGGGACCTCCGGTGCAAGGGGGGCGTCGCGGCGGTAGCAGTAGGGTCCCGTGCTCACACGGCGGCCACCACCAGCACCTCTTCCCCCAGCATGTCGATGATCTTTACCGCCACCCGGGTCTCTCCCTTGGGCGCCGGGAGCTCGTAGGTGCCCTGCACCAGGTCGGCCTTCTTGGCCGGCAGGTCGGCGAGGGCGACCCGGAAGACCTGGCCGTCGTAGGCCGGGTCGATCATCACGCAGTCGACCAGGGCGCGCCAGTCGTCGATCTTGGGCGCGAGGAGCTGGTTCTGCTGGGCCAGGCGCTCGAGGATGGCCGGGGAGAGGAAGTCCTGGACTTCGACCACGAGCTTGGAGGCCTGGCGGGTGACGCTAACCCGGCCCGAGGCCGGCTCGTGGCGGAGGAAGCGGCCGTACCTGGGGTCGGTGCGGAGCTCGAACACCTCGATCCGGTTGACCGCATTCCGGCCCTTGCGCAACCGGTTCCAGTCGTCCACCCAGGCCTGGGCGGCGAGCTCCATCCCCAGGCACACCAGGGTGACCGGCCGGTCCTCGTCAGGCCGGGCCTCGAGCTCGCGCTTGAGCTCCTCGAGGTCCAGGGGCGTGAGCGGGTGGCCGAAGGGGATGACCTTCACCAGCGACGTGCCGCGGGTGCCGTCGAAGAAGGCGTCGGCCCGGCTTCGCTGCACGCCCACGTGCTCGCACGCGAGGGCGACCGCCTCGTTGTGCTGGATCTGCAGGTCGTAGTCGTTGACCCGCCACACGCCAAAGGAGAGCTTGGCCGGCGCCGGCTCGGCCTCCCCCTCGTCCTCCATCCCCGGCAGCCGGGGCGCCGCCGGCTTCTTCGCGGCCTGCTCGGCCATGATCGACTGGAGCCGCTTGGCCGTGGTCTGGATCGCCCCCTTGTTGATGTCGCACCCGATCCACCGCCGCCCCAACCTCTGGGCCACCGCCGCCGTGGTGCCGGAGCCGGCGAAGCAGTCGAGGACGAGGTCGCCGGGGTTGGAGCTGGTTCGGATGATCCTTTCGAGAAGCGGTTCGGGCTTCTGCGTGGGATAACCCAGCCGTTCCGCGGCCTGGCTATTCACCGGGTAGATGTCCGTCCAGATTGACTGGAGAGGTCTTCCGGGCATTTCGTCAAGGTATCGCTTGAGCCGCGGCCGCTTCGACTTGTCGCTTGGGTACCAGATCCGGCCCTCGTCGTGTAGGCGCTGCATGGTCTCCCGCGAATAGCGCCATCCCTTTTCCGGTGGCTGAAAACCCATCCACGCATAGGTCATGTTCGGGCGAGGATTCGGGCTCGTGATGTTGTCCAGCATGTACCTTCGGCCATTCTCGTCTTCGTTCGAGTACTTGTCTTCAAGGTAGCCAACAGAATGAGCTTCGTACTGCTGGTTCCAGATAAAGCCCGAGCCTTTCGATATGAACAACAGGACGTCATGGATGTGATTGTACGTTTCAGAATCGCTCCGCGCCGAGGTCCTTTGCCAGGCTATCTCGTTCAGAACCGCGCCGGCCCCGAATACCTCCTCGCTAATACAGCGCAGGAAGTGGCTCTTGTTCCAGTCACAGTGTAGATAGAAACTGCCATCTTCGGCCAGCAACTCCTTTAGCAGCAGCAACCTCTCGTACATAAACTGCAAGTAGTTGTCGTTCGCCCAGATGTCCGTGTACTGGATCTGCTCCCCCAGCGTGTAGCTCTCGCCGTCGATCTTGGCCGTGCCCCTGGCGCCCCGCAGGCTCACCTTGCGCACGTAGTCGGCGCCCGAGTCGAAGGGCGGGTCGATGTAGACGAGATTGACCTTGCCGCGAAAGCCGTTGGCCAAGAGGTGGGCGAGCACCTCCTTGTTGTCGCCGTGGAAGAGCAGGCCTCCCTTCGGATACGCCCGCGGCCAGTACCCCACGTAGGGTGGGTCAAGCGCAGCGGACCCACCATTCCCCGGCGCCGAGTACGTCTCTACGTGCTGGGCCGGGAAGGCGGTGACGTGGGAGAGCGGCCGCTTGCCCACCCAGGTGAGCATGGGCCGACCCTTGGCCGCGGTGATCTTGACCTCGGTCCGGGGTGGGGCCGGGGTGTCCGAGGACCCCGTGATCTGGGCGTTTGCGGCGGGCTTCGTCTTGGCCATGAACAATTCCTGTCGCGGCGGCGGGGGTTCTGGGGGGGCCTGGGTTCTGGTTCTGGTGGGTCCGCTTCGCTTGACCCACCCTACGCGCTGGTGTTCTGGTGGGTCCGCTTCGCTTGACCCACCCTACGCGCTGGGTTCTGGTTCTGGTGGGTCCGCTTCGCTTGACCCACCCTACGCGCTGGTGTTCTGGTGGGTCCGCTTCGCTTGACCCACCCTACGCGCTGTGGCTGGTATACTCGCTTCTTGCTGGCTACCGATGCCTCCGGAAAGGCTCACTCATGACGTGGACGACGGCGGATGAGATCGAAGCCGCTGCCTTGACGCTGAACGCTGGGGAGCGGGCCCGGCTCGCCCGGCGGCTCCTCGCCAGCTTGGACGAACCCGCCGAGATCCCGCAGGCCGAGATCGACCGGGCCTGGGCCGAGGAAATCGGCCGCCGCCTCGCCGAGTACGAGCGGGGCGAGGTGCGAACCATCCCCGCCGGCGAGGTGTTCGCCCGCCTCCGGCAGCCACCGCGGTAGGGTGGGTCAAGCGCAGCGGACCCACCACTCCTCCTCGCCGTTACTCCTGGCCCACCCCCTCGGGCAGCGGCGGCTCCGTATCGCCCCACCCGGCCGGATACACCCCAGCCCTCGTCCACCGGTGGATCGTCGACCACGGCCAGTCCCCCGGCGAGCCGCACAGCCCGTGCTTCACCGGATTGAAGTGGATGTAGTCGCTGTGTGCCTCGAAATCGCGCTCGTCGCGGATCGTATGCTCCCAGAACCGGCGCTGCCAGCGGCCCATCTCGCCCTTCCGGGCCCGGCTTGGGCCCAGCTCCCCGGTTTCGCCCCCACCTCCGAGGCTTCGGGCCACGAACCCCTTGATCAGCCGCCAACGGGTGGAGTAGTCGCTGTCGCCTTCCGGCAGGGTCCACAGGCAGTGCAGATGATCCGGCAGCAGCACCCAGGCGTCCACGCGGAACGGGTGCCGGCGGCGGACGTGGTCGATCGCCCTCCTCAGGGCCGCGCGAGATGCTTCGTCGCACAGCCAGGGCCGGCGCCCAAAGGTGACCACCGTGAAGAAGTAGGTGCCCCCCGCGGCGCGATGGCGGCGGTATTCGGGCATCGCGAACCCCCTTGTACCTCGGGGTCGTGTTCTGGTGGTTCCTGGTGTTCTGGTGGGTCCGCTTCGCTTGACCCACCCTACGCCCTCACGTCTTCTCCTCGGCGCTAAAACCGATACGGCGGGGCTCTCCGGCGGGCGGCGCCATGAGCTGGCGAATGGCGTCGAACACGGCTCGGAACTGGGCGTCGTACTTCTGCTCCAGCTCTGCCAGCCGGCGGGCCAGATCCTCGTGAGAGCCCAGCAGCTCTCGCAGGCGGACGAACGCCCTGACGACGGCGATGTTCACCTGGACGGCTCGCTCGCTGTTGAGCACGCTGGAGAGCATGGCGACACCGTGCTCGGTAAAGACCCGGGGCGCGTAGCGGCGTCCGCCCCGTCCTCGCTTTGAGGTCGCAAATTGCGATCTCAAAGCCGCGACTTCCTCCGCAGACAGCTCGAACATGAAGTCGGGCGGAAAGCGTGCGAGATTCCTCTTCACCTGCTCGTTGAGCCTCCCCGTCGGAACGCCGTAGAGCTCGGCGAGGTCGCTGTCGAGCATGACGCGCTGCCCGCGCACCAGGAGGATACGCCGCGAAGCGTACTCCAGCACCCGGGCCTCGGACGGGACCTCAGCCGTCTTCTCTCTTCCGCTCATGGGTCCACCGGTTCGGCGAACCGCCGGGCTCCCTCATCTGGTTCACGGTCACCCCGTCCGTGGCGGTGAAGATCATCTCGTACTTCAGGCGGTCGGGATTGAGCTCTTCCCACCGGCGGAGCGCCAGGGCCTTCTTGCCCTTCTCCCCGTCGATGGGGTGCGCGCGGTCGTGCTCCCGCTTGATCTCGACGATGAGCACCCGGCCGTCCCTCCGCCGGAGGACGAAGTCCGGGGTGTAGCGGCGCCACTTGCCCTTGTCGTCCTTGTACTCGACGAAGAAATCGGTCTTGGCCGGGTCGGTGAGGGCGCCGGTGAAGTAGAGGTTCTCCACCTCGCCGGGGTGTAGGTTCAGGTGGGCGAGAAGCTGCGCAAAGAAGCTCTTCTCGGGCAGGGAGTCGAAGTTGTAGGGGGTGTAGTGAAACCCCAGCCCGCCCGGGTTCTGGGCCGCGAGGGCCTCGACGGCCAGAAGAGTACGCTCCCGGTCCAGGGGGTAGACGATCTCGGCGGTGTAGAGGCCGCCCTCCCCCGGCTCGAAGCCCTCGGGCTTGACCAGGGCCAGGGCCACGTCGACCTTCTCCTCGCGCACCTCGTAGCGCCGGGTCTGCTCCTCGATCTGGCGGGCGAGCTCGGGCAGATGGGCCGTGGGCAGGTCCTCGGCCCCATACAGCCGCCGCAGCTCGTCGAGCACGGCCCAGGGGTCCAGCCGGTAGCGGCCCGCGAGCTCCACGGCTGCGGCGTAGGGGTCGACCGCCTCGGGTAGCCCTTCGACCTCCACCGTCTCGCCGAGCTGGCGCAGCACGCTGGGGGTCGACGCCTGCTCGGCTACGGTGTACACGGCCTTGCGCAGCGTTCCCTTCCCGTCGCCCGACGGACGCCCGAGGCGGAGCGATCCGGTGGGCGCGGCCCCTTCGGTCACGGTGCGCACCGTTCGGGTCACCACCAGGGGCGGCACCTCGAGCTTGCGGAGCACGATCGTCGTGCGCCGCGTCTCGTGGCCGGCCCGGTTCAGGTCGGAGATGGTTTCGCCGTAGGTCTCCTGGAGCTGGCGGTCCAGCACGCCGAAGTTGTGGGCGGAGAGGTAGACCCGGGCCTTGACCGCGTTTCCCGGCACCTGGCGCAGGCACCGGGTGGCGGCCTGGAGCACGAAGTTGTTCGAGCTCTTGAGCTTGCGGGCCAGGGCGCAGGCAAACAGGCTCGGGCAGTTCCAGCCCTCGGTGCCCTTGTTGACGAGCAGGATCACCCGGTGGGGCGCCGCCGGGTCGTTGAGGCGGTTGAAGGCGTCGAGGTCGGCAGGCTTGGTGAGGCGCTCGTCCGAGGTGTTCACCAGGCAAAGCGCCGGGCTCTGACCGGCGGCCACCAGGGCCCGGTCGATCACCGGCTTGAGCTCGGCCAAGTCCTGGGTCTGGGGGAAGTACACGGCCAGCTTGGCCGGAGCCCCGTTGGGGAGCCGCACGGCGCCGTACTCCCGGAAGAAGTCCTCGATCACGTGGGCCAGGTAGGCGCCGGCGTCGCCGTCGAAGTCGAAGGCCTGGATGCTGCCGGAGAGGTCCTTGAGGATGTCGTCCCGGATGCCCTCGGAGAGCCCGTACCAGACCACCACGTCCTTCAGGGGCTGGCGCTGGAAGTAGGGCGTGCCGGTGGTGTTTACCGCGCAGACCAGGTTGGTCTGGGCCGCCAGGTAGTCCACGGTCTTGCGGACCTTCTTCAAGTCCGCGTCCAGGGACTGGCCGTAGGTGTGGTGGGCCTCGTCGGAGAAGACCGCGAGGTGGGGCAGGCTGGCGATCGCCTGGAGGCGTGCGTTGGCCACCTCGGCCCGGGCCTCGTCCTCGCGCATGAGCGGCACGAGGCTCCCCACGTCGCTCTTGCGGATCGCCTCCTTCTGGATGCGGATCTTCTCGGTGTTGGTGACCACCACGTTAAAGCTCGAGCCCGCGATCACCGGGATGGTCTTCTCGCCGTCCCGGGTGAAGGTGAGCTTGACCGAGGCCGCGAAGGGCTTGTGGAAACGCGGGGGCAGGATCTTCTCGTAGGGGATCTCGGCGAGCTCGCGCAGGGACTCGATGATGGTCTTCCCCGGCGCGAAGACGAGGGCGTTGTGGACGAAGGGCCCGTCGGGGTACTCCAGGGCCAGGGCGAACTCGGTGGCGAAGACCGCGCCGATGAGCACGGTCTTCCCGGCGCCCATGGCGAGGGCCAGGATGTAGCTCGGGTAGGCCAGGGTCAGGGTCTCCCGCAGGGCCTCGAGCCGGAGGTCCTTGACGAAGGCGTCGTCGGTGCGGATGCGGGCCCAGAGGGCTTCAAGGCCCTCGTCCAGCGCGTACTCCCGGACCTCCCGGCGGTCGAGCCCTAGAGCGGTCAGGAGCTCGGAGTGCTTCGGGTACTCGTGGCGGTAGAGGTCGAAGACCTTGGGCGTGCCGACGACGAGGCGCAGGTACCAGTAGGTCTCCAGGGCCCGGAGCTGAGGGGCGCGGAGGTAGCGCAGGTTGCCGGTCTCGGCGTCTTGCGCCCACCCCAGCACCTCGGCCACCGCCGGGTGCGCCGGGCACGGGTAGGCCTCGGCGCGCCAGGCGTCGACGGCGGCGGCCAGGCGCTGGTGCAGGTGGATCGCAGACACCCTCTTATCGCCTCCGGTGGGTTGGGGTGGGGGCAACGGGACTGTACCAGAAGACCCGGCGGGAGCTCAAAGGCCTCGCCCTGACGCACGAGCGCAAGGATCCGCGCAGGCCTTGGGCTTGGCGGCGGCAGTCCACGCGCCGGGGACTCCCGGTGCCGACGGGGGTGTCCGCGGGTAGCGGGATCTGCTCGTTCGAGACAAACGTGCTGGTCTGGTACGCGGCGCAGCTCGCCCCGTCGGCGCGACGGCTCGGGGTGCAGGGGGGCCTCGGCTTGGGCCTCTCCGCCGACCAAACTCCGCCCCGCGTCTGGGTCGCCGCCCTCGTGCGTCAGCCCTGAAGCCGGGATCTCTTGCTTGACTCGATTCGCACCGAGCGGCTAGGATTCCCAGTCCGCTTTTCCATGGCACCCACGTTCCAGCTGGCTGCGGAGGATTCATGGTCAAGGTAGCAGCCATCCAGTTGGCGCCGTCCCCCGACGTCGAACGGAATCTGGCGCGCGCAGGGCAGTACCTGGAGGCGGCTGCCCAAAGGGGTGCCCGGATCGCTTGTTTCCCCGAGTTGTGTTGCACGCCCTGGTTCTTGTGGGAGGGGGGGGCGCCCGTGGCGTCGGTGGCGCAGCCAGCCGACGGCCCCCAGGCCCAGGAGATGGCGGCCCTCGCCCGCCGGGTCGGTGTCGCTGTGATCTTCCCCTTCTGTGAAGCAGCCGGCGCCGGCGTCTACCACAACAGCGCTCTCGTCGTGGATGCTAAGGGCC
This sequence comes from Deltaproteobacteria bacterium, assembly GCA_037446775.1. Lineage (GTDB taxonomy): Bacteria > Desulfobacterota > Deferrisomatia > Deferrisomatales > JACRMM01 > JBBIIA01. The sequence goes on from JBBIIA010000072.1 coordinate 9,820, forward strand.
GGCGCGTGGGCGTATACCGCAAGGTGCATGTTCCGCTGATCCCCCGGTGGGAAGAGCGCCGCTGTCTCGCCCCGGGGGATCTCGGCTTTCCGGTCTTCGAGCTCGAGGGGCTGCGGATCGGCCTACAGCTCGGGTGGGACAACTTCTTTCCCGAGGGATTTCGATGCCTCGCCCTGGGGGGGGCGCAGGTGGTGTTCGTGCCCTCGGCGGCAGCGTTTGCGAGTCAGGAACGGTGGCTGGCCATGGCGGTGAGCCACGCCGTAGCCAACGGGATGTACGTCGTGCGGGTGAACCGGGTGGGCAGCGAGGGCGGTCTCGACTTCTACGGAGATAGCTTTGGCGTGCGACCCGACGGCGAAGTGACCGCTTCGCCCATCGGTCGAGGCGAGGGCATCCTGCTCCTGGACTGCGACCCGGGCGAGGTGGCTGGGGCACGAATGACCTGGCCCTTCTTGCGCGATCGCCGACCTCGGCAGTACGCGCGGGTGGCCGGCATCGACTGGGGCCCGGAACTCCTGCCTCGGGAGGAGCTGGCGGAGGCGGGGGCGGCCGAGGTCGCGGCCGGGGAGCCGTCGCCGTGACCGCAGACGCGCGGCGTCAGTGCCCCGTGTGCGCGTGGCGAGAGGCGTGCACCAAGAAGCACTCCCTCGAGGGGTCTTCGCTCCACTGCCCGGACTTCAGTCGGGACCTGGGTTTGCCTGAGGGACCCGAGGAGCCGGTGCGGCGAGAGCGCCACAAACGGACGGAAGACGTCTTCGGGCGCTGAGCCCGCGGGCGGGCCGGGGAACGCCTCGCCGTCCACGGTGCGTGGCCCGTTTCCAGCCGACGAAGGGACCCCATGAGGGCCTATCGCAAGGTCGACGACGGATACCAGTTTCGGATCGAGGGAGGCCGCCTCGCCCTCCTGGGGGTCGGTGCCGGGTTGGTGCTGCTGCTGGTGTTCCTCCTCGGGGTCCTGGTGGGAAGACACCAGGGGCAGGGCGCGACCCCGGGCGCCCTCCCCCGGTCGGGGGCCGTGGTTGCCGCGCCGAAGGACGCCGAGCCCGTCCCGGAGCCAGAGCCGGAAGCGGCCCCCGCTCCGGCGCCGCCTCTCGGGGCGGCGGATCTGCGGTTCTACAAAGAGCTGAAGGAGCCCGAGGGCAGCCCGCTGCCCCCGGAACCCGCGGTCGCGCCGCGATCCGCTCCTCCGGCACCGCCCGTCCCGGCCGCCCCGGCGGTTCCCGGGGGGCCGAGCCCGGTGCCCGTCCGAGAGCCCGCGTCGCCGCCGGTGGTGCCGGCGTCGAGCCCGGTGTTTACGGTGCAAGTCGGGTCTTTTCACGACCGCGCGGCCGCCGAGGAGCTGGCCCAACGGGTCGGGGCGCCGGGGCTTCAGGTTCAGGTGGTCGCCTCGGTGGTCTCGGGGCGGACCTGGTACCGGGTGCAAGCCGGGCGCTTCGACACCCGCGCCGCCGCCGAGGCTCACTACCGGGACCGCTTGCGAGCGCGGGGCGTGGAGGGGTTTGTCACCACCCGCTGAGGAGGAGAGGCCCCGTCCCTCCGGGTCGACGCGGGCCCCGTGGAAGAGAGGAGGAATCGTGGCCGAGCCATGCCCCCTGGTGTGCCGGATCGAGGACGCCCTGAAGGGCGCCATGAAGGAGCGGAATACCGCCCGGGTCTCCGGCCTGCGGATGGTGAGATCCGCTCTCCAGTACCGCGCGATCGAGAAGCGCGCGCCCCTGACGGACGCCGAGGCGATCCAGGTCCTGTCGACCCAAGCCAAGCAGCGGCGGGAGTCCATCGACCAGTTTCGCGCGGCAGGACGAATCGACCTGCTGGCCAAGGAGGAAGCGGAGCTGGGGGTCATCCAGGAGTTCCTGCCCCGGGAACTGAGCCAACCGGAGCTCCTGGACGCGGTGCGGCTCGCGGTGGCGGAGGCGGGCGCCTCCGGGCCCCAGGACCTGGGTAAGGTGATGGGGATCCTCATGGAGCGGGTGCGCGGACGGGCGGACGGGAAGCGGGTCAACGAGGCCGTTCGGGCAGCGCTTAGCGGCGGGGGCGGCCGCTGACCCTGCTGGATGCCGGGGCGGCGGCGGGCATCGGCCTCCTGGGCCTTAGGGGCCTTCTTCGCGGGTTCTTTCGGGAAGCCTTCGGCCTGCTGGCCCTCGCCAGCGGGGTGGGGGCTTCGGTGTTTTTCGGGGAGGGGCTGGGGCGGGAAGTCTTGCTGCGATGGAGTGTGTCCCCGTGGGTGGCCAGGGCGGGGGCCCACGTGGTCCTGTTCCTCGGGCCCTACCTGGGGTGTCAGGCCCTGGGGTACGGTCTCCATCGGCTCGGCCGCGTGGTGTTCCTGGGGGGGCTCGATCGCCTGGCGGGGGCGCTCCTGGGCGTGGCGGCGGGGGGCTTGCTGGCGGGTGCCGCGGTCACGGCCGTGGCCGACGCGGGGTGGGCCCAGGGCTGGCTCGCCGGGTCGGTCCTCGCGGAGCCCCTGGGGACGGCCTTCCGGGAAACGGTGGTCTGGCTGCGGGGGAGGTAGGGGGGCGGGCGCCGCGTGGGGCCCGCGTGGAACAGGAGCAGATCGTGGCAGCGCAGGGTTTCCGGGATCTCGGCTAGGCCCGGCGGATGAGGATCCCCGACGAGGTCCTGGAGGCCGTTCGCTCCCGCACGTCGATCGTAGATGTGGTGAGCCGGCACGTCGCCCTGCGCCGGGGCGGCAAGAACTGGAAGGGCTTGTGCCCGTTCCACGCCGAGAAGACCCCCTCGTTCGTGGTGAACGAGGAGCGAGGCACCTACCACTGCTTCGGGTGCGGGGCAGGGGGGACGGCCTTTCGCTTCCTCATGGAGACCGAGGGCCGGACCTTCGTGGAAGCGGTCCAGGTGTTGGCCGAGCGAGCGGGGGTGTCCCTGGGGCTGGGACCTGAGGATCCGGCGGCGCGCAAGGCCCGGGAGGAACGCCAGGCCCAGCTCGAGGTCTTGGAGTTGGCGGCCCGCTACTACCGTCACCAGCTGTTGTCCGGAAGGGCCGGGGAGGCGGCCCGGGCGTATCTGGTGCGGCGGGGGATCGAGGCCGGGCTCGCCGAGGCCTTCGGGTTGGGGTGCGCTCCGGCCGGGTGGGACGCCCTGGCGCGCTACCTGCGCAGCAAGGGGGTGGACCTGGGGCTCGCGACCCGGGCGGGGCTCCTCGTCGAGCGCCCCACCGGGGGGCACTACGATCGCCTCCGGGACCGCCTGGTGTTCCCCATCGCCGACGCCTCGGGTCGGGCGGTGAGTTTCGGCGGAAGGGTGATGGGGGACGGTGAGCCGAAGTACCTCAACGGGCCTGAGTCGCTGGTGTTTCGCAAGGGGGAGGTGCTGTACGGTCTGCCCCAGGCGGCCGAGGCCCTCCGGCGGGAGCGTCGTGCTCTGCTGGTGGAGGGGTATCTGGACGTCATTACCCTGCACGGGAAGGGGATCGCCACGGCCCTGGCGACCCTGGGCACGGCACTGACCCCGGAGCACGTCCACGGCTTGCGTCGCCGGGCGGAGGAGGCGGTCCTGGTGTACGACGGCGATCCGGCGGGGCGCCGGGCCGCCTTTCGCAGCTTGGACGTCTTTCTGGCCGAGGCGTTTCCGTGTCGGGTGGTGCTGCTGCCCGGGGGCCACGACCCGGACTCTTTTGTCCGTACCGGGGGAGACCTCCCGGGGTTGGTCGCCGCCGCCCCACCCCTGTTTGACGCCTTGCTAGCGGACGTGGTGGCCGGGGAAGGCATGGGCTCGGTGGAGGGCAAGCTCGCTGCGGTGGATCGCGTGCTCCAACGGCTGGAGGTGGTGACCGATCCGCTGGCGCGGGACCTGTACCTGCGCCGGACCGCCGATGCCCTGGGGTTGCCGGAGGCCCACCTGCGCAGTCGCCTCGGCCAGCGGGGGGGCGCCGGGCCGCCGCCGGTGCGAGCCGCCGCCCCTCGGTGGGATCCCTTGGATCTTGCGGTGCTCGCAGCCCTGGTCCACGAACCCGAACACCGCGGCCCCTTTCTCCACCGGGGGGTGGACGGCTGGATGAACCCGGGCCCCTTGCGGGACGCGGCCCGCTTCGTGGCGGCCCGCTCCGAGCCGGCGCCACTGCTCCCGCTGGACGAGGCACCGGCGGAAGCCCAGCGCCCCTTGGCGGAGGTGCTGGTGGGCGAGGAGGGTCCTCGCCCGGGATTCGGTCCCCTGGAGTCCCGTCTGCGGCTGCGGGTGCTGGAGGCCGAGGCGTCCCGCATCGTTCGGGAGCTAAAGCTCGCCGAGGCACGGGGCGATGAGTGCGCGGTGGGTCGGCTCCTCCGGGAGAAGGCCGATGCGGATCGGGTCTTGGGGGAGTGCCGCCGGGTCGCGGCGAACCCGGGGCCGTGATGCCCCTTCAACCGACGAAACCGTGTGGTATGTTGAACGCTTCTCGGATCGCCTGAACCAAGGAGATGCTCGATGCCCAAAGGCATTCGACTCGAAGACTTCGAAGACTTGATCGAAGAAGGCAAGGATCGTGGCTTTATCACCTACCGCGAGATCAACGATGCGCTCCCTGAGCAGGTGGTGGATCCGGAGACCATTGACGAACTGATCATGACCCTGCGGGACCTCGACATCGAAGTGGTGGACGACGGAGCCATCGAGGGCGAAATCCGACGCCGGGAGGAGCGGGACGCGACCGACGGGGAGAGCGGCGACGGGGAGGGCGAGGGGGAGGACGCCGAGGAGGAGGAAGAGGACGACAAGGCGGACTTCGAGGCCCTCTTTGAGCGCACCAACGATCCGGTGCGGATGTACCTCCGGGAGATGGGATCGGTGTCTCTCCTCACCCGGGATGGGGAGGTGCAGATCGCCAAGCGGATCGAGGCCGGGCTCAACGAGGCCTTTGAAGCCGCGTTTAGCGGCTCCCTTGCGGTGGAGGAGGTGGCTGCCTTGGGGCGGGGGTTGGAATCCGGCGAGCTGAACCTCCGGACGGTGATGGTGGATAGCCTCGAGGGGGAACCCTCCCCGGAGGAGTCGTCCGAGGAGGAGGACGACGACGGCGACGGGGACGACGCCGCCGAGGCGGGGAGGGTCGGGGCGGACGCCCATACCACCCCCGAGACCCACCTGGAGCGCGTCCTAACCACGATCCGGCAGATCCAGGACCACGACGGCCGACGGGCTGCCTTGCGGCGCCAGCGGGGGGCCGAGGGGGTGGAGGAGGAGATCCGGGGGCTTCAGCGCGAAATGGTGCGCCTGTTTCGGTCGATGAATCTAAAGGATCAGGTGGTCGATGACATCGTCGATCGGTACTTCACCCTCGCCGACGAGACCCGGCGGGCCGAAGAAGCCCTGCTCGCCCTCGAGCGAGACCTCGGCATGGGGGCTCGCGAGTTCCTGTCCCTGTGCGAGGGCAAGGATCTAAAGACCGTGTGCCAGGAAGTAAACCGTCGGCCGGATCAAGTCAAACGGGCCAAGAAGGATGCCCGTCGGCAGCTCGAGATCATCGGGGGGGTCGAGGACAAGACCGGGCTCCCGCGCACGGCCCTGCGGGAGAAGGTGAAAGCGATTCGGTCGGGCCAGTTGCGGGCGAAGATGGCCAAGAGCGAGTTGATCGAGGCCAACTTGCGCCTGGTGGTGAGTATCGCAAAAAAGTATACGAACCGGGGTCTCCAGTTCCTCGACTTGATTCAGGAGGGGAACATCGGCCTCATGAAGGCGGTGGACAAGTTCGAGTACCAGCGCGGATACAAGTTCTCGACCTATGCGACCTGGTGGATCCGCCAAGCCATCACCCGGGCCATCGCCGACCAGGCGCGCACGATTCGAGTGCCGGTGCACATGGTGGAGACCATTAACAAGTTGGTGCGTACCAGCCGCTATCTGGTCCAAGAGCTCGGCCGGGAACCGAAACCCGAGGAGATCGCCGAGCGCATGGACATGAGCGTCGCCAAGGTGCGCAAGGTCCTGAAGATCGCCAAGGAACCGATCAGCCTCGAGACCCCCATCGGGGACGAGGAGGACAGTCACCTGGGGGATTTCATCGAGGACCGCAAGGCGGTGGCCCCGGACGAGGCAGCGGTGCTCGGGAACCTGGCGGAGAAGACCCGAGAGGTGCTCTCTACCCTCACCCCGCGGGAAGAGAAGGTGCTCCGCATGCGCTTTGGCATCGGCGAGAAGTCGGACCACACCCTGGAAGAGGTGGGGCGCGACTTCGCCGTCACCCGGGAGCGGATCCGGCAGATCGAAGCAAAGGCCCTGCACAAGCTGCGGCACCCGACCCGCAGCCGCAAACTCAAGAGCTTCCTCAAGTAGCCCAGGTCGGCCGACGGGTCCCCGGGGCGGCGAAAAAGCTCTTGCGTAGGCGGGAGGCCCGTGGTAGCCTCCCGCCTCTTCCTTGGGGAGCCCTGCTCCCCGCCGGCTCCTCTGCCAGGCCGCACCGAGGCATGAGCCGCCGAAGAGGTAGTACCCCAGCGGCCTGACTATCGTCGTGCAGGACACAGGTAGTGCTCTGGTTGTTGCTTTCCGAGGTCGGCGCCCGCGTGCGCCCTGCCGGGGAGCGTTGCGCTGCCGCCAACGATCAGCGAGTACCAGGAGACGATCGATGCCCACGATTAACCAGCTGGTCCGGAAGGGGCGACTCAAGATCCGCAAGAAGACCAAGTCGCCCGCCATGGAGAGCTGCCCGCAGCGTCGGGGGGTGTGCACCCGCGTGTACACGACCACGCCCAAGAAGCCCAACTCGGCCCTTCGGAAGGTCGCTCGCGTGCGACTCACCACGGGGAAGGAGATCACCGCCTACATCCCGGGCGAGGGGCACAACCTCCAGGAGCACTCGGTGGTGCTGGTGCGGGGCGGCCGCGTCAAGGACCTGCCGGGTGTTCGGTACCACATCGTCCGGGGTACCCTCGACTCGGTGGGCGTAAACAGCCGTCGCCAGGGGCGTTCGAAGTACGGCGCCAAGAGACCGAAGTAGGAGCAGCGGAATGTTTAGGAAGCCGAGATTCAAGGAGGTAGAGGCCCCGAAGCCTTCCCGCGCCCGCCGGGTGGTGGACGCCCGCTTCGGCGACGAGCTCGTGGGCCGCTTGATCAACAAGGTCATGTACGACGGCAAGAAGAGTGTCGCCGAGCGGATCGTGTACGGCGCCCTCGAAGCGGTGGAGGCGCGGACCGGCCAGAAGGGCATGGAGGCGCTGCACGGCGCCCTCGACAACGTCAAGCCCCTCCTGGAGGTGAAGTCTCGGCGAGTGGGCGGCTCTACTTACCAGGTACCCGTCGAGGTGAGCCCCCGCCGACGCCAGGCCCTGGGGATCCGTTGGCTCGTGGAGTACGCCCGCGCGCGCAGCGAGCGCACCATGCGGGAGCGCCTGACCGCGGAGATCCTCGACGCGATCCAGAACCGGGGTGGCGCGGTCAAGAAGCGGGAAGATACCCTGCGCATGGCCGAGGCCAACAAGGCATTCGCCCACTTCCGCTGGTAGGCGGGGCGGAGCCGCACGAGGGCCGAGGGCGTGCCGAGAACGACGGCCATCGAGCGGTACCGGAACATCGGCATCGCGGCCCACATCGATGCCGGCAAGACCACGACCGCGGAGCGGATCCTGTACTACACCGGGGTCAGCAGTCGCCTCGGGGAGGTCCATGAGGGCACGGCCATCATGGACTGGATGGAGCAGGAGCAGGAGCGGGGCATCACGATCACGGCGGCGGCCACGACCTGCTCGTGGCGGGGCCATCGGATCAACATCATCGACACGCCAGGCCACGTCGATTTCACCATCGAGGTGGAGCGAAGCCTTCGGGTGCTCGACGGGATGGTGGCGGTGTTCTGCGCCGTGGGAGGTGTGGAGCCCCAATCGGAGACGGTGTGGCGCCAGGCCGATCGGTACCGGGTGCCGCGGATCGCCTTCGTCAACAAGATGGATCGGGTGGGGGCCGACTTCGATGAAGTGGTATCGGCCCTGGCGGGGCGCCTCGGTGCCAATCCGGTGGCGGTGCAACTGCCGCTCCTCGCCGACGGCGAGTTTCGCGGGGTGATCGATCTAGTGACCAGGCGGGCCCGGGTGTGGGACGAGGCGAGCCTGGGAGTCCGTTACACCGAGGAAGCGATCCCGGCCGAGTGGCTAGCCGTGGCCGACCGGGGCCGCCAGCGCCTGATCGAGGCCCTGGCCGAAGTCGACGAGGGCATCCTCGAAGGCTTCATCGGGGCGAGGGACCTGGAACCGGAGGAGCTCCGAGCAGCCCTGCGGCGGGCGACCCTGGCCTTGAAGGCGGTGCCGGTGCTGTGCGGGGCGGCGTTTCGGAACAAGGGCATTCAACTGCTCCTGGACGCCGTGGTGGACTACCTGCCGAGTCCGGTCGATGTGCCCCCGTACGAGGGGTATGAGCTGGAAGGACGGGGGCGGGTGGTGAGGACACCGGAGGACCAGGCGCCCTTCGCGGCCCTCGCCTTCAAGGTGATGACCGATCCGTACGTGGGGCAACTCACCTTCTTTCGCGTGTATTCGGGGGCGCTTCAGGCCGGCAGCTACGTGCTCAACGCCAAGGGGCGCAAGAAAGAGCGCATCGGGCGGATCCTCGAAATGCACGCCAACGAGCGCCGGGAAGTGGACGGGGTGGCCACCGGCGACATCGCTGCGGCCGTGGGGTTGAAGGGTACGGCAACGGGAGATACCCTGTGCGACCCGGCGGCGCCGGTGGTGCTGGAGCCGATGGACTTTCCGGCGCCGGTGATGGCGGTGGTGGTCGAGCCCAAGACCCTCGCGGATCAGGAACGCCTGGAGGCGAGCCTGGGGAAGTTGGCCGCTGAGGACCCGACCTTCCACGTGGGAGTGGACGGGGAGTCCGGGCGGGCGGTGATTTCGGGCATGGGCGAACTGCACCTGGAGATCATCGTCGATCGCTTGCTCCGGGAGTTTCACGTGGAGGCGAACGTGGGGAAGCCCACCGTAGCCTACCGGGAGACGGTACGGCGGGGAGGCCAGGGGGAAGGCCGGTTCGTGCGGCAGAGCGGCGGGCGGGGGCAGTACGGCCATGTGGTCCTGGAGGTCTCTCCGGTGGACCCGGGAGCGGGGCTGCTCTTCGACGACGGTGAAGCGCCGGGTGGGGTGCCTCGGGAGTACCTGCCGGCGATTAAGAAGGCAGTCGAAGAAGCCGCCTCCCGGGGGGCGCTGGCGGGTTTTCCCTTGGTTGGTCTGAAGGTCGTGGTTCGGGGAGGCTCGGCTCACGAGGTGGACAGCTCGGAGATGGCCTTCAAGATGGCAGCGACCACGGCCTTTCGGGAGGCCCTTCGCGAAGCTGGTTTGGCGCTCTTGGAGCCGGCCATGGAGGTGGAGGTCGTGGTCCCCGGGGAGTTCGTGGGGGACGTGCTGGGTGACCTCGGTAGTCGAAGAGCGGCGATCCGAGACCTGGGGCCGCGGGGGGGGGCGCAGGTCATCCGGGCGCTGGCGCCCCTGGGCAGCATGTTCGGCTACGCCACGGGGCTGCGCTCGCGGAGCCAGGGGCGGGGGACGTTCTCGATGCACTTCAGCCACTATCAGGAAGTGCCGGACGGGACGGCGGCTGGTTTGGTGGGTGGACGGTGAAGGGTAGGGCCCAAAGGAATTGAACCAACGTAGGTCGCGTGGTAGCATCCCCCGCCTTCGGCCCGGGGACCAGGCGCACCACAGCTGGAAGGAGGCGGAGCCATGGCGAAGGAGAAGTTTGCGCGTACGAAGCCGCACGTAAACGTCGGCACGATTGGCCACGTGGACCACGGCA
>JBBIIA010000073.1:0-971 GCA_037446775.1 Deltaproteobacteria bacterium
GTGATCGGTGCGGGCACCATGGGGCACGGCATCGCCCAGGTGTTTGCCGTTGCGGGCTACCCGGTGGTGCTCCGCGACATCTCGGAGTCCCTGGTGCAAAAGGGCGTGGCGGCCATCGCCAAGAGCCTGGACCGGCTCGTGGCCAAGGACAAGATGTCGGCGGCGGACCGCGACGCGGCCCTGGGGCGCATCCAGACCACCACCGAGCTGGCGGATCTCGCCGGGGTGGACGTGGCGGTGGAGGCGGCCACCGAGAACGTGGACATCAAGCTCAAGATCTTCGAGGACCTCGACCGCGTGGTGAAGCCCGGGGGCATCCTCGCCTCCAACACCTCGTCGATCTCGGTGACCAAAATCGGCAAGGTGACCAAGCGCCCCGAGCGGGTCATCGGGATGCACTTCATGAACCCGGTGCCGGTGATGAAGCTGATCGAGATCGTCCGGGGCCTGCAAACCTCGGACGAGGTGTACACGGCCATCGAGGACCTGTCGAAGAAGCTCGGCAAAGTGCCGGTGTGCGTCAACGACAGCCCGGGCTTCGTCTCGAACCGCATCCTCTTGCCGATGATCAACGAGGCGGTCTTCACCCTGTACGAGGGGGTGGCGTCGCCCAAGGACATCGACACGGTGATGAAGCTCGGCATGAACCACCCCATGGGCCCCCTGGAGCTCGCCGACCTGATCGGCCTCGACGTCTGCCTCTACATCATGGAGGTGCTGTACGAGGGCTTCGGCGACTCGAAGTACCGCCCCTGCCCCCTATTGAAGAAGATGGTGGACGCAGGCAACCTCGGGCGGAAGTCGGGCAAGGGGTTCTACGACTACTCCAGCTAGACGGGGTTCTTGACAGGATAACAGGATGGGCGGGATGCTCTTTGGGGTCTTGCCTGCCTGGAGCTAGACGGGGGTTTTTGACAGGATAACAGGATGGACAGGATGGGGCTGGGGCGGTAGTTCGAGCTTCGGAGGTA
>JBBIIA010000073.1:1082-19476 GCA_037446775.1 Deltaproteobacteria bacterium
GGGGGTTTTTGACAGGATAACAGGATGGACAGGATGTTTCTTGGGCGGTAGTTCCAGCCTCGGAGGTTGTCCATCTGGAACGGGACGGGGGGGGTGACAGGATAACAGGATGGACAGGATGTTGCTGGGGCGGTAGTTCGAGCTTCGGGGGTTGTCCATCTGGAACGGGACGGGGTTTTTGACAGGATAACGGGATGGACGGGATGTTTGGGGTGCCGTTGTCCCAACATCAGATTTTCATCCTGTAATCCTGTCCAAAAAGCCTCAAGCTGTATGAGGAGTTGACAGGGCAACGGGATGGGCAGGATGTTTGGGGTGCCTTGACTCCAACATCAGATTTTCATCCTGTCATCCTGTCCAAAAAGCCCCAAACTGCATGAGGAGTTGACAGGGCAACGGGATGGGCAGCCACTGCTCCCCCATCCGATCTCATCCCGTTATCCGGTCAAAAAAACCCCGGTAGGACCCCCGGAGGGCCGAGGGAGGAGTTGGGTTGGATTGGGGCCCCCTGGTTGGGGCCCGCTTCCCCTTGCATGAGACGAGGAGATCATGGACTTCGAACTGGACGACATCCAAAAGATGGTGCGGGACACCGCCCGCAAGTTTGCCCGGGAAGAGGTGGCGCCCCACGCCGCGGCGATGGACAAGAGCGGCAAGTTCCGCCCCGAGATCACCGCCCAGATGGCCGAGCTCGGCTTTTTGGGGGCGGCGATGCCCGAGGAGTACGGCGGGGGCGGCATGGACTACCGGTGCTACGCGATCATCGTCGAGGAGCTCTCCGCGGTGTGCGCCTCCACCGGCGTGGTGGTCTCGGCCCATTCGAGCCTGTGCTGTGACCCCATCTACCGGTTCGGTACCGAGGAGCAGAAGCGCCGCTACCTCACGCCGCTCGCTTCGGGCCAGATGCTCGGGTGCCTCGGCCTCACCGAGAGCCAGGCCGGGAGCGACGCGTCGAACCAGAAGACCACCGCGGTGCGGGACGGCAAGGAGTGGGTTCTCAACGGCTCCAAGATCTTCATCACCAACGGCGGGCCCGCGGGGGTGGCGGTGGTGATCGCCGTCACCGACAAGGCGGCCGGCGTCAAGGGCCTGTCGGCCTTCATCGTCTCGGCGGACACCCCCGGCTACAAGGTCGCCAAGGAAGAGCACAAGCTCGGCATCCGGGCGAGTTCCACCGCCGAGCTGGTCTTCGAGGACTGCCGCATCCCCGCCGAGAACCTGCTCGGGGGGCTCGGGGAGGGCTTCAAGATCGCCCTGGCCACCCTGGACGGCGGCCGCATCGGCATCGCCTCCCAGGCCGTGGGCATTGCCCGGGGCGCCCTGGAGCACGCCACGGCCTACGCCAAGGAGCGGGTCCAGTTCGGCCAGTCGATCTCGAACTTCCAGGCCATCCAGTGGAAGCTCGCCGACATGGCCACCGAGATCGACGCGGCGCGCCTCTTGACCCAGCGCGCCGCGTGGATGAAGGACCAGGGGATGAAGAACTACGGCAAGGAAGCCGCCATGGCCAAGCTCTTCGCCTCGGACGTCGCCATGAAGGCCACCCGGGAAGCCATCCAGGTGTTTGGCGGCTACGGCTACGTGGAGGAGTACCCGGTGGAGCGGTTCTACCGCGACGCCAAGATCACCGAAATCTACGAAGGCACGAGCGAGGTGCAGCGCATGGTCATCGCTCGCGCCGTGCTCCGCGATTAGCGCTCCCCCCTCTTCCTCGAAAGGAGACCGACCGATGAAGATCATGGTACCCGTGCGGCGGGTCCCGAACCCCGACGTGAAGGTCCGCCTGAAGAAGGACGGCACCGGGATCGAGACCGAAGGCGTGAACTTTTTGGTGAACCCCTTCGATGAGTACGCCATCGAGGAGTCGGTGCGCCTCACCGAGAAGGCTGGCGGCGACGTCTTCCTGGTCACCATCGGCGGCCCCGAAAACGAGGAGACCCTGCGGGCCGGTCTCGCCCTCGGCGCCCACCGGGCGTACCTGGTCACCGTGCCCGCGCCGCTCGACAGCGCCGGGGTGGCCCAGCTGCTCGCCGCGGTGTACGCCCAGGAGAAGCCCGACCTGGTGATGGCGGGCAAGCAGTCGGTGGACACCGACAACAACCAGGCGGCCCAGATGATGGCCGGCCTGCTCGGGATCCCCCAGGCGTGCTTCGCGTACAAGGTCGCCGTGGAGGGCAAGACCGCCACGGTGCAGCGCGAGATCGACGGCGGCCTGGAGACCAAGGAGGTCGCCCTGCCCGCGGTCATCACCGCCGACCTGCGCCTCAACCAGCCCCGCTACGCCAGCCTGCCGGCCATCATGAAGGCGAAGAAGAAGGAAGTGAAGAAGGTGACCCCCGCCGATCTCGGGGTCTCCCCGGTCAGCCGCACCCGGGTGCTGGGCCTCTCGGCGCCCCCGCCCCGCAAGGCGGGCCAGCGGGTGGCGAGCGTCGACGAGCTGGTGGAGAAGCTGATCAACGAGGCGAAGGCGCTGTAGGCGCCCGTCCCCGCCAAGAAACCTAGAGAGGAGAACACCCATGTCGATTCTCGTGATCGCGGAGCTGCGGGAGGGGGACGTCCGCCACGCCACGTACCCGGCCGTGGCCGCCGGGAAGAAGCTCGCCGCCCTGTTGGGGACCGACGTCGATGTCGTCGCCCTGGGCAAGGGGGCCAAGGCCGCGGCCGAGCGCCTCAAGGACTTCGGGCCCAAGACCGCCTGGTGGAGCGAGGCCGCCGGGGTGGCCGACTACACCGCCGAGGGCCACGCCGCCGCCCTGGCCGCCCTGGTCAAGGAGAAGGGCTACACGGCCGTGCTGGCCGCGGCGACCACCACCGGCAAGGACCTGGTGCCCCGGCTGGCGGCGCTTCTCGACGCCGGCATGGTCAGCGACGTCATCGGCTTCGCCAAGGGCGACGCCGGTACCGAGTACGTGCGGCCGATGTACGCCGGCAACGCCGAGGCCCGGGTGGCCGTGGACACCCCCATCCACACCCTGACGGTGCGGGAGACGGCCTTCGACGCCGCTGCTCCCGGGGGCATGGCCGGGGCCGTCGCCGAGCTCGCCGGGGTCGGCGAAGCCGCTGGCGCCAAGGTGGTCGGGTACCAGTTCACCAAGTCCGGACGCCCCGAGCTCACCGAGGCCAAGGTCATCGTCTCGGGCGGTCGGGGGCTCAAGGATGCCGCCGGGGTCAAGCTGGTGGAGGAGCTCGCCGACCTCCTGGGGGGCGCGGTGGGCGCCAGCCGGGCGGTGGTGGACGAGGGCCTGGTGCCCAACGATCTCCAGGTCGGTCAGACCGGCAAGATCGTCGCCCCCGACCTGTACTTCGCCTTCGGCATTTCCGGGGCGATCCAGCACGTGGCGGGCATGAAGGCCGCCAAGGTGATCGTGGCCATCAACAAGGACGAGGAGGCGCCCATCTTCGAGGTCGCCGACTACGGCCTGGTGGCGGATCTCTTTAAGACCGTGCCCCAGCTCATCGAGAAGGTGAAGGAGGTCAAGGCCAAGGCCTGACCTTCGGGTTACCTGGCTCCGGGCCCCGGGAAGGGGCCCGGAGCCCCTCCGCGCTTCGTCTCCCCCGGCCCGCTAGGGGCCTGCGACAGGGAAGGGACAGACGATGGTCAACGCACTCGATTTCGGCCTCGTCCTGACGGTGGTGGGGGTCTTCGCCGCCGGGGTCTGGCGCGCCTACCGCCGGGTAGCCCTGGGGGGCCCCGAGCCCCGGTGGGGCGAGGTTCGCCTGCGGCTCGTCGAGCTCGCCCGGGCGCTTCTGGGCCACCGGCGGATCCTCCGGGAGCAGCCCGAGGGCCGATACCACCTCTTCGTCTTCGCCGCCTTCGTCGGCATGCTGGCCCTGGTCGTCGGGCTCCAGGTGGCCGTGCGGCTGCCGGGCTGGGCGGCGGGCCCCTTCGCCCTCGCGGTGGAGGCCCTGGCGTGCCTCGGCTTGTACGGGGTCGTCAAGCTGTACCAGCGGCGCTACCGCGAGCGCCCCGACCGCCTCGACGAGAAGCCCGAGGATCGGTTCGCCCTGGTCCTCGTCCTCGCCGTCTTCGGTTCGGGCCTTTTGGTCACGGCGCTGCGCATCGGGGCCACCGGCGGGCTGTGGAACCTGTGGCACCCGGTGGCTTTCGCCGTAAGCCTGCCCTTCCAGGCGCTGCCCGACCGTTGGGTGGCTTGGCTCGCCGGGGTCGTCTGGCGCCTCCACCTGCTTTTGGCCCTCGCGGCGGTAGCCTCCTTGAGCTGGAGCAAGCTCGGCCACGCGGTCTTTGGGGCGGCCAACATCTTCTTCCAGAACCGCGGGCCCAAGGGCGCCTTCAAGCCCGTGGACATCGAGAACTCCGAGGTGTACGGGGTCGGCCAGGCGGAGCGCTTCACCTGGAAGCAGCTTCTAGACCTGGAGGCGTGCGTGCGCTGCGGCCGGTGCCAGGCCGCCTGCCCCGCCTTCGCCACCGGTAAGACCCTGAGCCCCAAGAAGGTCATTCAAGACCTCAAGGCCCACTGGAGCGCCAAGGCGCCCTTCGTGCGCCGGGGCCAGGGTGACGCCTTCGAGGATCCGCTGATCGACGGCGCGGGGGTCCAGCAGGCCGACCTCTGGTCCTGCACCACCTGCCGCCACTGCATGGAAGCGTGCCCGATGACCATCGAGCACGTGGACAAGATCGTGGACATGCGGCGCCACCTGGTCCTGATGGAGGGCCAGATGCCCCACGAGCTGGTCACCGTCAATAAGAACCTGGAGAACAACTTCAACCCCTGGGGCGTGGGCTGGTCGGCCCGCAACGACTGGATGAAGCGCCGAGGGGTGGAGCTGCGCGTCCTGCCCGAGGAGGAGAACCCCGAGTTCGACGTGCTCCTGTGGGTGGGGTGCGCCGGGGCTTACGACGACCGCTACCAACGGGTGATGGCGACGGTGGCGCGGCTGCTCACCCGGGCCGGGGTGAGCTTCGGGGTGCTCGGCACCCAGGAGAAGTGCTGCGGCGACCCGGCCCGGGCCAGCGGCAACGAGTACCTGTACCAGAGCCTGGTGGCGGAAAACGTCGCCGCCATGGACGCCCTGGGGGTGAAGCGCATCGTCGCCCCGTGCCCCCACTGCGCCAAGAGCCTCGGCAAGGAGTACCCCCAGTTCGGCGGCCACTACCAGGTGGTCCACCACGCCGAGTTCCTCCTCGAGCTGGTGGCCCAGGGGCGCCTCAAGCCCGTGCGGCCGTTCCGGGAGACGGTCACCCTCCATGACTCCTGCTACCTGTCGCGCTACGCCGGGGTGGTGGCCGAGCCCCGGGCGCTCCTGGCCGGGGTCGAGGGGCTGGCCCTGGTGGAGATGGGGCGGTGCGGCACCGAGAACTTCTGCTGCGGCGCCGGCGGCGCCCGGATGTGGATGGAGGAGGAGGCCCCCCGGATCAACACCGCCCGGGCGGCCGAGGCCCTGGAGACCGGGGCCAAGGTGGTGGGGTCCGCGTGCCCCTTCTGCCTGACCATGCTCGGGGACGGCATGAAGGACCACAAGCGGGAAGACGACGTCCAGGTTCTCGACATCGCCGAGATCCTGGAGCGGTCCCTGGCCTAGGGGAAGGGAGACGTCATGCGCGCACTCGCCCGATTCCTGGTGATGGCGTCCCTAGGGGTGCCCGCCGTGGCCCTCGGGACCTCGGAGGCTCCGAAGGCCCCGGAGGCCCTGTGGCCGCCCACCGAGACGGTGGAGAAGCCCTACACCAACGACAAGTGCCTGGAGAAGTGCCACGGCTTGCCGGGCTTCGGGGCCGGGGCGGCGACCGGCATCGCCCGGGTCCTGCACGTGGACCAGGCGGCCTACAACCTCTCCATCCACGCCCAAAAGGGCCTGGAGTGCGTCGACTGCCACCAGGAGAGCGACCCCAACTTCCACCCCCGGACGGGGTACCCCGCGGTGGACTGCCGGGCGTGCCACTCGGCGACGCCCCCCGAGGGGGTGTACCCCCGAGACGCCCTGGAGCGCCTGGTGCTCAAGGGCATCAAGCCGCCCCCCCAGGAGAGCCAGAAGGCCGAGGGCTGGGCCAAGACCATCCACGGCAAGGCCTGGGACGAGGCCCACCC
Source organism: Deltaproteobacteria bacterium (assembly GCA_037446775.1). GTDB lineage: Bacteria > Desulfobacterota > Deferrisomatia > Deferrisomatales > JACRMM01 > JBBIIA01. Next base: position 7,130 of record JBBIIA010000073.1, read on the forward strand.
GGCGGCGCCCTTCTGCTCCCACTGCCACACCGCCCACTACGTGCGCCGAAGCGCCGACCCCGGCTCGGCGGTCCACCGGGACAACCTGGCGGCCACCTGCGGGACCTGCCACGTGGACCAGGTCCGCGCCTACGACGTGGGGGGGCTCCTGGCGCGCTTTCGGCTCGGCGGCCACGGCAAGGGGGACCTGGCCAGCCGCCACGCGGTGACCGAGTGCGTCGCCTGCCACCAGGGCGAAGCGGCCCACGGGGAGGAGACGGTGACCGGGCAGCGGTGCCCGACCTGCCACCGGGTGCCGGAGACCAAGGGGGGCGTCGAGCTCTCCTCCTTCCACATCAAGCCAGCGGCGGCCAATCAGCCCGGGTCCCGGGCGCTGCGATGGGTGTACGGCCTCGGGTTCTGGGGCGTGGTGGCGGGCGGGGGCCTGGTGGCCTTCCTGCTCGGCTTCACGGCCCTCTACTCCCGAAACGACGAGGGAGGATAGGGCGACCATGGCGGAGAAACAGTACGGGTTCCTCATCGACCTCCGAAAGTGCATCGGCTGCCGCACCTGCCAGGTGGCGTGCAAGGCGGAAAACGACGTGCCCCTGGGCCAGTACCGCACCTGGGTGAAGGAAGTGGAGAAGGGCACCTACCCCAAGGTGCGCCGCCACTTCATCCCGGTCCTGTGCAACCAGTGCGGAGAGTCGGCGTGCACCACGGTGTGCCCGGTGCAGGCGACCTACAAGCTGCCCAACGGCATCGTGTACATCGACCCCCACCGCTGCATCGGCTGCGGCTACTGCATGGCCGCCTGCCCCTACGCGGTGCGCTTCATCCACCCCACCCGGGGGGTGGCCGAGAAGTGCGACTGGTGCTGGCCCCGGGTGCGGGACGGCTACGGCCCCCCCGCTTGCGCCTCGGCGTGCCCCACCGGGGTGATGCTCTTTGGCGACCTCGCGGACCCGGACAGCCCCATCGCCCGGGCGCTCGCCCGGGAGTCGGTGGCGGTCCTCAAGCCCGAGAGCGGCAACCGCCCCCAGGTGTTTTACGCCGGTCTCGACGACGAGGCGAGCCGCCTCGTGCCCCACGGCCCGGAGGAGTGAGCCATGGACATGACGCTGCTCTACACCGTGCCCCACGGCGAGGCCTTCGGCCTCTCCATCGCCATCTACTTCTACCTCACCGGGCTGTCGGCGGGGTCCTTCATCATCTCCACCCTCGCCTACGGCTTCGGCTTCGAGAAGTACAAGCCGCTCGGCAAGGTCGGGGTGGTCATCGCCACCCTGCTCCTGATCGCCGCCCCCATGTTCCTGTTGGCCCACTCGGGGCGGCCGCTCCGGGCGTGGCACCTCTTCGTGTACCTGAGCGGCACCAGCCCGATCTCCTGGGGCTCGTTTTTGCTCACGATCTACCCGATCAACTGCATCGTCTACGGCTACTTCATGTTCAAGGGCGACAAGGCCCGCACCAAGCTCTTCGGCTTGATCGGCATCCCCCTGGCCCTCATGGTCCACGGGTACACCGGCTTCATCTTGAGCTTCGCCAAGGCCCACGCCCTGTGGCGCTCGAGCATGATGCCCATCCTGTTCCTCACCTCGGCCCTGGTGTCGGGGGTGGCCATGATGATCCTCGTCACGATCATCAAGGACCGCTTCTTCTCCAAGGACGGCAAGAGCAACACCGAGCTGATGAACGGCCTCGGCCAGATGCTCCTGTGGCTCCTGGTGTTCGACCTCTTCCTGAGCCTCTCGGACGTGGGGGTGCACTACTTCGGGGAGCGGGAGTCCATGGAGACGGCCCGGCTCTTCCTCACCGGGGCCTTCGCGCCCCTCTTCTTGGGGGTCGAGACCCTGCTGGGCAAGGTGATCCCCCTGGTGCTGGTGTCGTCCCCGCGGATGCGCAACACGGCGGTGTACGGCTTTGCCGCGGTGCTGGTGATGGTGGGGATCTTCTGCATGCGCTTCAACGTGGTGATGGGGGGCGAGTACATCCCGCTCATGTGAGCGGGTGGCTGCGGAGGAGCGACCATGCACGAGCTGAACCGACGGCAGTTCCTGGCGGCGGGTGCCGTGGGGGCCACGGGGCTCGCCGTGGAGAACAAGCAAAGGGCCCTGCGGGCGGTGGAGAAGCCGTGGAACGCGGGGGTGGAGCGGTCCCTGCGGCGGTTCCGGGACCCCCTGCCCACCGCCTGCCCGGGCTGCGACGCCCACTGCGCGCTGGTGGCCTTCCGCGACGGGGACCGGGCGGTGCAGGTGGCCCCCAACCCGGCGGCGGGGCGCCTCGGCGCCGCCTGCCCCCGGGCGTACCAGATGCTGGAGGCGTGTTACGACCCGGAGCGGGTGCTGCGGCCCCTGGCCCGGGTGGGCGCCCGGGGCGAAGGCCGCTGGGTCGAGATCCCCTGGGGCGAGGCCCTCGGCCGGGTGGCCAAGGCCCTGGCGGCCGACCCGGCCTCGGCGTACGTGGATCTGGGGCGCCCGGATCCCCTGGCCGGGCCGCTGTTGGAACGCCTCGGGGTGACCCGGATCGCGGAGCACGACGCCTCCCGGGCGTGGACCGCCCGGGAGGTGCAGCGGGCGGTGTACGGGGCCGAGCTCGGGCTACCCGACCTCGCCCGGGCGCGGACGGTGCTCCTGGTGGGCGCCCGGCCCCTGGACCAGGGGGCGTGCTTCGCTCCCTTCGCCCGGGACCTGGTGGCGGCCCGGGAGCGGGGCGTGCGGGTCGTCGCCCTGGGCCCATACGGGGGCGTCACCGGGAGCCTCGCCAGCGAGTGGGTGCCGGTGCGGCCCGGCACCGAGGGGCTGGTGCTCCTCGGCCTGGTGCGGGTGTTGCTCAGCGAGGGGTGGCTTAATCGGGAGGCCTTCGGCCGGGTCGTGGCTTCGGCTCCCGAGGAGCTCCTCGAAGCCCTCCTGCCCTATACCCCGGAGTTCGTGGAGCAGGCCTCCGGGCTCCCCGCCAACCGCCTGGTGAAGCTCGCCCGGGGCTTCTCGGCCGAAGGCCCGGGCCTGTGCCTGGTGGACGCCTCGGGGACTCACGGGGCCGGGGCGCTGGAGGGGGCCGCCGCGGTCCTCAACGCGGCCGGGGGTAATCCCGAGGGGGCGGGGGTGCGGCTGGCGCGGGTGCCGGAGTGGGTGCCGCGCCTGGCGCCGACCCTGCCCCGGGCCCGGGCGGTCAAGGATCTCCTGGCGGGGGGGGAGCGGGCGTCCCTGGTCCTCGCCTACCGTTCCAACCCGGTGTACTGGAGCCCCCGGAGCGAGGCGGTTCGCCGGGTCTTCGCCGACGAGGGGCGGGTGGGCCTCTTGGTGGCCTTCGACACCCACCGGACCGAAACCGCGGAGCTCGCCGACCTGGTGCTCCCCGCGGCGGCCGACCTGGAGTGCTGGAACCTCTTTGGGGGGTACCAGGGGGACGGGCGCCCCTACGCGGTGCTCCAGCAGCCGGTGACGCCCCGGGCGCCCGAGGCCCGGGCCCTGAAGGCGCCGGACACCCCCCTGGAGGCGCTCTTCGACGGGCCGGGCCGGGGCCCCCTGGGGCAAGCCCGCCAGCTCGGGGATGTGCTCCTGGAGCTGCTCGCCCTCCTGGAGCACCCGGCCCGGGCGGAGTTCCCCTTCGCGGACACGGGGAGCTACCTCCAGGAGCGCCTGGCCGGGGTGCCGGAGGTCGCCGCCGGGCTCTTGGGGGACGGGACCTGGGTGGGCGCGGAGCCCGCCTACCCCTGGGCCGCCGGGGTCGGCTTCGCCACCCCGTCGGGGAAGCTGGAGGTGGCGGGTCTCCTGGTGCACCGGGTGCCCCGAGACCTCAAGGCCCTGGCCGGGGAGGATTTCGCCCTGGTGATCCTGTCCCACCCGGAGCTCGGGGCGGGGTTCGCCAACACCCGCTGGGGGCGGGAGATCCGGTTCGAGAACCCGGTGTACTTAAACCCCGAGGCGGCGGCTCGCCTCGGCCTTGAGGCCGGCGACCGGGTGCGGCTGCGCACCCAGGTGGGGGAGGCCACCGCGCGGGTGCGCCTGGTGCAGGGGCTCCACCCCCAGGCCGCGGCGCTCGCCGAGGACTTCGGCCACTGGGCCGGGGGCGTGGCCGCCACCGCCCGAAACGCCGGGGCGGGGGGCGAGGGGGAGCCGCTCCTGGTGAGCCGGAAGGGCTTCTTGACCAACCCCCTGGGGGCCGTCCGCCCGGCTCCCCGGCCCGCGGCGGCGCCGTGGTGGCACCGGCACGGCCCTGGGGTATCGGTGTCGGCCCTGAGCCCCTTCGCCTCGGACGAGCGAGGGGCCCAAACCTGGCGCGACCTGCGGGTCACCATCCATCCCGTCTGAGCGAAGGAGCGTAACGATGCAGTTTCTGGTGCGGCGCCTGGCGCGCATGACCAAGGGGGGCATCGCCGGCCTCATCGCCGCGTTGGCCTTCGCGGGGGTGGTGGTCTTTCTTCTCGCGGCCCGCTGGGTCAACACGGCGCCCTCCCAGTGCGCTTCGTGCCACGGGGAGCTGACGGCCATGTGGAAGCGGAGCCAGGGGCACCCGGCGGACCGGGTGAGCTGCTACGAGTGCCACGGCCAGCACGCCACCCTCCCGGTGGGCCCGAACCTCCTGGGCTTCGTGCGGGACCAGCTGATCCCCGAGAAGTACTTCTCCACCGACGAGCGGCTGGAGAGCAAGTGCCGGGGCTGCCACGAGGCGATCCTGACGGCGGAGACCGAGCAGAAGAAGTTCATCCGGGTCAACCACAAGGTGCACCTCGCTGGCAAGGACGACCGGGGACGGCCCCTCGAGATGCAGTGCCTCGACTGCCACCGCAACCTCGCCCACGACAAGGCGCAAATCGAGACCAACCGCCCCACCATGACGGGCTGCTTCGTCGGCGACTGCCACCGCAAAGACCGCAACAAAGACAACTGCCGGCGCTGCCACTACCAACACCTGGCCGAGCCCGGGGAGCAGGCCCTGGAGTAGAGGTCTTCCTGACGCGAGGGGGGGCTTTCGACAGGATAACGGGATGTTCAGGATGGTGGGGTACCGCCGGACCTGAAGGTGTTTCCTGACGCGCGGGCCCGTGGGCCCCAGCATCCTGAACATACTGTTTGCGGGCACATGGAGATCGCATAGCGAATGGCAGTCAATCGAGATAAGCCCAGCAAATGGAAAGCCGACGTTGCGCGGTCAGTAGACATGTACAACGACTGGTTCATGAAGTTCGCGCCGAAAGCCTTCCGAGAGACTCGCGTTCAGACTACCAAGGAGGTGGAGATAGCTCTGCATTCGACTGGTAACCTCACAAACATCCGGCCGGCGACGATGCGGGAGAACCCGGCGATCCTTCCAACGCTCCGGATGGCGGCCTGCCCGCCCCTCGCGGTCATCAAGACATGGCTTGAAAGGCGCGGCTACCAACAAATCGCGGCTGGCGACAGCGTGAACTTCGACGCCATGCTGCCCGGCACCTTCGGTTTTCGCATGAATGTCCCTGTGAAGCTCGAAGGCGGCATCAAGTCTGTAACCATCCCCATCGACGCCGTCATTAGTCCGAAGCGGGCGAACAAGCGCAGCTTCCCCGTCTTCTTTGAGGCCAAGTCCGCAGGCGATTTCACCAACACCAACAAGCGACGCAAAGAAGAAGCCGTGAAGATCTCGCAGCTTCGCAGCACGTACGGGAGCAGGGTGCAGTTCAACCTCTTTCTCTGCGGCTACTTTGACAGCGGCTACCTCGGATACGAGGCCGCCGAGGGCATCGACTGGGTTTGGGAACACCGCATCGACGACCTCGCCAAGTTCGGAATCTGAACATGTCTCACTCCACCGCAGCGAAAGAGCAGGAGCGCCTCGCGTTGCAGGCTTCTCTGGACGCGGAGAAGACTCAGGCCGAACGCAACCGTCTCGGCCAGTTCGCCACTCCCTCAGCCCTCGCCGAGGACATTCTGCGCTACGCAGCGACCGTATTGCCTCCCGCCACCGAAGTTCGTTTCCTTGACCCCGCTATCGGCACCGGCTCCTTCTACTCCGGCCTTCTTGCGGCCTTTCCCAAGAATCGTATCGTCGAAGCCCTTGGCTTCGAGCTCGACTCGCACTACGGGAGGCCAGCGGCACATCTGTGGGCGGACACGGGCCTTGCGCTGGAACTCGCCGATTTCACGCAAGCAGAGTCGTCACCTCGCTTCAACGTCCTGATCTGTAATCCCCCGTATGTCCGACATCACCACATGCCCAACGGCGAGAAGACTCGCCTTCAGTTTCGAACGCAGCAGGCGAGCGGCATGAAGCTCAGCGGATTGGCTGGCCTGTATTGCCATTTTCTCGGACTGTCTCACTCCTGGATGGCTGTGGGAGGAGTCGCCGGTTGGCTCATCCCGAGCGAATTCATGGACGTCAACTACGGCCAGGCCGTGAAGAGGTACCTCCTCGACCGTGTCACGCTGCTCCACATCCACCGCTTCGACCCGAACGACGTCCAGTTTGCCGACGCCCTCGTCTCGTCTGCTGTCGTGTGGTTCAAGAACGATGCGCCGCCTGTGGATCACGAAGTGAAGTTCACATTCGGTGGCACCCTGCTTGATCCCAAGCTTTCGCGCCTTGTCTCAGCGCGCGCCCTTGCCCACGAGCCGAAGTGGACGCGCTTTCCCTCGGCCGACGTGCGGCGTCGAGAGAGCGGCTTGACGCTCGCGGACTTCTTCCAGATTAAACGCGGCCTCGCCACGGGAGACAACAGCTTCTTTATCCTCCCTGAACAAGAGATCGCCGCACGAGGCCTCCCGAAGGAGGTTGTTACACCTATCCTGCCGAGCCCCCGCTATCTACAGTGCGACGAAGTGAGGGCGCGGGAAGACGGTTCGCCTGACATCGGGCGCCGCCTCTTCTTGCTCGATACAAAACTGTCCGAGGAGGATATCCGCAGGCGTTTTCCATCCCTCTATTCTTACCTTGAAGAGGGTAAGGTGCGAGGGCTTCACGAGCGGTATCTCTGCAAGCACCGCTTCTTGTGGTACAGCCAAGAGGACCGGCCACCCGCTCCGATAGTCTGCACCTATCTCGGTCGTGGCGACGCTAAGAGCGGTAGGCCCTTTCGCTTCATTCTTAATGGCTCACGCGCGACTGTTGCAAACGTCTACTTGGCGCTGTACCCGACGCCTCTACTTGCTCGGGAAGTGGCGCAAGACCCAGAACTCCTGCGCAGAGTCTGGACTGCCCTGAATGAGTTGGCACCGGATGCTCTCCTCGGCGAGGGGCGAGTGTACGGAGGCGGGCTTCACAAGCTGGAGCCGCGAGAACTCAGCAATGTACCTGCGACGTTCATACAAGACCTGTTGCCGAAAGCCAGTATCCCGAAGAGGACGAAGCAACTAGGGCTATTCGCCGAAGCATGAAATGCCCCCTGCCAGGATGATCAGGATGCTGGGGCACCGGCGGACCGGAAGGTGTTTCCTGACGCAGGGGGTGGCTAGGTTCTTGACACGATCACAGGATGGACAGGATGTTTGGGGGTGCCTTGACTCCAACATCAGATCTTATCCTGTCATCCTGTCAAAAGAACCCCGTCCTTTGCTGCGTCGGCGCGGTTCACAATGACCCGACTTGGGTAACGAGGAGAGAAGGCATGGAGTTCGCCCTTACCGAAGAACAACGGATGATCCAGGAGATGGTGCGGCGCTTCGCCGAAAAGGAGATCGCGCCCGTCGCCGACGAGATCGACCGCACCGAGCGGTTCCCCGCCGAGACCCTGAAGAAGATGGCCGAGCTCGGCTTGATGAGCATGCTGGTCCCCGCCGAGGCCGGGGGTACGGGGATGGGCGCCGTGGCGTACTCCCTGGCCCTTGCCGAGATCGGCGCGGCGTGCGCGAGCCACGCGGTGACGACGTCGGTGACCAACATGGTGTGCGAGGGCATCTACCGCTTCGGTTCGGCCGAGCAGCGGGAGCGCTACATCCCCAAGATCGCCTCGGGGGAGTACGCGGCCGGGGCCTTTGCGCTGACCGAGCCCAACGCCGGCTCCGACGCGGGGAGCCTGCGGGCGACGGCCGAGAAGGACGGGGACGGCTACGTCCTCAACGGCACCAAGATCTTCATCACCTCGGGCACCTACGCCGGGGTGGTGATGGTGGCCGCCAAGACCGACAAGGACGCGGGCAAGCGGGGCATGAGCGTCTTTCTGGTGGAGGCGGGCACCCCGGGTTTCAAGGTGGGGCGCAAGGAGGAGAAGCTCGGCCAGCGGGCTTCGGACACCGTGGAGCTGGTGCTGGAGAACTGCCGGGTGCCCGCCACCGCGCTCCTGGGTCGGGAGGGGGACGGCTTCAAGGTCATGCTCTCCAGCCTCGACGGCGGCCGGGTGGGCATCGCCTCCAACTCCTGCGGCCTGGCCCGGGCGGCCCTGGCCTCGGCGACCAACTACGCCCGGGAGCGCAAGCAGTTCGGCAAGGCCATCGCCGACTTCCAGGCGATCCAGTTCAAGCTCGCCGACATGGCCACCCAGCTCGACGCGGCGCGGCTCTTGACCCTGCGGGCCGCCCAAAAAAAGGAGCTCGGCCAGAACTACACCCAGGAGGCCAGCATGGCCAAGGTGTACGCCACCGAGATGGTGCAGCGGGTGTGCCGCGAGGCGCTCCAGATTCACGGGGGGTACGGCTTTGTCCGGGAGTACCCGGTGGAACGCTACCTGCGGGACTCCATGGCCGTGACCCTGTACGAGGGCACGAGCGAGGTCCAGCGGCTGGTGATCGCGCGCAATTTGTTGGGTTCGTGAGAGGAGAAGGCTGACCATGTGCATGGATCGTAGAGACGAGACGCTGCGGCTCGAGGCCGAGCGGTGGCAGGTGGGGGTGGACAAGAGCGTCGGCAAGCACCCGGAGCGCAAGGCCTCCTTCGAGAGCCTTTCGGACCTCCCCATCGGCCGGCTGTACACCCCCCGGGACCTGCCGGGCTTCGACTACGTCGAGGACCTGGGCTTCCCGGGCCAGTACCCCTTTACCCGGGGGGTGCAAAACACCATGTACCGGGGCCGCCTGTGGACCATGCGGCAGTTCTCGGGCTTCGGCAGCGCCGAGGATACCAACCAGCGCTACAAGTACCTGCTGGACAACGGCCAGACCGGCCTGTCGGTGGCCTTTCACTTCCCGACGCTCAAGGGCGTCAACTCCGACCACCCCCTCTCCCGGGGCGAGGTGGGCAAGTGCGGGGTGGCCATCGACAGCTTGCGGGACATGGAGGTCCTCTTCGACGGGATCCCGCTCGATAAGGTCACCACCTCGATGACCGTCAACCACCCGGCGCCGGTGCTGTTGGCGATGTACCTGGCGGTGGCCAAGAAGCAGGGGGCGAGCTGGGACAAGGTCGGGGGCACGGTGCAAAACGACCCCCTCAAGGAGTTCTTCGCCCAGAAGTCCTACGTGTGGCCCCCCCGGGAGAGCGTGCGCCTCCTAGTGGACACCATGGAGTTTTGCGCCAAGCACGCGCCCAAGTGGCACCCGGTCTCGATCTCGGGCTACCACATCCGCGAGGCGGGCTCCACCGCCCAGCAGGAGCTGGCGTTCACCCTGGCCGACGGCATCGCCTACGTGGAGGCGGCGGTGGCCCGGGGCCTGGACGTGGACTCCTTCGCGCCCCACCTCTCCTTCTTCTTCGACGCCCACCTCGACTTCTTCGAGGAGATCGCCAAGTTCCGGGCCGCCCGGCGCCTGTGGGCGCGGATCATGAAGGAGCGGTTTGGGGCCAAGGACCCCAAGAGCCTGTGGTTGCGCTTCCACACCCAGACCGCGGGGGTGAGCCTCACCGCCCAGCAGCCCCTCAACAACATCGTGCGCACCGCGGTGGAGGCCATGGCGGCGGTCTTGGGGGGCACCCAGAGCCTCCACACCAACTCCTTTGACGAGGCCGAGGCCCTGCCCACCGAGGAGGCGGTGACGGTGGCCCTGCGTACCCAGCAGATCCTCGCCGAGGAGACCGGGGTGGCCAACACCGTGGACCCCCTGGCCGGCTCCTACTTCGTGGAGGCCCTGACCAACGAGATGGAGAAGGCGGCCCGGGAGTATATCCGCAAGATCGACGACCTCGGGGGCATGGTGGCGGCGGTGGAGGCCGGCTACCCCCAGAGCGAGATCATCCGCGCCTCCATGGAGTTCCAGCGGGCGGTGGAGGACGGCCGCAAGGTGATCGTGGGGGTCAACAAGTACGTGAAGAAGGACGCCAAGCCCCTGCACCTCCTCAAGATCGACGACTCGGTGGAGCGCGCCCAGGTGGCCCGCATCGCCGAGGTGAAGAAGAACCGCGACAACGCCGCCGTGGAAGCCGCCCTGGGGCGGGTCCGGGACGCCGCCCGGGGCCAGGAGAACCTGATGTACCCCATCGTCGAAGCGGTGGGCGAATACGCCCTGTTGGGAGAGGTGTGCGGAGCCCTGGTGGACGTGTTTGGAGCGTACCAGGATCCGGCGATCTTCTAGGGCGGCGACCGGTCACTGGTCACCGATCACCGATCACCGATCACCAGCAAAGCGCGAGGAGCGTTGAGATGAAGAAGGTTCGCGTGTTGATCGCCAAGCCCGGCCTGGACGGCCACGACCGGGGGGCGAAGGTGGTGGCGAAGTTCCTCCAGGAGTGCGGCTACGAGGTGGTGTACACCGGCCTCCACCAGAGCCCCGAGCAGATCGTGAACGCGGCGCTGCAGGAGGCCGTGGACGTGGTGGGCATCTCGGTCCTGTCCGGGTCCCACGAGTACGTCTTCCCCGAGGTGATGCGGCTGCTCAAGGAGAAGGAGATGGAGGACGTGCTGGTCTTCGGCGGGGGCACCATTCCCGAGGACGACATCCCGGCCCTCTTGGCGACCGGGGTGAAGGCCCTCTTTCGCCCCGGCACCCCGCTCGCCGACATCCAGACCTTTATGAAGGAGCACGTGGGCTAGCCTCGGCCCGGGAAGGGAACCAGCCATGCGCTACGTCGAAGGCGCCCTCAAGGGCCACCAGCTCTCCGGGGCCCGGCTGATCCGGCTGTTGGAGGACGGGGACCCGGAGGGCATCGCCGGCCTCAAGGCCCTGTACCCCCACGCCGGCCGGGCGTTCATCCTCGGGATCACCGGCCCCCCCGGGGCGGGCAAGTCCACCCTGGTGGACCGGATCATCGGGGAGTTTCGGGGCCGGGGCCTCAAGGTGGGGGTGGTGGCCATCGACCCCTCCAGCCCCTTCTCCGGGGGTGCCATCCTGGGGGATCGGGTGCGGATGCAGCGTCACGCCACCGATCCCGGGGTGTTCGTGCGCTCCATGGCCACCCGGGGACACCTGGGGGGCTTGAGCCGGGCCACCGGAGAGGCCGCCTTCGTCCTCGACGCCATGGGCTACGACGTCATCGTCATCGAGACCGTGGGGGTGGGCCAGGACGAGATCGAGGTGGTGGACCTGGCCCACACCACCGCGGTGGTGTGCCTGCCCGGCATGGGCGACGACATCCAGGCCATGAAGGCGGGCATCCTGGAGATCGGCGACCTCTTCATCATCAACAAGGCCGACCGCCCAGGGGCCGACGAGGTGGCGAAGCAGCTCGCCGTGATGCTCGACATGCGCCACATCCCCCACGGGGAGTGGATGCCCCCGGTGCTCAAGACCGTGGCGGTCAAGGACCAGGGGATCACCGAGGTGGTGGACGCGGCGCTCGCCCACCGCGACCAGCTCGCCGCCTCGGGCAAGCTCGCCGAGCGGGTCAACCTGCGGGAGCGCCACTTCTTTCGGACCCTGGTGCGGGAGATGGCGGCGGAAAAGGTCTTTGGGGCGGTGGAGGGCACGGCGGCCTTTGCGGCGCTTTTGGAGGACCTCCGGGACCGGAAGATCGACCCCTACTCGGCGGCCGAGGGGCTGGTGGGGAGGCTCAGCTTCCAGGCCTGAGGGGGCCTACCAGATCCGGGAGGCGATGTGGCCGTTGGGCTTGAGCAGCAGGTCCACCAGGGCCTTTTCAAACAGGCCCGAGGCCCGCAGCTCCGGGGCGACCCGCTCCTCGAAGTGGCGCCGCCCCTCCCGGATGTGGGGACCCATCACCGCAAAGAGGGTGTCCTCCACGATCCCCTGCTCCACCTCCTCCTGGTGGTAGATGGCGAGGTCGCTGACGATGGTCCGGGCGAGCCGGCGGGCGGCGTCGAGGTCGGGGGTGTCCATGGGGCCGGACTGTAGCACCTGGCCCTGCGGGGGGTCAACGGGCCTCGATGCTGGATGCTGAGCCTGTGGGTGCGGCGCCCCGCCGCGACGTCGGCCGAAGGCCGATCCCCCCTCACCCATCCTGATCCATCCTGTTATCCTGTCAGAATCCCCCGATCTTCCCCCGTCCCACCCCCGTGAGGCCACCATGACTCTCCCCTTCACCAAGATGCACGGCCTCGGCAACGACTTCGTGGTGGTGGACTGCCGGGG
>JBBIIA010000074.1:0-19453 GCA_037446775.1 Deltaproteobacteria bacterium
TTCGCGAGGGCGGCCGCACCGTGGGCGCCGGCGTCGTCACCTCCATCATCGAGTAAGGACGCTTTCCGATGCGAGATCAGATCACGCTGTCCTGCACCGAGTGCAAGCAGCGCAACTACATGAGCACCAAGAACAAGAAGCGCACGCCGGCGAAACTGGAGATGAAGAAGTTCTGCCGCTTCTGCCGTCGGCACACGGCGCACAAAGAGACGAAGTGATCGGCGACGCAGGCCAGTAGCTCGAACTGGTAGAGCACCGGACTCCAAATCCGGGGGATGGGGGTTCGAATCCCTCCTGGCCTGCCAGCCCCTCACGAGGACGAACATGGTAGAGAAGATCAAGGTCTTCCTGCGGGAGGCCAAGGTCGAGTTGAAAAAGGTGACGTGGCCAGACAAGAAGGCCACGTCGGCGTCGACCCTGGTGGTGCTCGCCGTCGTGTTCATCATGAGCGTGTACCTCGGCGTGGTGGACGCGCTGTTGTCGCAGCTCTTCCAGTGGGGGTTGGGCTAGCCCTACTCTGGTCGCTCTCCGCTCCCCGTGCCGGTTCTGCCCAAGCACGCCCGCCCCTACTCCCTCCTTCAGGTGGAACGAGATGGCGAAGCAGTGGTACGTCGTTCACACGTATTCGAGCTACGAGAACCGCGCCAAGGCGGCCCTCGAGCAGCGAGCCAAGGAGCTGGGGCTGGAAGACCGCTTCGGTCAGGTTCTGGTGCCCTCGGAGAAGGTGGTAGAGGTCGTCAAGGGGGAGAAGCGGACGTCGTCGCGGAAGTTCTTCCCGGGCTACATCCTGGTCCAGATGGAGCTCGACAAGGAGACCTGGTACCTCGTCAAGAACACGCCCAAGATCACGGGCTTCGTCGGCGAGACCAAGACCCGGGGCCCGGGGGACGAGCCGACCGCGCCGTCGATCTCGGACGAAGAGGTGCAAAAGATCATCGGCCAGATGGAAGAGGGCCGGGTCCATCCGAAGCCGAAGTTCGAGTTCTCCAAGGGCGAGGCGGTCAAGGTGGTCGACGGGCCGTTCTCGAACTTCACCGGGATCGTGGAGGACGTCAATCCCGACAAGGGGAAGCTGCGGGTTCTGGTCAGCATCTTCGGGCGGTCCACGCCGGTGGAGCTCGAGTTTTTTCAGGTCGAAAAAACCTAGGGGCGTGACGAGTTCGAGTCACGAGACGCGAGTCACGAGGAGTCCGATCCATGGCCAAGAAGATCAACGCCATCATCAAGTTGCAGATCCCTGCCGGGTCGGCGACCCCGTCGCCGCCGGTGGGTCCGGCGCTGGGCCAGCACGGTGTGAACATCATGGAGTTCGTCAAGGCGTTTAATGCCCGGACGAAGGACGGCGGGGGCATCATCACCCCCGTGGAGATCACCGTCTTCGGCGATCGCTCCTTTACCTTCGTGACGAAGACGCCCCCGGCGGCAGTGCTGCTCAAGATTGCGGCGGGCATCCAGAGCGGCTCCGGCGAGCCCAACAAGAAGAAGGTCGGCAAGGTGACCCGGGCCCAGGTCCGGGAGATCGCCCAGAAGAAGCTGCCCGACCTCAACACCACAAACCTCGAGGCGGCTGTTCGCACCGTCGAGGGAGCGGCCCGCAGCATGGGCCTCGAAATCGCGGACTGATCACGGTCCGCACCGGAGGGCGGCAACCATGAGCACACGAGGCAAGAAGTACGAGGCGGTCCTGGCCAAGGTGGACCGGCTCAAGAAGTACACCGTGGACGAGGCCCTGGCGCTCTTGCCCCAGACCTCGTTTGCCAAGTTCGACGAGAGCGTCGACCTGGCGGTGCGGCTCGGCGTCAACCCGGCCCACGCCGACCAGATGGTGCGCGGGACCGTGGTGCTGCCCCACGGGACCGGCAAGACCGTGCGCGTGCTGGTGTTCGCCAAGGGCGAACGGGAGAAGGAGGCGCGGGAAGCCGGCGCCGACTTCGTCGGCGCCGACGACCTGGTCGAGAAGATCCAGGGGGGCTGGCTCGAGTTCGACAAGGCGGTGGCCACCCCGGACCTGATGGGACTGGTGGGGCGCCTCGGCCGCGTACTCGGGCCTCGGGGCCTGATGCCGAACCCCAAGACCAACACCGTCACCGCGGACGTCGCCACGGCGGTTCGCGAGCTCAAGGCCGGGCGCGTGGAGTACCGGGTCGAGAAGGCGGGGATCGTCCATCTGCCGGTGGGGCGGAAGTCCTTCCCCAGCGAGAAGCTCAAGGAGAACATCCAGGCGGTGATGGACAGCCTGACCAAGGCCAAGCCGGCCTCGGCCAAGGGGGCGTACATCCTGACCATGGGCATCTCCACCACCATGGGGGCGGGGATCAAGCTCGACGCCGCCGAGTTTAGACAGTAGGAGCAGTACCTTCCGGGCCGCGCGAAGACCGCAGGTGCCCCCCGCGGGGCTTAATCTCCTGCCGAGTCGGCTGGGAGGGATGGGGAAGGCCCCCATTCCCGGGACGGCCGGAAGACGTCAACGTCAACCGCCAATCCAACAGAGAAAGGGGGTCGAGAGCGCGTGAACAAGACCGAAAAAGCAGCAGCAGTAGCGGAGCTTCGGGAGAAGTTCCAGGCCGCCAAGGCCGTCTTGATCACGGAATACCGTGGGATCACGGTAGCCCGGGTCAACGAGGTCCGGCGGGCGTTGGAGAAGGAGGGCGCGAGCTACAAGGTGGTGAAGAACACCTTGGCCGAGCTCGCCGCGCAGGGAACCGCGTTCGAAGTGCTGGTGGGGCAGTTCAAGGGGCCGATCTCGGTGACTTTCGTCAGCCAGGACCCCGTGGCCGTGGCGAAGGTGCTGGTCCAGTTCGCCAAGACGGTGCCGGCCCTGGTGGTCCGCGGGGGTGCCCTGGGCGGGCGCTTGCTCAGCGCTGCGGACGTCGAGGCCCTGTCCAAGCTGCCGCCCCGGGAGCAGTTGCTGGGCCAGGTGGTCGGCGTGCTGGTGGCGCCGCTGCGCAACCTGGTGGGCGTGCTGTCGGGCGTGCCCCGGAGCTTCGTGCAGGTCCTCCACGCGGTCCAGGAAAAGAAGGCTGCTTAACCACGTCGCGAAACCATTTCCCCATTCCCATCATCGGAGGTTTCCATGTCGATCACGAAGGCAGACGTCGTCCAGTTCATCGAAAACATGACCGTGCTCGAGCTCAGCCAGCTGGTGAAGGAGCTCGAAGAGAAGTTCGGCGTCACCGCGGCGGCCCCCATGGCGTTTGCGGCCATGCCCGCGGGCGGGGCGGCCGAGGCCGCTCCGGTCGAGGAGCAGACCGAGTTCACCGCCAAGCTCACCGACGCCGGCGCCCAGAAGATCCAGGTCATCAAGGTCGTCCGCGCCATCACCGGGCTCGGCCTCAAGGAGGCCAAGGACCTGGTGGACGGCGCGCCGAGCGCGGTCAAGGAAGGGGTCTCCAAGGACGAGGCCGCGGACATCAAGAAGAAGCTCGAGGAAGTTGGCGCCAAGGTCGAGATCGTCTAGACCTTGCCGAACGGGCCGACCGTTCGAGACCGCGTCGGGGTGCGCGGAGGGAGCCTGCCCTCCGCGCGCCCCCTTTTCCGTTTTTCCCACCCGCCCCATCGCGCCCGGAGGCTCGCCCCTGGGCGCCCCCCGAGGCCCACCGCCTGAAGCCCGAAACCGCCGAGGAGACGTGACCCCATGGCATACTCAGTGGCCGACAACCGGAGGCTTCGCCGCAAGTTCAACAAGATCGAGACGGTGGTCGAGATCCCGAACTTGATCGAAGTGCAGAAAGCTTCCTACGATCGGTTCCTCCAGGCCGACACCGCGCCGGAGGACAGGGAAAACCTCGGTCTTCAGAAGGTCTTCCAGAGCGTCTTCCCGATCAAGGACTTCGGGGACACCGCGTCCCTGGAGTTCGTGCGCTATGAGCTCGGGGAGCCGAAGTACGACGTGGACGAGTGCATCCAGCGGGGCATGAGCTACGCCCGACCCATTAAGATCACCGTGCGGCTGGTGGTCTGGGACGTGGACGAGGCGACCAGCACCCGGAGCATCCGGGACGTCAAGGAGCAGGAGGTGTACTTCGGGGAGATCCCCGTGATGACCCAGAACGGGACGTTCATCGTGAACGGCACCGAGCGGGTCATCGTCAACCAGCTCCACCGCTCCCCCGGCGTCTTTTTTAGCCACGACGAGGGGAAGAAGCACTCCAGCGGCAAGTTCCTGTACTCGGCGCGGGTGATCCCCTACCGCGGGTCCTGGCTGGACTTCGAGTTCAACCACAAGGATCTCTTGTTCGTGCGGATCGATCGGCGCCGCAAGCTCAACGCCACCGTACTGCTCAAGGCCCTGGGGTACACCCACCAGGGCATCCTCGACGAGTTTTACGGCAAGGTCGAGGTGCGGGTGGACTGGGCGGCGGAGAAGGCCGAGAAGGAGGTCCGGGCGGAGCTCCTGCGGGACAGCCGGGCTACCGAGGACATCGTCCACCCGGAGACCGGGGCGGTGCTGGTCAAGAAGCAGCGCAAGATGACCACCCGGGCCCTCAAGGCCCTCGCGAGCAGCGGGGTGACCTTCCTCCCGGTGGCCCTGGAGGACCTCCTCGCCCACTTCATCGGCGCGGACGTGGTGGACGCCGAGACCGGCGAGGTGCTCGCCGAGGGCGGTCGCGAGGTCACCAAGGACCTCTTGAAGACCTTCCGGGAGAAGAACGTCACTGCCTTCTCGCTCCTCTTCATCGACAACCTCAAGGTGGGGCCGTACATCCGGGACACCCTGGTGGACGACAAGGTGGAGAGCACGGAAGAGGCGATCATCGAGATCTACCGCCGGATGCGGCCGGGGGATCCCCCCACCCGGGACACCGCCACCAAGTTCTTCCAGAACCTGTTCTTTAATCCGGAGCGGTACGACATCTCGGAGGTGGGGCGGCTCAAGCTCAACCACAAGCTGAAGATCACCGCAGACCTCGACCAGCAGGTGCTCACCAGTGAGGACATCCTGGCGGTGGTGCGCTACCTGGTGAACCTGAAGAACGGCTTCGGGACCATCGACGACATCGACCACCTGGGGAACCGCCGGGTGCGCAGCGTCGGCGAGCTCTTGGAGAACCGCTACCGGGTCGGCCTGGTGCGCATGGAGCGGGCGGTCAAGGAGCGGATGAGCCTGCAGGAGGTCGAGGCGCTCATGCCCCACGACCTCATCAACTCCAAGCCGGTCACCGCCGTGGTCAAGGAGTTCTTCGGGTCGGGTCAGCTCAGCCAGTTCATGGACCAGACCAACCCGCTCTCCGAGACCACCCACAAGCGGCGCCTCTCGGCCCTGGGGCCGGGGGGGCTCACCCGGGAGCGGGCGGGCTTCGAGGTGCGCGACGTCCACCCGACCCACTACGGCCGGATCTGCCCCGTCGAGACCCCGGAAGGCCCCAACATCGGCTTGATCGTGAGCCTCTCGATTTACGCTCGGGTCAACGAGTTCGGGTTCATCGAGACCCCCTATCGCAAGGTGGAGAAGGGGCGGGTGACCGGGGAGATCGTCTACCTGACGGCCCTGGACGAGGAAGAGCACATCATCGCCCAGGCGAACGCGCCCCTCGATGCCGACAAACGCTTCGTCAACCCGCTGGTGAACGCCCGGAAGAACGGCGAGCCCTTCCTGCTGTCGGCCGAGGACGTGGACCTGATGGACGTCTCGCCCAAGCAGCTGGTGAGCGTGGCGGCGGCGATGATCCCGTTTCTCGAGCACGACGACGCGAACCGCGCCCTGATGGGCTCCAACATGCAGCGCCAGGCGGTGCCCCTGCTCCGCACCGAGTCGCCCATCGTCGGCACTGGCCTGGAGGGCGTGGTCGCCCGGGACTCGGGGGTGACCGTGGTTGCCCGCCGGGACGGGGTGGTGGAGAGCGTCGACGCGTCCCGGATCGTGGTGCGCTACCACGAGAACCAGGGCGACAAGGTCGCCACCGGGGTCGACATCTACAAGCTCATCAAGTTCCAGCGGTCGAACCAGAACACCTGCTTGAACCAGCGGCCGATCGTCCGGGTCGGGGACACGGTGCGGGCGGGGGACGTGCTCGCGGACGGGCCGGCCACCTCCAAGGGCGAGCTCGCCCTCGGGCAGAACGTGCTCGTGGCGTTCATGAGCTGGGGCGGCTACAACTTCGAGGACTCGATCATCATCTCGGAGCGGCTCCTGGAGCGGGACACCTTCACCTCGATCCACATCGAGGAGTTCGAGTGCGTCTCCCGGGACACCAAACTCGGCAAGGAGGAGATCACCGCCGACATCCCCAACGTCGGGGACCGCAAGCTCAAGGACCTGGACGAGACCGGCATCGTTCGCATCGGCGCCGAGGTGGGGCCCGGCGACATCCTGGTGGGCAAGGTCACCCCCAAGGGCGAGACCCAGCTCTCCCCGGAAGAGAAGCTCCTGCGGGCGATCTTTGGGGAGAAGGCCGGGGACGTGAAGGACACCAGCCTCCGGGTGCCCCCCGGGGTGGAGGGGGTGGTCGTCGACGCCAAGGTCTTCAGCCGCAAGGGCGGCGCCGAAGACGGCGAAGAGGGGATCGAGGAGCGCGAGGCCGAGCGGCTGCGCAAGGACATGGCGGACGAAATCACCATCCGCCGCAGCGCTACCCATAACTCGATCCGAAAACTCCTCGTAGGGGAGACGGTGTCCATCGACGTGGTGGACATGGACGGTAAGGTGGTCATCCGGGAGGGGACGGTGATCACCGACGAGCTCCTCTCCAAGGTGCCCCGGGACGCCTGGGGCGAGGTGCCCCTGGTGGGCGCGGCGGACCGCGAGGACAAGATCTACGAGCTGATGGAGCGCCTCGACGACCAGATCGCCGAGGTGCGCAAGAAGTTTGAGGAGCGGATCGAGCGGCTGCACGAGGGGGACGACCTGCCTCCCGGCGTGATCAAGATGGTGAAGGTGTACGTGGCCATCAAGCGCCGCCTCTCGGTGGGCGACAAGATGGCGGGCCGCCACGGCAACAAGGGCGTCATCTCCAAGTGCGTCCCGGTGGAGGACGTGCCGTACCTCGCCGACGGCACCCCGGTGGACATCATCTTGAACCCCCTGGGGGTGCCCTCCCGAATGAACGTGGGGCAGCTCCTGGAGACCCACCTGGGGTGGGCCGCCCGGGGCCTGGGGGAGCAGATCTCCCGGGTGCTGCGCACCCGCTACTCCCCGGCGGCGCTGCGCCAGGCCCTCAAGGAGTGCTACACCGACGAGGCGACCCGGACGATGGTGGACCGGGCCTCCGACGAGGTGGTCCTCGACCTGGCCCGTCAGGCGGCTCGGGAGGGGGTGTACATGGAGAGCCCGGTCTTCGACGGCGCCAAGGAGGAGGAGATTCAGAGCCTCCTGGAGTCGTCGGGGCTGCCGCGGACCGGCCAGACCGTCCTGTTGGACGGCAAGACCGGCGAGCCCTTCCACAAGAAGGTGACGGTGGGGGTGATGTACATGCTCAAGCTCCACCACCTGGTCGCAGACAAGATCCACGCTCGCTCCATCGGGCCCTACAGCCTGGTGACCCAGCAGCCCCTCGGGGGCAAGGCCCAGTTCGGCGGCCAGCGCCTCGGAGAGATGGAGGTGTGGGCCCTGGAGGCGTACGGCGCCTCCCACACCCTGCAGGAGATGCTCACCGTCAAGTCCGACGACGTGGCGGGCCGGACGCGCATCTACGAGTCCATCGTCAAGGGCAAGAACGTGCTCGAACCCGGGCTGCCGGAGTCCTTCAACGTGCTCATCAAGGAGATGCAGGCCTTGACGATCAACGTGGAGCTCCTGGACGGTGAGCCCCAGTAGGTCGCATCGGGACGCAGGGCGCCGGGGCCCGAGGGCCCCGGAGAACGACGGCCGGCGGGGCCGGCCGACCACGACGATAGAGCGGGAGCTCCCCTAGAGGAGGATGACCCTTGCAGAGCATCCACAAGTTCTTCGACCAGCCCAGGGACCCCCTGAGCTTCAACCAGGTGAAGGTGTCGATTGCCGGCCCGGAGAAGATCCGGGAGTGGTCCCACGGCGAGGTGAAGAAGCCGGAGACCATCAACTACCGGACCTTCAAGCCGGAGTCCGACGGGCTCTTCTGCGCCAAGATCTTCGGGCCCGTGAAGGATTACGAGTGCAACTGCGGCAAGTACAAGCGCATGAAGCACCGGGGCGTGGTGTGCGAGAAGTGCGGCGTCGAGGTGATCCGGTCTTCGGTGCGCCGGGAGCGCATGGGGCACGTGGAGCTCGCCACCCCGGTGGCCCACGTCTGGTTCCTGCGCAGCCTGCCCTCCCGGATCGGGAGCCTTCTGGGCATGAAGCTCAAGGACCTGGAGCGGGTCCTGTACTACGAGAGCTACATCGTCCTCGATCCCGGCAAGACGCCCTTCGAGGAGGGTGAGCTCCTCACCGAGGAGAAGTACCGCGAGGCGGTGCAGCAGTTCGGCGCCGAGTTCGAGGCCGGCATGGGGGCCGAGGCGATCCGGAAGCTCCTGCAGCAGCAGCCGATCGAGCGTCTCTCGGAGGAGTTGCGCGACGAGATGCTGTCGGCCACCAGCAAGGCCAAGCGCAAGAAGTACGCGAAGCGCCTCAAGGTGGTCAACGCCTTCAAGAACTCCGGCAATCGGCCCGAGGACATGATCCTCTCGGTGGTCCCGGTGCTGCCCCCGGACCTGCGGCCCCTGGTGCCCCTGGAGGGCGGCCGCTTCGCCACCAGCGACCTCAACGACCTGTACCGGCGGGTGATCAACCGGAACAACCGCCTCAAGCGCCTCCTGGAGCTGAAGGCGCCGGACATCATCATCAAGAACGAAAAGCGGATGCTCCAGGAGTCGGTGGACGCGCTGTACGACAACGGCCGGCGCGGCCGCACGATCACCGGGCCGAACCGCCGGCCGCTCAAGAGCTTGTCGGACATGCTCAAGGGCAAGCAGGGGCGGTTCCGCCAGAACCTCCTGGGCAAGCGGGTGGACTACTCGGGCCGAAGCGTCATCGTCGTCGGCCCCGAGCTCAAGCTCCACCAGTGCGGCCTGCCCAAGGTGATGGCGCTGGAGCTCTTCAAACCCTTCATCTTCAACAAGCTCGAGGAGAAGGGGCTGGCCACCACCATCAAGAGCGCCAAGAAGATGGTGGAGCGGCAGGAAGAGGTCGTCTGGGACATCCTGGACGAGGTGACTCGGGAGCACCCGGTGCTCCTCAACCGCGCCCCCACCCTGCACCGCCTCGGCATCCAGGCGTTCGAGACCCTTCTCATCGAAGGCAAGGCGATCCAGCTCCACCCGCTCGTCTGCACGGCGTACAACGCCGACTTCGACGGGGACCAGATGGCGGTCCACGTGCCCCTCACCGTGGAGGCCCAAATCGAGGCCCGGGTGCTCATGATGAGCACCAACAACATCCTCTCGCCCGCCAACGGCAAGCCGGTGATCATCCCGAGCCAGGACATCGTCCTCGGGGCCTACTACCTCACCCTCGGCCGCGCCCGTCAGAAGGGCGAGGGGATGGTCTTCGCCTCGCCCCGGGAGCTGCGGGTGGCGTACGACCAGGGCGAGGTGGCCCTCCACGCCCGGGTCAAGGTCCGCATCGCCGGGGAGGTGGTGGACACCACCCCGGGCCGGGTGATCCTGTACGAGATCGTGCCGCCGGAGATCCCCTTCGCCGACGTCAACCGGGTGATGAAGAAGAGCGTGCTGAGCCGCCTCATCGAGCTCGCCTTTCGCAAGGCGGGGGGCAAGGCCACGGTGATCCTGGCCGACCGGTTGAAGGACCTGTGCTACCGCACGGCGACCATGGCCGGGGTGTCCATCGCCATCAACGACATGGCGATCCCCGGGACGAAGAAGAAGGTGGTGGACGACGCCTTCGCCGAGGTTGCCGAGATCCAGCGCCAGTACGAGGACGGCGTCATCACCGATGGCGAACGCTACAACAAGGTCGTCGACACCTGGGCCACGGCCGGCGAGGTGGTCGCCCAGGCGATGATGAAGGGCCTGGAGTTCAAGGAGGAGAGCGACGAGCTCAACTCCATTTACATCATGTCCGACTCCGGCGCCCGCGGCTCCATGCAGCAGATGCGGCAGCTCGCCGGGATGCGTGGGTTGATGGCCAAGCCCTCGGGCGAGATCATCGAGACCCCCATCACCGCCAACTTCCGCGAGGGGTTGACGGTGCTCCAGTACTTCATCTCCACCCACGGCGCCCGCAAGGGCCTCGCCGACACCGCCCTCAAAACCGCCAACTCCGGCTACCTCACCCGGCGGCTGGTGGACGTGGCCCAAGACGTGGTGACCACCGAGGACGACTGCGGGACCCTGGACGGCATTTACGTGTCGGCCCTGGTGGAGGGCGGCGAGGTGGTCGAGCGGCTCCGGGACCGGATCCTCGGCCGGACCGCCCTGGTGGACGTGCGCGATCCCTTCAGCGGCGAGGTGCTCGTCGAAGGCAACGCGGAGATCGACGAGGATCTCGCCGAGAAGATCGAAGACGCCGGGGTCGAGCGGGTGCTCATCCGCTCCGGCTTGACCTGCCAGGCCAAGACCGGCTTGTGCGTCGAGTGCTACGGCCGCGACCTCGCCCGGGGCCGCAAGGTGAACATCGGGGAGGCGGTGGGGATTATCGCCGCCCAGTCCATCGGGGAGCCGGGCACCCAGCTCACCATGCGAACCTTCCACATCGGCGGCACCGCCTCCAAGCGGGTGGAGCAGTCCACCCTGCTCGCCCGCCACACCGGCACGGTGCGCTACGTGAACCTCAACGTGGTCTCCACCCCGGACGGGCGAATCGTGGCCATGAGCCGCAGCGGCGAGCTCTTGGTGCTCGACGCCGAGGGGCGGGAGCGGGAGAAGTACCCGGTGGTGTACGGGGCGCACCTCAAGGTGCCGGACGGCGGCACCGTGGAGGGCGGGCACCTCCTCGCCGAGTGGGACCCTTACGCCAACCCGATCCTCACCGAGGCCACGGGCCGGGTGAAGTTCGGCGACATCATCGAAAACGTCACCATGCGGGAGCAGCTCGACGAGGTGACGGGCTTGTCGCGCAAGGTGATCATCGAGAGCAAGGGCACCGACTACCGCCCCCGCATCACCATCAAGAGCCTCGAGGGGGGCCAGACGGTGGCGCGCTTCTCCCTGCCCCTGGGCGCCAACATCAACGTCCAGGAGGGCGACGAGGTGCGGGCCGGCGACGTCATCGCCCGAATCCCCCGGGAGACCTCCAAGACCAAGGACATCACCGGCGGCCTACCCCGGGTCGACGAGCTCTTCGAGGCCCGCAAGCCCAAGGACTTCGCCTTGATCTCCGAGGTGGACGGCATCGTCTCCTACGGCAAGGACACCCGGGGCAAGCGCAAGATCGTGGTGACCCCCGAGGGGGAGGAGACCGAGCCCAAGGTGTACCTGATCTCCAAGGGGCGCCACGTGTCGGTGCACGAGGGCGACCGGGTGCGGGCCGGGGAGCCCCTGATGGACGGGCCCACCAACCCCCACGAGGTCCTAAAGGTCCTCGGCGAAAAGGAGCTGATGAAGTACCTGGTGGACGAGATCCAGGAGGTCTATCGGCTCCAGGGCGTGGACATCAACGACAAGCACATCGAGGTCATCGTCCGCCAGATGCTGCGGCGGGTGGAGATCACCGACGTGGGCGACACCGACTTCCTCTTGAAGGAGCAGGTGGAGCGCAAGTCCTTCGACGTCGAAAACCGCCGGGTGCTCGCCAAGGGCGGGCGGCCCGCCATCGGCGTCCCGATGCTCCTCGGCATCACCAAGGCGAGCCTCTCCACCGAGAGCTTCATCTCGGCGGCGAGCTTCCAGGAGACCACCAAGGTGCTCACCCAGGCCTCCATCGAGGGCAAGGTGGACTGGCTGCGGGGCCTCAAGGAGAACGTCATCATGGGGCGGCTGATCCCGGCCGGTACCGGGCTCGCCCGGTACCGCAAGACGGCGATCGAGGTCCACGACGACGGGGTCCACTGGGAGCCCCTGGTGAAGCCCCGGGACTCGATGCTGCAAGACAAGGAGCTGGAGGACGAGCTCGACTCCTTCCAGTGGTCCGGGGCCGACGCCGAGGGGGTGGAGAGCGAGGCGGAGGAGGCGGCGGAGACCGCCGACGCCGAGGAGTAAGCGCCGGCAGCCAGGCTGCCAGCAAGCGCGAGGAGAGGGCCCCCGGGGCCCTCTCCTTTTTTTGGGGGCGGGAGGCGCTCCCGGGGGGCGGTGGGCCCACAAAGCCGTTGACGCCGGGAACAGAAGAGTTACCATTTGCGCCGTCCCCCATTGGGACCGCCGAGGAGCCGGGTCGGTCCGGCTCCCGCCGCGCGCGCCGACGAGGAGCTTGCCCCATGCGCATCGCTTTGGCCTACAACGCGAAGCCCTCCGCCCGGACCGAGCTCCGGGAGGCCCGGCCCGAGCTCCTGGTGGAGGAGGCCGAAGAACCTCCGTCGCCCAGGGGCGTAGGCGCCGACGACGACGCCTACGCCGAGTGGGATGACGCCGAGACCATCCTCGCCCTCGCCGACGCCCTGGCCACCCGCCACGACGTCGTGCTCACCGAGGCCCGGGAGGACTTCCCCCTCCGCATCCGGGCCGCCCGCCCCGACCTGGTCTTCAACATCGCCGAAGGGCTTCACGGCGCCAGCCGGGAGGCCCAGGTCCCCGCCATCCTCGAGATGCTGGGGATCCCCTACACCGGCTCCGACCCCCTCACCCTCGCGCTCTGCCTGGACAAGGCCCGGGCCAAGGAGATCCTCGCCTACCGGGGGGTCCCCACGGCGCCCTTCGCCGTGGTGGAGGAGCCCGGGGACCTGACCCAGGCCCTGGCCCTGGCCTTCCCCCTGATGGTAAAGCCCCTCTTCGAGGGGTCCAGCAAGGGCATCCGGGACGACCAGGTGGTGCGCGACCCCGCGGCCCTGGGGGACCGGGTGCGGCGGGTCCTCGGCCAGTACCGCCAGCCCGCCCTGGTGGAGGCGTTTCTGCCCGGCCGGGAGTTCACCGTCGCGGTTTTGGGGAACCTCCCGGACCTGCGCATTCTGCCGCCGGTGGAGATCCGCTTCGACGGCCTGCCCCCGGGGGCGAACCCGATCTACTCCTGGGAGGCCAAGTGGGTGTGGGACCGGCCCGAGGCCCCCCTGGAGGTGTTCGACTGCCCGGCCCGCCTCACCCCCGGGGAGCTCGCCGCCCTGGAGGCGGTGGTGAGGGGCGCGACCCGGGCCCTGCGGCTGCGGGACTGGTCGCGCCTCGACTTGCGCCTGGACTCCGCCGGGGTGCCCCACGTCATCGAGGTGAACCCCCTGCCGGGGGTGCTGCCCGACCCCAAGGCCAACTCCTGCTTTCCCAAGGCCGCCCGGGTGGCCGGCCTGGATTACGTGGGCATGGTGCTCGCCGTGGTGGATAGCGCCGCCCGGCGCCTCGGGTGGGCGCCGTGACCCCCCCGGTCGTCGTCCTGTACAACCGCCCGGTGGCCGGGGGCGACCCCTCGGACGCCGGGGTGCTCGCCGCGGTGACCGACGTCGCCGAGGCCCTGGCCCGCAGCGGTCACCCGGTGGAGCGCCTCGGCGTCGGCCGGGGGGACCTCTTGGGGGCCCTGGGCAGGCTCGGGGAGCGCCGCGGCGAGGTCGCGGTCTTTAACCTGTGCGAGGGCCTGGCGGGGGAGTCTCGCCACGAGGCGACGGTGGCCGGGCTCTTGGAGCTCCTGGGCCTTCGCCACACCGGCAACGGGGCGGCGACCCTGGCGACGGCTCTGGACAAGCGGGTGGCCAAGGCGATCCTGTACGCGGCGGGCATCCCCACCCCGGGGGGGCGGGTGTTTCGCGCCGTGCCGGCGGCGGACGCGGTGCGGGACATGACCTTTCCCCTGGTGGTCAAGCCGGTTCGGGAGGACGCCAGCCTGGGGGTCGCCCCGGAGTCCTTCGTGCGCACGGCGGAGGAGCTCGCCCGGCGGGTGGCCCACGTGCTGGAGCACCACCGGCAGCCGGCCCTGGCCGAGGTGTACCTGGAGGGGCGGGAGTTCAACGTGGCGGTGGTGGGGGACCCGGCCCACCCCCGGGTGCTCCCGGTCGCCGAGATCGCTTTTGCCGACTACGCCGAGGGCGAGCCCCGGCTGGTCACCCACCAGGCCAAGTGGGCCGAGGGGAGCCGGGAGGACCGGCGCACCGCGGCCCGCTGCCCCGCCGAGATGGGGGACGCCCTGCGGGCCCGCCTGGAGGCGACCGCGGTAGCCGCCTACCGGGCCCTGGAGTGCCGGGACTACGCCCGCCTCGACTTCCGCCTCGATGCCCGGGGGGTGCCCCACGTCCTGGAGGTGAACCCCAACCCCGACCTCGCCCGGGGCGCGGGCCTGGCGCGCGCCGTGGAGGCGGGCGGCCAGGGCTACGACGCCTTCGTGGCGGAAGTCGTCGCCTGGGCGTGGGGGCGCTCGTGATCCGCGGCTTTGCCCCCGGCGACGTGCCGGCGCTGGTGGCCATCCTGGAGGCGGCGGCGGTCTTCCGCCCCGACGAGGTGGAGGTGGGCCGGGAGGTGCTGGAGGCGGCGGTGGGCAAGGGCGAGGCCTCCGGGTACTTCGGCGCCGTGGTGGAGGTCGAGGGGGCCCCGGCGGGGTTCACCTGCTACGGCCCCACCCCCTGCACCCTCGGCACCTTCGACCTGTACTGGATCGCCGTGGCCCCGACCCGCCAGGGCCGGGGCCTGGCGGGTCGGCTTTTGGCCGACGCCGAAGCCGACGTTCGGGCCCGGGGGGGGCGGCAGTTGATCGCCGAGACCTCCGACACCGAACCCTACGCCGCGGCCCGGGCCTTTTACGAGGGCACGGGCTTTGCCGCCGTCGCCCGCATCCCCGACTTCTACCGCCCGGGCGACGCCAAGGTGATCTACGTCAAACCCCTCTCCCCCGCCCCTCGCTGACAAGGAGACCCGTACAGCCCATGGAACTCTGGCAGAAGATCCTGAACTCCTCGGTTCGGCAACCTGCCCACCTCGCCCTCCTCTTCCCGGGCCTGGATCGTCGCGCCCTGGACCTGGTGGCCGAGACCTATCCCATGTGCATCAACCCCTACTACTTGAGCCTGGTGGAGCGGCCCGACGACCCCATCGGCCGCCAGTGCATCCCCGACCCGGCGGAGCTCGACTCGACCTCCCTGGTGCCCGACCCCCTGGCCGAGGAGAGCATGAGCCCGGTGCCGTGCCTGGTGCACCGCTACCCGGACCGGGTGCTCTTCCAGGTGACCACCCGCTGCGCCATGTACTGCCGCTTCTGCACCCGCAAGCGCAAGGTGGGCACCGACCAGATGGTCACCGAGGAGATGCGCCGCGACGCCATCGCCTACATCGCCCGCACCCCCGAGATCCGGGACGTGGTGGTGTCGGGGGGCGACCCGCTGCTCTTGTCCGACGAGGCCCTGGAGGGGGTCCTCAAGGCCCTGCGGGCGATCCCCCACGTGGAGATGATCCGCATCGGCACCCGGGTGCCGTGCGTGCTGCCCCAGCGGGTCACCCGCAAGCTCGTGGAGATGCTCAAGAAGGTCCACCCCCTGTACGTGAACGTGCACTTCGAGCACCCCCGGGAGGTCACCCCCCAGGCGGTGAAGGCCCTCACCCGGCTCGCCGACGCCGGCATCCCGCTGGGCAACCAGTCGGTGCTCCTCAAGGGCGTCAACGACGACCCGGCGGTGTTTCTGGAGCTCAACCGCAAGCTCCTCGCCTGTCGGGTGCGCCCCTACTACATCTACCAAGCGGACCTCGTGGAGGGCACCGAGCACTTCCGCACCCCCGTGGAGACCGGCCTGGAGGTCATCCAGGGCTTGCGGGGCCACACCTCGGGGCTCGCGGTGCCCCAGTACGTGGTGGACGCCCCCGGGGGAGGCGGCAAGATCCCCCTCCTGCCGAGCTACGAGGTCCACCGGGACGAGCAGCGGGTGATCCTGCGCAACTACCGGGGGGAGCTGTACGTGTACCAGCAGGCCGAGGACCACGGCCCCCCGCCGGCCTCCTGCCCCATGGACCTCGACGCGGTCGCCGGCCTGTACACCTGAACGATCCCGGGGGCCGGGCGTGGGCGCCCGGCCCCCGGGCACTTCTCCCCAGGCCCTCCCCGCCCACCGGTCCGGTCGATCCGGGAGGCGGAGGCCTCCACCCCCCAGCCTGCGGCGGAAACCGGCGAGGCCCTGGACCGCGGCCGATCCAGAGGCATTCTCCAGCCGTAGGGTGGGCACCGCCCACACCAACCGGGCTCCCAGGGCCGCGAGACGCTGGTGGGCCGTGCGTACGGTGCTCGCCCGCGCACGCCCCGGGCGCGACCACGGCGCCTTCGTGCCGCCGGCCTCGGCCCGCCCCCGGGCCTCATGACCGGGCGTGCTCGGGCCGAAGAGGAGGCCCCGCCCCTGGTGTTCGGCGTGCCGATCCAACGCCCCGGAGAGGACCCCATGGACGAAGCCCAGCCCCCCCCCGGCCGGCCGCGCCCCTTCCCCCTGGGGCCCCTGCTCCTCGCCGCCGGGGTGCTCGTCGCCGCCCAGGGAGTGATCTTCCTCTTCCTGGGTCGGCTGCCGGCGCTCTCGCCCTGGGCCGGGGCGGCCGTGGACGCCGCCCTCGTCGCCCTGGTCGCTCCCATCCTGTACCTGCTGCTGGTGCGCCCGGCGCGGCGCGAGCTGCGGGCGGGCGACGCCCTGGCCGGGCGCCTCCAGGAATTCAACGCCCGCCTGCAGCGCGAGACCGCCGCCGCCGAGGCGGCCGGCGCGCGCTACCGCCTGCTGTACGAGGAGATCCCGATCCTCTGCGTCACCACCCGGGACGAGGCGGGGCAGCCCCTGGTCGAGGACTGCAACCGGAGCTTCCTCGCCGCCCTGGGCTACCGGCGAGAAGAGGTCGTGGGGCGGCCCCTGGCGGACTTCTACGCCCCCGAGTCCCGGGCGGCGCTCCTCGCGGGCGGGGGGTGCCGGCGGGCAATGGAGGGCGCCGATACCGAGGAAGAGCTGGTGCTCCTGCGCCAAGGCGGCGGCGACGTGCCGGCGCTCCTGCGCGCCGTGCCCCTGCGCGACCCGGCGGGGCGCGCCGTGGGGACCCTGGCGGCCTTCACCGATCTGTCGGCCCACCGCCGCGGCGAAGCGGCGCTCCAGGCCAGCAAGGCCCGCCTCGAGTTCTTGCTCGGGGCGAGCCCGGTGGTGATCTACAGCGGCCGGGTCGAAGGCGACTTCGCCACCACCTACATGAGCGCGAACGTGAGCCGGCTCTTCGGCTACCCCCCCGAGGCGTTCACCGCTGATCCCTTCTTCTGGACCGAACACATCCACCCCGACGACGCCCCGGCGGTGTGGGCCGCCCTGGGGCAGGCGGTCGCCACCGGCGGCCTGGAGACCGTGCACCGTTTCCGGCACCAAGACGGGACCTGGCGGTGGACCCGGGAGACCGGGCGGGTGGTTCGCGACGACCGAGGACACCCGGTGGAGCTGGTCGGCTGCTGGCTCGACGTCACCCGAGAGGTCGAGCTGGAGGCGACCCTGCGGCAGAGCCAGAAGATGGAGGCCGTGGGGCAACTGGCCGGGGGCGTTGCCCACGATTTCAACAACCTGCTCACGGTCATCCTGGGCCAGTGCGAGGTGCTGCAAGACCTACCGGCCCCCGACGGGGCGCGGCTCGCGAAGGGCCTGGGGGCCATCCAGCACGCCGGCGAGCGAGCGGCGGACCTCACCCGCCAGCTCCTGACCTTCAGCCGCCGGCAGGTCGTTCGTCCCGAGGTCGTGGACCCGGGGCGGGTGGTCCGGCAGACCGAGGCGATGCTCCGGCGCCTGCTCGGCGAGGCCGTCCGCCTGATCGTCGCCCTCGACCCGGAGCTGGGCCGGGTGCGGGTCGACCCCACCCAGCTCGTCCAGGTGCTGATGAACCTGGCGGTGAACGCCCGGGACGCCATGCCTCGGGGCGGCTCCCTGGCCGTCGAGGCTCGCAACGAGGAGGTCCCGGCCGACGACCCCACCGGGCTGCCCGCCGGGCCGTTCGTGGTGCTCTCGGTGCGAGACACCGGCACCGGCATGGACGCCGCGACGCGGGCCCGGATCTTCGAACCCTTCTTCACCACCAAAGCTCCCGACGAAGGCACCGGGCTCGGGCTCGCCACCGTGTACGGCATCGTGGCGCAGGCCGAGGGGTGGATCCGGGTGGACTCGGAGCCCGGCCAGGGCACCGAGTTCCGCCTCGGCCTGCCGCGGGTGGAAGAAGCCGCCGCCGAGGCCGCCCCCGCCCCGGGCCCGAGGTCCGCGCCGGGGCGCGGGGAAACCGTGCTCCTGGTGGAGGACGACGAGGCGGTGCGCGCCCTGGCCGAGGAGCTACTCACCCGCCTCGGGTACCGGGTACTGTCGGCGCCGGGGCCGGGGGAGGCCCTGCTGTGGGCCGAGCGCCACCCGGGGGCCGTGGACCTGCTCCTCACCGACGTGAGGATGCCCATGCTCACCGGGGTGGAGCTGGCGGCCCGGCTGCGGGAGACCTGCCCGGAGCTGCGGGTGCTGTTCATGTCGGGCTACCCGGCCGGCGCGGTGACCCCCTTCCTCGCCAAACCCTTCTCGGCCGAGGCCCTCGCCCGGCAGGTGCGCCAGGCCTTGGCCGCGCCCCGCCCCGCTTCCTGAGGAGACCCGTTCCACGGCCCGGTCGCCGGCCGGTGCCCCGAGCTCCGCCCACTCGACCTCCTGCTCTCCCCGTGCCTCGGGGCGGCCCCGGTCGGCTTCCTCAGGCCAGGCGGATGTTCACGATACTGATGCCCAACTCGCATGCCATGAACATACTGTCAGGTCGGGGGTTCGACGGGATGACCGGATGAACCGGATGGGGGTTCGGGTGCGGACTCGGCCGCAGGGGTTGCGGCCTCTACAGGAGAGAGCGGAACTGCTCCGGGGTGAGGCCCGCGTCCCGGGCGATGCCGGCCATGGTGAAGGCGTTGACGGGGTCGGCGCGGGGGATGGTCACGACCCGCTGCCCGTCGGTCATCGTGATGTGCTTGCCCTGGCGCGCGACCCAGAAGCCCGCCCGCTCCTGGGCCCGCACCGCGCGCAGGTGATCGACGCCGGGTAGGCCGGCCACGGCCGTCAGCCCACGTCGACGTACCGGCGCTCTTCCTCCCGGACGAGCCCCTCGGCGACCTCGAGGTATTCCTCGATGGCTTCTGCGATGTTCCCCAGGGCCTCGTCCTCGGTGTCGCCCTGAGACCAGCACCCCGGAAGCCCGGGGCACGACGCGGAGAACCCCTCGTCGGTCTTCACGAGACGCACGCGGTAGCGCATGGGTCGCCTCTCTCCCCCCGGCAGGGAGCCTCGCCGAGGCCCCCGGGTACCCTTCCCGTGTACTCAGCCCCTGGCGTTCACGAAGACAGCGCCGGGCCGCTACCCCCACTCAGGGCAGCTCCACGTCCTCGTACACGGCGTCCATCCCGCACGAGAACCCCACGCTGGCGAGCTCCACCTCTTCGCCCGGTCCGTAGGGGTAGAGCACCCAGCGGTTCTCGCCGTTCCTGCGGAAGCACTCGACGCTCGGGCCCTCGGGGTCCACCAGCACG
>JBBIIA010000075.1:0-19243 GCA_037446775.1 Deltaproteobacteria bacterium
GCGTAGCCGTTGGCGTCAAGGAACGCCGTCACCCGGCGCTCCTCGGCGTCGAGCGACGAGGCGTTGCGGGCGAGCACCAACACTGCGCTCCTGCCTGCGGGCTGTTGTGCGGTCAGTTGGAAGTCCAGGCCTCCGTGGGCCTCCCCAGGCCCCAAGTGCAGCTGCGACGAGGAAGGCGCGGCAACGTACCCTTCGCGAAGAACGGATATTTCCACCGTCCCCGCAAACGGGCCGGTTAGGGTATACACGCCATCTGCGTCGGTTTCCGCCTGGCCCGGCGTCGGCCCGGCGAGACGAACGGTCACGCCGGGAACCCGGCTCGCGCCCTCCCGGACCGTGCCGCTCACGTAGGGCCAGTCGTCGGGGATCACCCGAAAGCGGGTCCGTGTCTCTGCAATATTCCCCGCCGTGTCCACGGCCCAGGCCACCACCGAGTAGACACGGCCAACCTCGAGGGAGGTGGCGTTCCACGGGAAGTGCTTGGCTTGGTAGGCGCCGGTGCCATCGAAGATGGCTCGGTCCTCCAGCCCCGCCTCCACGATCCGGGCTCCGAGCTCGGCCACGCCGACGTTGTCCCGTCCCTCCACCCGCACCTCGAGCGCTCCGGTCACCAGAGCGCCCTGTCGCACGAGGTGCAGCGACGGCTGGGGACGAAAGAGGTAGGGAGAGGGGATGCTTCCGGGCACCAAATACACCAAGGGGCGGGGTTTCTCGGCATCGGTGAAATCGCTTCGCAGCTCGATGAGGTCGAGGGAAGCGTTCGCCATCAGGTACCCTTCGAGAAGCACCAGGTTCGGCGCGGCCACCCCGACGGCAAGAAACGTCGCAGCCCCCGCGAGGGCCGCGGAGCCGGTTAGCGTCGCTGCTATGCCGACGCCCATCTTCACGCACTCGTACAACGCCGCCAGACGATCTATCTGTGAGGATGTCTCAGATAACGAGAACATGGACATGGTGGCCTGGAGCACTTCCTGGAAACTACCACTGGCTGACAGGAGCACCAGCAGGATCTTGAGGGTGCCTTCCTTTTTGTTTGCGCTTAGAAATTCGTCGGACGTGAATCCAGCGGTGAGTAGATCCAGAAGAGGTCCCATCGCGTAATGGACCACCGTACGAAGATACAGGCCCGTGTACTCCGCCTGTGCGTTGGCGCGATGCACGTTGGCCTCGTAGTCGCGGGTCATCTCGTCCGATTGGTATTTCATGCCCGGGCCGAGGACCCAGTACTGCACCCGTCGGCTCGGGTACGGTGCGCCCAGGTGGACCGCGTCGTCCAGCGAGGGAGCCTTCCCGTAGGTCCCCCCAAACACGCTGTCGAACTCGAAGGGCTCGGGACCTTCCAAGACGTCGAAGACCTTTCTCGTGCCGGGGATGACCCAGTCGTCGGCGTCCCGTTGCACCCGGGTGATCCGGACGAAGCGCCATGCGCCGTTCGAGGCCCGGAGTTTGGCGTTTGTCGGGTCACTATCGTCAATCACCCGTAAGTCGATGGAGCCGCGCTGCTGACGCCTGGGCAGCAAGGTGGAGGCCGCGCCGGCAGCGAGGCCTGCGGCGCGTGGGGCGGCCACTCGCCCCCCGGCCGGGTCGCTTACGGTTGTCCGCCATTCCTGCAGGCAGTGGAGGAACGCCTCGGTGTAGCGGGGGTCTTTGACCACCTCGGCCAGAGGCCGAAGAGGCAAGGAAGCCCGAAGCAAGGCGACGAACTGGGGGAACGAGGCCAGCCCCCGCAGCTTCGCCAAGTGCTCCCGCGCGGTAACCGGGTCGCTGGCGGCGAGGCCGGGAGTGAGTAGGAGCAAGCCGAGGGCCGTGGATTCCGGGTTGAGGAACAGGCGTGCCATTCCGCCGACCGCCGGTTCGGGAACCGAGACGGCGATGCCCCGCACCGCCTTTGTCGAGTCCAACGCATACACTACGTGGGCCTTGTCGGCCGAAACCGCGGCAACGGGCCCACCCGAGGCATTGGTCCGCGCGGGCCCACCTACCGGCGACAGGATCTCTACGGGACCACCGGCCAGGCCCTCGGTGACCAGGCTCACCTCTCGCGTCGTCGGGTTCCTGCGATCCGAACTGCCCCCTCCCCCGGAGCCACCGCAGCCCAGCGCCAGCATCGCCACCACCAGGAATGACAGCCCGCTCCGCAGATGCATATGAACCACCTCCTCGGGGCGAAGGTGGTCCCCTCCCCGGGGCCTTGGCCTGTCTCGCCCCACGGCCGGCCGGAATTGACCCCTTCGTGCCGGTTTTGTTTGACCCCCTTGTGAAGAACCTTCAGGAGACGGCCAGAAGGGTGCAAGCAAGGTGGCGTTGGCGCGCGCCAACGCCACCTTGCTTGACAAGTTATTGCAATTGCTGCGGGTTCTCTTCTGGCATCCCGGCATAGGGAGCCTCGCTCCGATCAGGGACACCCAATCCCCTTCGCGCCGACTGATCATGGGGTCAATTCACAACGGCAGACCGGGGTCAAATCCAACCAGCCGCGAAGGTCTCGCCTTCCTGGTCCTCACGCGCAGTGATCCAATAGCTCAGGCGGTAGCTTCGACGCGATCGCAATTGAATCGCAGAACGGGAGAAGAGAGGACGAAGGCGGGTCGGTGGGGGAGGCGGAGGGCGGGGATGCGACGCCTCCGGGCGACGAGGGCCCCGTGCCGCCTAGGCGAGGGCTCTCGCTCCGCACCGCCACCCGGCGGCTGCCGCCAGGGCGAGGCCGAGCAGGGCGAGCCCCACGATCAGGAACGGCGTGGAGAGGTCTCCCGCGGCGCGGGCCAGGAGGCCCCCCGCCAGCGGGCCGACCACGTACCCGAGGTCCTCGGCCGCGTTCCAGACGCCCGCCGCTCCCCCTTCGCGCCCCTCGGCCGCCCGGCTGGCGAGGTCGCCGCCGAGGGCCGGGCGGAGGCAGGCGAGGCCGGCCGTGGCCACGAACGCCGCGACCATGAGGTGCCCGGGTTCGCGGAGAAGGCCGAAGGCCACCAGGCCCGCCCCGGCGACGACGAGCCCGAGGAGCAGGGTCGAGGACGTTCAGGGGAGCAGGTACCCGAGGACCATCATGCCGACGAGGCCGGCCAGGAGCGGCTTCTTCTTCCCGACGCGGTCGGTGTACCCGCCGATCCGGGCGTCCAGGAAGAAGGCCACGGCGTTGGGGACAGCGACCAGCGCCCCTACGAGGAAGAGGTCCTCCACCAGGGCCTCGGCCGCGAGGGGGAGGACGAACCGGATCACCCCCAGCCCGGCCGCGTAGTGGAATGACGCCGCGGAGAGAAGCCCCAGGGCTTGCGCAGGACTCACGGAACCTTCGCCCCCGCCCGTTCGCCCCTACCGGGCCTCGAGCGCCTGGCGGAGCTCCTCGGTGCGGGGCGAGGGGGCCGGGAGGTGGCGCTGGCAGTCCCGATAGGCCTCGAGCCCCCGGGCCCGGTGCCCCAGGGCGAGGCAGGCCGACATCAGCTCCTGGTAGAGCTCCTCGGCCGGGGAGACCCGGTCGAGGCCCGGCACCGCCAGGGCGCGCTCGCACAGGTCGGCGGCGGCCGCCGCCTCTCCCCGGGCCCCCAGGCCGGCGGCGGCCGCCGCGACCCAGCGGACCACCCGCCGGTTGAGGGCCCGGCGGCGGTCGGCCACGGCAGCCGGCACGCCCGCCGGCCCGTCGTCCTCCGCGTCGAGCAGGGGTCGGCGGTAGAGTTCGAGGACGCGCTCCGCGGCGGGGCCGGCGGCGGGAGGGCGGTCGAGCAGGTCATCCAGGGCGAAGGCGTCGACCCAGCACAGCTCCGGGTCGAGGCGCACGAGCCGGCTCTCGTGCACCACGAACTCCTTGTCCCCCACGGCGGAGCGCAGTCGATAGACCTCGTTGGCCATGAACCGGAGCCGGTCCATCTGGGTGTCGCCCGAGCCGAGGGCCACGGCCACCCCGTCGTCGGCTGCGGCCAGGGCGCCCCCCCGTCCCCGGCAGACCAGGAGCTTCAGGAGGTCGAAGCGCTTCGCCGCGGTGCGGCCCCGCACCGGCTCGCCCGCCGCGATCACCTGGATCTCGCCCCGGAGGGCGTACACCTCGACCGGCCGCCGCAGGTCGCGCAGGCGCAGCAGGTGCCGGGCGTAGGCCTCGCCCCGGCCGCTCCGGATGGCCTCGGCGCATACCCGGGCCATGAGGTTGGGGAGCCAGCCGTGGCAGTTGGCGAGGCCGGTCTCCTGGCCGATGGCCATGAGCCGGGCCGCTCGCTCCCGCAGCTCGGACCCGTCGCCCCGGTGGAGCGCGGCCCAGGCCCGGGCCATCTCGAGCATGAAGGCCAGGTAGGCGCTGGGGACCGGCCCGCCCTCGACCAGGGCGGCCGCCCGTTCGAACCAGGGACCTGTGTCGGCGCCGGGGGTTCCCGCCAGGACCAGGGCGTTGGTCACGACCACGATGCCCTGGGCCAGGAGGTGACTCGACCGCTCGGCGTCCGCCCAGGCCTGTTCGGCCGCTTGGCGGGCCTCGCCGGTGAGGCCCCGGAGCGTCCGCTCCCAGGCCCAGAGGGAGAAGTGGTAGGCCCGCTCCAGGGCCGGCAGGTCCCCGGGGTCGGGTGCCAGGCGCCACAGGTCATCGAAGCCGGCCAGGTCGCCTACGCTCAGGGCCGCGGACGCGCCGTGGCACCACAGGTGGTAGGCGAGGGAGGGTTCGCAGCCCCGCTCGGCGGCGATCCCCAGGCCCTCGCCCACCAGCGCCAGGCAGTCGGCCGACCGGCCCTCGAGGAACGCCTGCAGGGCCTGAACCTCTCGGATGGCCAGGTCCAGGGTGGCGGACTGGGCCTCCCGGACGAACTCCTGCACGGCGGGCGCCCGCAGGACAGCCAGCACTCGGGACGCCGCCTCGAGCCGCCCGGTGTAGGAGCGGTAGCTCGCGAGCCAGCAGCCCAGGGGCACCCGCACCGCCGGGTCGAGGCCGGGCTCATCGAAGACCGCCGCCGCGGCCTCCTCCCAGGCCGCGGTCTCGGGGTCGAAGGGCCGGCGCACCGAGGCGATGCAGAACATGTTGACCGCCGCCAGGGCCCGGAGCTCGGGGGAGGGGTGGCCGAGGAGGAGGGGCCCGAGCCGCGTGGTGTCGTCCAGCACGGCCCGCTGGTCCAGGAAGAGGCAGGCGTCCACCAGCGCCGTCCAGGTGCGGGCGAGGCCCTCCAGGTCGCCCCGCTCCTCCCGCAGGGCCAGGGCCCGCCGGAGGAGCCCGACGCCGGCCTCGGGGTCGAGGTAGCGAAGGCAGGCCCCCTGCCAGTGGAGGAGCGCCGGGTCGGCCGCCACGGCCTCCCCGGGGAGCTCCGCCAGCCAGGATGCCACCGTGGCCACCCGGCCCTGGGCCACGTACTCGGGGGCCAGGCGGAGCACCGCCGCGGTGGCGCGGCCGGTGTCGCCGGCTTCCCGGTACAGGCGGACCGCCTCTTCGACGTGCCCCGTACCCTCGAGGGCGGCCGCGGCCCGGCGCCGGGCTTCGCCCAGACCGGCCTCCAGGGCCGCCGGGGCGCCCTCGCGCAGGTGGGCCCGGAAGAGCGAGTGGAACTCGTAGACGTCTTCGGGGTCCCGGGACAGGAAGAGGTTGGCCGCGTACCATTGCTCCACCAGGGCGGAGGCCTCGCCGGGGGCCAGGGCCAGGACCTCGGCGGCCATGGGGACGGTGAAGCGGGGCAGGAGCGAGAGGCGGTGGAGGAGCTCGCGCTCGGCCGGGGGCACCAGGGAGGCGAGGTAGGCCCCCACCGACCGGGCCCCCCGCCCCTGGAGGAGCAAGAGCAGGGACACCGCGTGGCCCCCGGCCCGGCGGGGGAGCTCGACCCGGGCCCGGGCGGGGTCGACGCCGGCCCGGGCCAGATCGACCGCGTGGCGGTCCACGAGTTCGGCGGCCTCGTCGGGGGTGAGCAGGAGCTCGTCCTTGCCCACCAGCACCGCCTCCTGCCGGCCGAAGCGCGCCTCGAGCCCGGGGTCGCAGGGGGGGTCGAAGGCGCTGACCACCAGGACCCGGGCCTGGCCGGGCAGGTCAAAGAGGGCCGGCAGGGCCCGGGCCAGGGGGGTGCCGGGGAGGAAGGCGTCGAGCACCAGGAGCACGTCGCGTCCCCGGTGATCGACGGCGTCGATCAGGGCGGCGAAGTAGTGCCGGGAGAAGGCCCCCAGGTCCTGGACTTCGGCCGGGTCGTACCGGGGCAGGCGGGCCTCCGGGGCCAGGTGCCGGACCGCCCCCGGGAGGCCGAGGTTGAAGGTGAAGCCCGGGTCGCCGTCCCGGTCGTCGACGTTGTACCAGACGCAGG
Organism: Deltaproteobacteria bacterium; assembly: GCA_037446775.1. Taxonomy (GTDB): domain Bacteria; phylum Desulfobacterota; class Deferrisomatia; order Deferrisomatales; family JACRMM01; genus JBBIIA01. The sequence continues at coordinate 6,252 of JBBIIA010000075.1, forward strand.
CGTCGGCGAAGCCCCGCTGGTCCACGTAGCTGCTCGCCAGGGTCGACTTGCCCGATCCGGGAGGACCCGAGACGAACACCGGCCTAGCTCCCGCCCCGTCGAGCCGGGCGAACAGCCGCGGCCGCAGGACGAGCTTCTGGGGGTCGGGCGGAAGGGGTCGGGCAGACTTCCCCAGGCTCATGGCGGCACCTCCCCCGGTGTCGAATCCACGAGCACCCCCACCCATAGCCGCGAAACCGGCCTGGGAGCAGGGGCGCCGGCTGCAGACGAGACAAGGAGTCCAAATCCCCGCGAGGAATCCGCGGGGACGATACTCGCGCCCATTTGCCGCCGTCAATCCGGAAACGCGCCCCGGCGTCCTCGTCGGGGCTGGCCAGGGCACCGGGCCTCCCGTTCGGCGGCCGCGGTGCCGCCTCGGTAGCTCGTGAAACGCCCTCGGGGGGACCCGTGGGAGGCGAACCCGGGAGGCGGCGACGAGTAGGGAGTGTCCCCGAGAGGCAGGGGGGCTGCCAACGGGGCCCTGCCTGCCCCTCGGGCCGGGGAGGGGTCAGGCCGTCGCGCCGGCCAGCCGGCGGGCGAGCTCGGCTAGCGGGACGGCCTCGGTCTCGTGCCCCAGGGGGTAGGCCTCGTGCCCCGGATAGACCACGAACCGTCGCTCGGGAGCCAGGTCGGCGCACGCGGCGTGGAAGCCCTTCTTGGGGCGCGGCGCGAGGCTCCTCTTGACCTCCACGGCCCACAGGCGGCCGCCGGGGAAGTGGAGCAGAAGGTCGATCTCCGCCCCGCCGCTGGTCCGGTAGAAGTACCCTTGCACGTCGGCGGGGGCGACGGTCAGCAGGGCTTCGAGGACGAAGCTCTCCCAGCTCGCCCCCACCACGGGGTGGGACAGCAGCGCCTCCTTGTCGCCGATGGCCAGCAGGGCGTGGACGAGGCCACTGTCGCGCACGTAGACCTTGGGGGACCTCACCAGCCGCTTCCCCACGTTGGCGTGCCACGCCGGGAGCCGGCGCACCAGGAGGAGGTCGACGAGGAGGTCGATGTACGAGGCTGCCGTCTTGCTGTCCACGCCGAGGTTGCGGGCCAACTGGGCCACGTTCAGGAGCCCGCCCTGGTGGTGGGCGAGCATGGTCCAGAAGCGGCGCAGCGTCTCGGCCGCGATGCGCGGCCCGAGCTGGGGGATGTCGCGCTCCAGGTAGGTGCGGATGAAGTCCTCGCGCCAGCGCAGACTGCGAGCGTCGCTGGCGGCCAGCGCGCTCTCCGGGAAGCCTCCCCGCAGCCACAGGCCGTCCAGGTCGGCCTCCGCGCCGCCCAGCTCCAGAGGGTCCAGCGGGGCGAGCTCCAGGTAGCTCACCCGTCCGGCCAGGGTCTCGCCCGACTGCCGGAGAAGGTCGAGGGACGCCGATCCCAGGAGCAGGTAGAGCCCGTGGTCGCGCCCCCCCCGGCGGGCTCGGTCGACGAGCCCCCGGAGCACCGGGAAGAGCCCCGGGGCCCGATGGATCTCGTCGAGGATGACCAGTCTCCCCAGGTGGTCCCCCAGGTACAGCTCCGGCTCCGCGAGCCTCGCGCGGTCGCGCTCCGACTCCAGGTCCAGGTAGAGCGTGTCGCCCCGGTCCGCCAAGGCCAGGGCCAGTGTGGTCTTGCCCACCTGGCGAGGACCGAGGAGCACGACGGCCGGGACCTCGGCCAGGCGCTGTTGCAGGAGGGGGAGGAGGCGGCGCTCGATCATGTATGCAATTCTGGAGTATCACTCCGCGATTTGCAAGGATGCCGCCGGCACGCCCCCCGGTGGCGCGAGGATCCCAAGCCCGAGCGCGTCCTGCCTCAGTTCCTGTCGCCTCCCCTGCTGCTGGATCCAGGCGGGCATCCCCGCTGCGGGGGCGGGGTGACCTTGACGATGCAGTGCACCCATCCTACGCTTGCACGCTATTTCTGAGACAGGAGGCCTCCCCCATGCCTACCCAGCTTACGGTCCGGCTCGGCGATGAGATCGCGGAGGGCCTTGCTGCCGCTGCCGAAAGGCTTCGGGTGAAGCGCTCCGAAGTGGTCCGCCTCGCCTTGGAGCGCTTCGTTGCCGAGGAGGTTACCGAAGGGGATCGCCGCCCCTTCGACCGAGTGGCAGACCTCCTGGGCTCGGTCGCCAGCAGGGTGCCCGACCTGGGGGAGGCGCACCGGCAGCACCTTCGCGAGAAGCTACGCCGCGATGGGTGACATGCTACTGGACTTCGCAGACGCTACCCTCGTCGCGCCCGCGTAGGCTCCCGCGACACGGCGCCTCGAGGCGCCCGGAGGTCTCCTCCCATGCCCCATCGCAGCCCCGCCGCCCTGCCCCCGAGCCTGTACTACCGCAAGAAGTACCAGGGCTTGATCGGGGTGCACCCCAAGATGCCGATCCGCGACACCTCGGTGCTGTCGCGGCTGTACACCCCCGGGGTGGGGGCGTGCTGCCTGGCCATCGCCGACGACGAGGCCCTGAGCCTCGAGCTCGCCTGCCGGGGGGACAACGTGGCCCTGGTGACGGACGCCTCGGCCCTCTATGGCCTCGGGCAGGTGCCGGCGCTGGCCGCCCTGCCCATGCTCGAGGCCCGGTCGGTGGCGTTCAAGACCTTCGCCAACCTCGACGCCTTCCCCGTGGCCCTGGCCGAGTCCGACCCGGACGCCCTCACCGAGATCGTCCGGCTCCTAACCCCGACCTTCGGCGGCATCGTCCTGGACGACATCCGGGCCCCCAAGTGCTTCTCGGTGGAGTACCGGCTGCGCCGGGCGCTCCCCATCCCGGTCCTCGACAGCGACCAGCACGCCACCGGCATCGTGGTGGCGGCGGCGCTCGCCAACGCGCTCCGGGTGGTGAAGAAGGACCTCGCCGCGGTCAAGATCGTCATCGTCGGCGCCGGGGCCTCGGGTACCGGCACGGCCCGGCGGCTGATCCGCCTCGGCGCGCGCAACGTGATCTTGTGCGACACCCGGGGGGCCCTGCACACCCAGCGCATGGAGAACATGAACTGGGCCAAGCTCCTCCTGGCCCGGCGCACCAACCCCGAGCGCCTCAAGGGGAGCCTGGAGGAGGTGGTCCAGGGGGCCGACGTGCTGATCGGCCTCTCCGGGCCGGGGTGCGTCTCGGCCGACATGGTGCGCTCCATGGCCGACGCCCCGGTGGTCTTCGCCCTGGCCCTGCCCGAGCCCGAGATCGGCCCCGCCGAAGCCCTGGCGGCGGGGGCAGCGGTGTACGCCACCGGCACCAGCGCCTTCCCGGTGCAGATCCGCTCCTCCAGCGTCAGCCCCGGGTTCATGCGGGGGTGCCTGGATGCCCGGGCCCGGGACATCAACAACGCCATGTTCAACGCGGCGGTGGGGGCCCTGGCCGGGCTCGTGCCCAAGGACAAGGTGTCGGCGGCCCGGCTCCTCCCCGACCCCCTGGACCTCTCGGTGGGGCCGGCCATCGCCGAGGCGGTGGCCCGGGCCGCCGTGGCCACCAAGCTCGCCGAGACGCCCCCCACCCAGGGGCAGATCGCCGAGCGCCTGCGCCGCTACTTTTACGAGGGGGAAGGCGCCTGGTACGAGGGGGGCCAGGGGGGCCGGGTGAAGCGGGGGGGCGGGGTCGACGCCGAGAGCCTGGAGCTCCACCGCAAGTACCGGGGCTGCGTCGGCATCCGGGTCAAGATCCCGATCCGGGACGAACACATCTTCGCCGACCTCTACTCCCCCCGGGCCGCCGTGGAGCCGGCCCGGGCGATCATCGCCGACCCGGAGGCGGCCTACGACTACACCCTCAAACGCAACCTGGTGGGGGTAGTCTCCGACGGCTCGGCGGTCTTGGGCTTCGGCAACATCGGCCCCTGGGCGGCCCTGCCGGTGATGGAGGGCAAGGCGATCCTCTTCAAGACCTTCGGCGGGGTGGAGGCCTACCCCCTGTGCCTGGCGACCCAGGAGGTGGACGCCCTGGTGTCGGCGGTGGAGGCCCTGGCGCCCGCCCTGGGGGGCATCAACCTGGAGGACATCTCGGCGCCCCGCTGCTTCGAGGTGGAAGAGCGGCTCCAGGCGCGCCTAGATATCCCGGTCTTCCACGACGACCAGCACGGCACCGCGGTGGTCGTCTTGGCCGGGCTCCTCAACGCCTTGAAGCTCCGGGGCACGCCCCTCGCGGCGGTCCGCATCGTGGTCAACGGCGCCGGGGCGGCGTCCCTGGCGGTATCGAAGCTCCTCCTGGATGCGGGGGCCACCGACCTCGTGGTGTGCGACCGCCAGGGGGCGATCTACCCCGGCCGCCCCCAGGGCATGAACCCCTACAAGGCCGAGGTGGCGGCGCGGGGAAACCCGGGGGGGCGCCAGGGTTCCCTGGCCGAGGTGCTGGCCGGGGCCGACGTCTTCATCGGCCTCTCGGTGGCCGGGGCGGTGACCCCCGAGATGGTGCGCGCCATGGCCCCCGACGCGGTGGTCTTCGCCCTGGCCAACCCGGTGCCCGAGATCCTGCCCCGGGAGGCCCGGGCCGCCGGCGCCCGCATCGTGGCCACCGGCCGCAGCGACTTCCCCAACCAGGTGAACAACTGCCTCGCCTTCCCGGGGATCTTTCGGGGCGCCCTGGACGTGCGGGCCCGCAAGATCGACGAGGGGATGAAGATCGCGGCGGCCCAAGCGATCGCCGACGCGGTCACCCCGGAGCGCCTCGCCCCGGACCGCATCATCCCCGACGCCATGGACTTCTCGGTGCCCCCCCGGGTGGCGGAAGCCGTCGCCCGGGCCGCCCAGGAGTCGGGGGTGGCCCGCCTTTCGGTGGCCCCCGAGGAGGTGGGCCGCAGGCTCACCGAGTACATCTACGAGGAGCGCCTGGTGGGAGAGTGGACCGGGGAAGACGAGGCCCTGGCGTGCCTCTTGCCCGAGGCGTGACGGCGGAACCCGGCGCAGCGCGGGAGACACAACCACCCCTTCGCCGGTAGGTAGCGGGGCGCGCGAGCTGCCGCCCCCTCGGTTTCGCCCCTACCCTCCCACCCAGGCCGCCAGGGCCGAGGCCGCCCGGCGGAGCTCGGCCGAGAGGTGCTCGAGCCGCGCGCCGAGGCCGTCTTCGCCCCCCTGCCGCGCCGCCCCCTCGAGCTCCTGGGCGGCGCGGTGGGCCGCGCCTGCCTTGAGGATGCCGAGGTTGCCCTTGAAGCGGTGCGCCAAGAGGACCAGTTGCTCCCGGTCCCCTCCCGCGTGGGCGGCGAACAAGAGCGTAAGCTGGGCCTCCAGGTCGCGCAGGAAGGACGCGGCGAGCGCCCGGGCCAGGGGCTCCCGGCCGCCGCACGCCCGGACCAGGGCGGCGATGTCCACCGGGGGCGCCTCGTCTCGGCCGTCGGGGTTGCCCGTGGCGTCACCCACCCCGTGAATCCCGCCGGGGCCGGCGGGCGGCGCCCCAGGCCGCCAGGGCGACGAGGAGGGACTGCCCCCGGGGGGAGCCATCGCCGAGTTGTCCCGGGGCGGCAGGTCGCGGGCCGCCCGCACCTCCTCGGCCGCCCTCCGGTCAGAACCGATAGTCCACCTGCCCCAGGACCGACGTGGCCTCGGCGTGGCGCCGCCACTCCCGGTCGGCCCGCAGGGTGAACCCCACCCCGGCGTCGTCGGCGACCCGCAGCCCGGCACCCACGAGGAAGCCGTGGCGCGACGGCTCGCGGCCGGTGATCGAGAAGGTGGGGCCCGGGGCGCCGGCGAAGCCGGCCGACAGCCTCCGGTCGTCGATGCCGAAGTCGTAGCTCCACGACCCGCTGAGGCCCGCCTCCACCGCCCCGCCCCGCAGGGCGAACCGCCGCGCCAGGCGCAGGCCCAGGTCCGAGGTCAGGGAGTCCGTGGTGCGGGGCTCGACCCGCAGGCTCAGCACGTCGGCGCCGCTCTCCTGAACCGCGTCCTCCCGCAGGTACACGTAGTCCAGGGCCAGGAACGGGTGGACCCGCCACTCGGGGGTGCCGAGCCGGCCGCCGGCCTCGCCGTGGGCCGACCAGCTGTACCCCCGGTGGCTGCTGCTGGCGTGGCGGGCCACCGACAACACCCGGGTGAACCGGCCGTTGTCGTAGGTGTGGCTGCCGTAGGCCACGGCGCCGTTCAGGTAGAGCCCCGTCCCGCCCCCGTAGCCGCCGTAGGCCGAGGCGAAGACGCTGCGGATGAGCCCGTCGCCCATGGCGCCGTCGAGCTCCAGGTCGGCCCGGGAGTACCCGAGGCCGAGCCCCGCCAAGCCGCGGTCCCCGAGGCGGCGGTCCAAGCCGAAGGCGCCGCCCAAGGCGTCGTGCTTGTAGCCGTCGAACCCACCATCGGCCCGCTGGCGGCCCTGCCCACCGAACCGTTCAAGCCACACGCCCGAGCCTCCCTCCGCGCCGGTCGCGCCCAGTCGTCGGCGCTGGGCGTCGGCGAACCCCCGGACCGTCCCCACGGTGGTGGCGGTGAAGTGGTCGTAGTAGTCGGGGTTCATGACGTCGTAGGTCGCGGCCAGGCTCGCCACGTCCGGGTGGCCAAAGAGGTCGACCACCACCGGCGCCATGGCGGGCGAGCCCCCGGCGAGCTGCAGGGCGTTGAACCAGTCGCCAATCGCGGCCCGGTTGCGGTCGAGCCCCGCGGGGGAGAAGTCGATCCCCAGGCGCAGGGTGAAGCGGTCCGGGGCGGGCACGCCGAGCCGGTAGTCGACCACGGCCGAGGCGGCCACCACGAGCTCGGCGCCCCGGTCCACGACCCCCGCCGCCCCGGCAACCAGCGCCAGGTCGTGCACCCCCGGCCGCAGGGACTGGGGGTTCCGGGTGGTCAGCACCACCCGGCCGTCCACCTCCCCCGCGCCGGTGGCGTCGATCCGGTCGGTGCGGTTGCCCGCGAAGTCGAGGTCGACGTGGAGCACCCCGGCGTCGGTCTGGCGGAACCCGCCGGTGAGCGCCACGGCCTGGAGCACGCCAGCGCCCCCGGGCGCCAGGTCCCCGGCGTTCTCCAAGAGCCCCTCCGGACCCAGGTCGCACACCCCGCCGGACAGGAGCACCCCGCCCGGGCGGTTGACGAAGGCGTTCGCGCCGCCCCCCAGCTCGACCCGGCCGATCACGGTGCCGTGGTTCTCGACCCGGTCGCTCCCCGCGGTGCCGAGGATCGCCGCCCCCGCCGTGCCGTCACGGGTGCGCAGCACCCCGTGGTTCACCAGGGCGTTGGCCCGGCCGCCGTCGAGGCGCACGCCGGCGCCGCCCCGGCCGCCCTCCACCAACGGCCCGTCCAGGGTGACGGTGATGTCGCCGTTCTCCGCGCCCGGCCCGCCCGCGCTCTGGGCAAAGACGGCCGTGGAGCCGTCGCCGGTGGCGAGCACGCTGTCGGTGAGGTGCACGGTGACGTTGCCGCCGTGGCCGCTGCCGCCCGCGCTGCCGGCAAAGAGCGTGTCCACCAGGCCGCCGCCGCCGCCGATCGACTGGGCGGCCACGCCGTAGGCCCCCCGGCCCAGGACCTGGACCAGGCCGTCCTGGGTGAGCTCCACGTCCCCGCCGTCCCCCGAGCCGCCGCTGCTCAGGGTGATCGTCACCGCCGCGGGAGCGAGGTCGGTGAAGAGCGCGCCCCCCCCGCCGCCGATGGACTGGAGGACGAGGCCGTGGGAGCGGTCCCCGTCCGTCGCCACGGCGCCTACGTTCGAGAACGATACGGCCCCCCCGTCGCCGCTGGAGCCGCCCTGCCCGCCCAAGGTGACGCCCAGGGCCTCCAGGCCGAAGAGGTGGACGTCGCCGCCGCCGGCGCCGATGCTCTGGAGCACGAGGCCCGGCGAGTGGTGGCCCAGGGTGAGGGTGTCGCCCGCGTTGGTGACGTCGACCTCGCCGCCGTGGTTGCCGGTGCTCGCCACCGCCCCGATGGCGATCGTCGCGGTCACCGCCGGATCGGCGGCCGCGGCCGCGCGGGCCGGTGCCGCGGGGTCCGCGCCCGCGGCGGGAACGGTGCGGACGTTGACGAAGATCTGGCCGCCGCCGCCCCCGATCGACTGGTAGCCGGCGCCCTGGGCCATTTCGTTGGTGGTGTAAATGCTGCCCTCCCTGCGGGCCTTCACCAGGCCGCCGGGGCTGCCGAGGGTCTCCTCGGCCCCGGCCAGGAGGTCCAGCCCCAGCTTGGTCCCCTGGGCGATGGTGTTCACGACCGTGGTGGAGCCGCCGCCCCCGCCGACCGACTGATACAGGGCCGCAGCGGTGAGCGAACCGCCCACCAGGAAGTTGCCGGCCTGCTCCACCAGGAGATCCCCGCCCGCCTCCTTCCAGGCCAGCTTGGCGCCCACCTCGATGGGGGCCAGGAGCCGCCCGAGGATGCCGTCGATCCCCGGATCGCTGGGGGGTCGCTCGATGCCGTCCTCGCCGATCTCCACCGCCTTCTGGCTCACGTCCAGGAACAGGTTCACGTTGCCGCCGCCGCCGTGGACGGTCTGGGCCAGGGTGGCGCGGCTGTTGGCGCCGGTCACGGTGATGTTGCCGGTGCTCGTCAGGGTCACCGGGGCGGAGGTGTCGGTGGCCTCGTCCAGGACGTCGCGCACCGCCCCGAGGCCGAGGTCGATCCCCAGGCCCGCGGCCATCCACACCGGGCTACTGAGGGAGTAGCTCATGGTGCCGCCCCCGCCCGCGACGCTCTGGGCGAAGATGCCGTAGGCGTTGTCGCCGTTGGCGACGATGTTGCCGGTGTGCTCGACCGTGACCTGGCCGCCGCTGCCGCCAAAGCCGCCCACCCCGCCGACCCCGATATTGAACAGGGCGCCCTCCAGGGCTCCCAGTTGGAAGGGGTTGGTCAGGAGGTTTCGCGAGAGGGCGACCGCGAAGCCGCCGTTGCCGCCGCCGCCCCCCACCGACTGGGCGTAGACGCCGTAGGCCTGGTCGCCTTCGACGGTGATGTTGCCCGAGTTCTTGACCGCCACCTCGCCGCCGTCGTTGCCGAAGCCGCCCACCCCGCCCAGGGCGATGGTGCTGACGTGCTGCTTGGCGCCCTTGACGGCGGTGGCCCCTAGGCTCAGGTCGCCGCTCACGGCCAGGCCCCCGTTGCCGCCGCCGCCGCCGACGGACTCGGCGATGATGCCGTGGGCGCCCTTCCCGTAGGTCGTGATGTTGCCGTCGTTCTCCACCGTGGCCTTGCCCCCCAGGCCGCCGATGCCGCCTGCCCCGCCGACGCTGACGTCGACGGTGAACACCGTCTTGCCCCCGGGCGTCGACGTACCGGCCGTGCTGTTGGTCACCGCCGCGCCGCCCCGGCCGCCGCCGCCGCCCACGCTCATGGCCAGGATGCCGTAGGCGTCCTCCCCCCGGGTGAAGATACCGGCGTCGCTGCCGGCGCTGTTCTTGAGGTTCTTGACCACCACCTCGCCGCCCACGCCCCCCAGGCCGCCGATCCCCCCGACGCTCACGTTCACGTTGTTGCCCGCCACGCCCATCAGGGAGCCGTCGATGGCCGTGCCGCCGTTGCCGCCGCCGCCCCCCACCGACTGGGCCAGGAGGCCCACGGCGTTCTTCCCCAGGGTATCGACGGCGCCCCGGTTGGTCACCTGGACCTTGCCGCCGTCGCCGCCGGTGCCGCCGATGCCGCCGACGCCCACCTTGACGTGGGCCCGGGGGTCGTCGCCGCCGCCCTCGTAGAGGACCTCGTTGAACGCCATGCCGCCGTCGCCGCCGCCGCCGCCGACGGACTGGGCGAGAACGCCGTGGGAACCCTCGCCCAGGGTGGTGACCCTGCCGTCGTTGGTGACCGTGACCGCGCCGCCGTCCATGCCCTCGCCCCCAAAGCCCCCGACGGCGATGCGCACCGAGCTGGTGTTGGAGCGGATCGAGGGGATGCTGCCCCCGGAACTGCCCCCCGTGCCGCCGCCTCCCCCCACCGACTGGGCGAGGATGCCGATGGCACCACCTCCACTCGTGCCCACCGTCGCGGCGCTACTGACCGTGACCGCGCCGCCCACGCCGCCCACGCCGCCGCGGCCGCCCACCGCCACGGCGGCGGCCGACGAGGTGATGAAGCCGAGGCCGCCGGCGGACCCGCCGGTGCCGCCGCCGCCCCCGATCGATTGGGCGAAGACGGCGTGGGCATCGCGGCCGAGGGTGCTCACCACCCCTTCGGCGTTGAGGACCACGTCGCCGCCGGCGCCGCCCACGCCGCCGTCCAGGCCCACCGCGACCGAAAGCCCCAGGTCCACGGTCTTCTTCTCCTTGTTGGCCGGCGTCCCGGCGGAGAGGGAGATCGAGCCGCTGTTGCCGCCGCCGCTGCCGATGGACTGGGCCAGCAGGCCGTAGGCCCGCTCGCCCCGGGTGCGGACCCCGCCCTTGGAGGTCAGGGCGACGTCGCCCCCCACCCCGCCGGTGCCGCCCATCCCCCCACCGAGAGGCCGATATTTCCGTTCTCGTAGGCGTAGGCCATGTTGAGCGCCGTGTTGCCGCCGCCGCCCCCGATCGACTGGGCCAGGATGCCGTAGGAGCCCAGGCCGAAGGTCTCGAGGTTGCCCTGGTTCAAGACGTCGACGTCGCCGCCGGTGCCGCCGTTGCCGGTGCCGCCGCCCACGGCGACCTCCAGCCCCTTGGTGTGCTCGGTCTTGCCGTGGTACGCCAGGGACAGGTTGACGTGGGCGTTGCCGCCGCCGCCCCCGATGGACTGGCCGAGGATGCCGATGCTGTCGTCGGAGAACGTGGTGAGGTCGCTGTAGTTGTCGACGTCGACCTTGCCGCCGTTGCCGGCCCAGGAGCCGAAGCCGCCCACGGTGACGCCGATGCCCAGGGACTGGTCGCTCGTGCTGGCGCCGCCGGCCAGGCTGACGGCGAGCTGGAAGTTCATCCCGGCGTCGCCGCCGCCGCCGCCGATGCTGGTGGCCTCGATGCCGTGGGCCCCTTGGCCAGTGGTCGTGATGGCGCCGGCCGTCGTCGCGGCGCTGCCCCGGGAGACGGTGACGCTCCCGGCGTCGCCCCCGCCCAGGCCGGTGCCGCCCATGCCCACCAGGATCGGCGAGCTCTTGCTGGCGAAGAGCCCGTTGACGTTCATGCCGCCGTTGCCGCCGCCCCCGCCGATACTTTGGGCGAAGACGCCCCGGGAGTAGTCTCCGGTCGTAGTGACCGCGCCGCTGTTCGTCACCGCAACCTTACCGGCATCAGCCCCCAGGCCCCCCAGGCCGCCGACCCCGATCACCGCCGTGAAATCGAGGGTGCCGCCGGAATTCGACGTATCGCCGAGGTTGAGGCCGGTGCTGCAGTTGAAGCCGCCGTTGCCGCCCCCGCCCGCGACCGACTGGGCGAGGATGCCGTGGGTCCAGTCGCCGACGGTGTCGGTCCTGCCGGAGTGGGTCACGGTCACGTCGCCGCTGGCGGCGCCCGCCCCGCCGAACCCTCCCAGGCCGAAGGTCACCGAGGGGAGCTTCTCCTTGCTGATCGAGAGGGCGCCGCTCACGTTGACGCCGCCGTTGCCGCCGCCGCCCCCGACCGACTGGGCCAGGATGCCGGCCGAGTGCACCGGCTCGGTCTTGCCCACGGCGGCGCCGACGATGGCGTCCACCACGGCCTTGATGTTGGGGTCGTTCGAGGTCAGGTCGGCGATCGCCCCCCGGACGTTGTCGATCACCGACTGGAGGAAGATCTCCCCCGAGGTCAGGGGGTCGATGTCGCCGGCCGCGGCGAACACGTGGTTGGTGCTGCCCACCGAGACCTTGCCCCCGGTGCCGCCGGTGCCCGCGAAGCCCCCGACGCCGATGGCGATCGGCGAGTCGCTGGTGAGGCCCCCGGCCACGTTCACCGTGCCGCTGCCGCCGCCCCCGCCGATCGACTGGGCCGCGATGGCGGCGTAGCCGTCGCCGAAGGACGAGATGGTGTCGGCGGCGGTGCCCGCGGTGGTGACCGCCACCTCCCCGGCGTTGCCGCCGCCGCCCCCGAAGCCCCCGACCCCGATGAACAGGCCGTGGCTCTTGCCGCTGCCGATCGAGAGCCCGGAGGCCACGTTCACGCCGCCGTAGCCGCCGCCCCCGCCCACCGACTGGGCGAGGAGGCCGTAGGAGCCGGCCCCCTCGGTGTACTCCCAGCGGGCCGGGGTGATCACCCCGGTGTCCACGTCGGCGGCGGCCGGCACCCAGGTGCGGGGCTGGGCCACGATGGTGCCCGAGTGGGTCACCGTCACCTTGCCGGCGTCCCCGCCGCTGCCGCCGAACCCGCCGAGGCCCACGGACGCGGTCAGGGCCGCCTGCTTGGGGGTGCTCTGGTACGAAACCGCCAGCGAGCCCGCCACGTTCACCCCGCCGGCGCCGCCCCCGCCGCCAATGGACTGGGCCACCACGCCGCTCGCGTTCCGGCCCTGGGTCACCACCTGGCCCGACGCCGTGAGCGACACCGCGCCCCCGTCGCCGCCGCCGCCGCCGAAGCCGCCCACCCCGAGGCCGATGCCGAGGCCGGTCTTCCCGGTGAGGCTCGCCCCGGCCCCCACGTTGACGCCGCCGTACCCCCCGCCGCCGCCGATGGACTGGGCCACGATGGCCGAGGCGTCGTCCCCCGTGGTGCCGATCTGGGGATGGCTGGCCGTCGCGGTCACCGTGCTCGTCACCGCTCCGGCCGACCCGCCGCCGCCGCCGAAGCCGCCGAGCCCGATCCCCGCGGCCCCGCCGTACTCGGTCGAGTAGTTGATGGCCGCCGACACGTTCACGCCCCCGGCCCCTCCGCCGCCGCCCACCGACTGGGTGAGGACGCCCGTGGACCGGGCGCCGGTGGTGACCACCCCGCCGGTCACGGTACTCGTCGCCGCGGCCCCGCTGCCGCCGCTGCCGCCGAAGCCGCCCACGCCCACGGCGGCGGTGCCGCTCCCCTGCTTGGACCCGGCGAAGGTGCCGGTCACGTTCACCCCGCCGTTGCCGCCCCCGCCCCCCACGGACTGGGTGAGGATGCCGGTGGAGCCCTCGCCCCGGGTCTGGACGTAGCCGGTGACCGTGTGGGTCACCGCGGCGCCGTGGCCCCCGCCCCCGGCCACCCCACCGACCCCGATGCCCACGTTGCCCGTGCCCGCGCCGATGGTGACCGCGCCCGCGATGT
>JBBIIA010000076.1:0-13178 GCA_037446775.1 Deltaproteobacteria bacterium
CGGCCCCGCCGGCCGGGCCGCCGCCCGGGAGGTCCGCCGCCTCGACCCCGCCGGCCGGGTGACCCTGGTCTCCCGGGAGTTCTCCCCCTTCTACCTCCGCCCCGCTTTGGCCGACTACGTGGCCGGCAGCCTCGCTCGCGCCGCGCTCGTCCCCGGCGACCCCGAGCTCCAGGGCGACCCCGGGGTGGAGGTGCGGGCCGGGGCCCGGGTGTACCGCCTCTTCCCCCACGAGTCCCGGGTGCTCCTCTCCGACGGCACCAGCTTGTACTTCGACCGGCTCCTCCTGGCCACCGGGGCGGCGCCGCGCCTCTCGGGGTACGCGGCCCGTCGGCGCCAAAAAGTGCACCTCCTCGGCTGCTTCGCCGACGCGGTGCGCATCCACCGGGCGGGGCTCACCCCCGGCGCCTTGGTGCTGGTTTCCGGCGAGGGGCGAAGCGGGCTCGAGGCGGTGCGGGCCTTTGCCGGCCGGGGCTGCCGGGTGGTGTACCTCACCGGCCACACCCGGTTCTGGAGCCCCCGGGCCCCGGTGCCCCGGGCCGAGGTGCTCCACCGGCTGCGGGCCGAGAAGATCGAGGTGCTCTTCGACGAGGCGGTGCTCGACGTCCTCGACCTCAACGGCGAGGGGTACCGGGTGGTCACCTCCAGCCGGCGCACCATCGACGTGGCCCTGGTGTGCGAGGCGGGGGCCCTGGTGCCCGCCTGCGAGTACCTGGAGGGGAGCGGGGTGGTCACCGACCAGGGGGTGGTGGTGGACCTGGAGCTGCGCACCAACTTCGACGCCGTCTTCGCCGCCGGGGACGTGGCCCGGGTGTTCGATAGCGACGGCAGCTGGCAGCGGGTGAACTTCGGCTGGGAGAGCGCCGCCGCCCAGGGGCGGGTGGCCGGCCACAATCTGGTGCGAGGGGGCGGCCAGGCCGTGGGCAAGGGGGACGGCTTCTTTCTCGAAACCTGGGGCCCGCCGCTCCTGGCGCGATGGAGCCGGTAGGGCTCCGGGGCCCCGGGCCCCGGGTCGCCGTGGTGATCCCCACCCACGACCGTCGGGAGTTCGTGACCGAGGCGGTGGCGAGCGTCTTGGCCCAGACCGCCGGGGACCTGGAGCTAGTGGTGGTGGACGACGGCAGCACCGATGGCACCGCCGAGGTCCTGGGGGCGCGCTTTGCCGACCCGCGGCTGCGGGTCGTTTGCCAGGAGAACCGGGGGGTGAGTGTGGCCCGCAACCGGGGCGTCGCCGAGACCCGGGCGCCGTGGCTCGCCTTTCTGGACTCCGACGACCAGTGGCTGCCGCAAAAGCTCGCGCGCCAGCTCGCGGTGCTCGCGGCCGAGCCCCAGGAGGTCGCCTGCTACACCGACGAGGTGTGGATCCGCCGGGGCCGCTGGGCCAACCCCCGCCAGGTCCACGGCAAGCACTCCGGCCGGATCTTTGCCGCCTGCCTGCCCCTGTGCATCATCAGCCCCTCCTCGATCCTTGTGGCGCGGCCCGTCTTCGAGGCCCTGGGGGGCTTTGACGAGAGCCTGCCCGCCTGCGAGGACTACGACCTGTGGCTGCGGCTCGCCGCCCGCCACCCGGTGCGCTTTCTGCCCGAGCGGCTGATCGTCAAACGAAACGGCCACCCCGGGCAGCTCTCCCAGGCCCACTGGGGGCTCGATCGCTTCCGGGTGCGGGCCCTGTGGAAGCTCGCCCTGGACGAGGAGGTGCCGCTCGGCCACCGGCGCGAGGCCCTGGAAGAGCTCGCCCGCAAGGCCGAGGTGGTGGCCCTGGGCGCCGCCAAGCGCGGCGCCGCGGACCGGGTCGCCGTCTTTCGTCACTCCGTCGCCGAGGCGCACCGATGGTTGGACCGGCTCTCCGCCCCGCCGTGATCGGCGCCCTCGCCCGGGCGCCGGAGCGGTTCTCCTTCTCCCGGCCGTCCCCCGAGGACGACCCCGCCCTGGGGGCGAGCGTGGCCCGCTTCGGCCTTCTGCGCCCGCTCCTCGCCGAGGCGGCGGGGGAGGGGCTTCTGCTCCTGGCCGGCCACCGCCGCCTGGCCCTAGCCGAGGCCCTGGGATGGCGGGAGGTGCCGGTGGGGGTGGTGGCGCCCCCGGACCCCGCCGCCCGTTGGGACCTCCTCCTGGAGGATCACCTGGGGGCGCGGCCCCTCAACCCCGTGGAGCTCGGGCGCTACGCGGCACTGCGCCAGGCCGACACCGGGGAGTCCTCCGACGAGCTCGCCCGGCGGGTGCTGCCGCGCCTCGGCCTGGCGCCCCGGGCGGCCCTCCTGGAGGATCCCCGGTGGCTCGCCGGCCTCTCCCCCCGGCACCAGGACGCCTTTGCCGCCGGGCGCCTGCCGGTGCAGGGGGTGCGGGTGTTGCGCCGGGCGGCCCCGGAGGACGCGGCCGCGGTGCTCGACCTCCTCGCCCCCCTAGCCCCCGGCGTCAACCGCTTCACCGAGCTCGCCCGGCTGCTTCTGGAGTGTGCCTGGGCCGAGGGCCAGGCGGTGGCTGCCTGGGCCGCGGGGGCCGACCTCGGGGACGCGGCCAGCGCCGAGGCCCTGCTCGCCGACCTGCGGCGTCGGCGCTACCCCACCGTGGCCGCCTGGAGCGACGCCTTCGACGGCGACGTGGCGGCGGCGGGCCTCCCCCCCGGGGTCCGGGTGTCCCACGCCCCGGGCTTCGAGGGGGGCAAGCTCACCCTCACCGCCCCCTTCGGGAGCCTCGCGGCCCTGGAGGAGACCGTGGCCTCCGTGCTCGCGGGCCTGCGGGCGGGGCGCCTCGCGCCCCTCGGGCGGTACCTCGGGTGACCCGCCCCCCCTTCCGGCGGGTCGCCGTGGACCGGGAGGTGCTCGAAACCCCCTTCGCCCGGGAGCTCCTCGGCCGCCTGCCCGCCGACCTGCCAGTGGCCGTGCGCGAGCCCGGGGAGCCCGCCCCCCGGGGCCGCGCCACCCTCCACGTCACCCGGGAGCCCGGGGCGTTCGTGAAGCCCTGCCCGTGCAGCCCCGGGCAGGTCCGCTGCGGCTACCAGGTGCTGACGCTGGGTTTCCAGTGCCCCTACGCGTGCAGCTACTGCTTTTTGGGGTTTTACGCCCCCGATGAGCCCCTCACCGTGTACGCAAACCTCGAGGACGCCGCCCACCAGTTCCGGGCGGCGGCCCGCGGCTGGGCCGGCCCCACGCGCCTCGGCACCGGGGAGTTCGCCGACTCCCTCGCCCTCGACCCCTGGACCGGCCACGCCCGCTGGCTGCGCGACCTCGTCGCTCCCCACCCCTCGGTCATCCTCGAGCTCAAGACCAAGAGCGTCGAGGTGGAGGCGGTGGCGGCCGTCGGCCCCCTGCCCAACCTGGTGGTCGCCTGGTCGGTCAACCCCCCCGAGCGCATCGCCGCCGACGAAGCGGGGACCCCCGGCCTCGACGCGCGCCTCGCGGCAGCGGCGCGACTCGCGACGCTCGGCCACCGGGTGGCGTTCCACTTCGACCCGGTGGTACTGGAGGAAGGGTGGGAAGCGGCCTACGGCGCCGTCGCCCGGCGCCTCTTCGAGGCGGTGGACCCGGCCCGGGTGGCGTGGGTGAGCCTCGGCACCCTGCGCTTTCCCCCGCGCTTCCTCGAACAGTGGGGCGCCCGGCTCCAGGGCCGCCGGGCCTTCTTCGGCGAGCTCCTCCCCGGCGAAGACGGCAAGCTCCGCTACTTCTGGCCACTACGCCGCGCCGCCTATCGCCACCTGGCGGCGGAGCTGAGGCGCTGGGGCGGCGACGGCCTGCGCATCTACCTGTGCATGGAGTCCCCGGCCATGTGGGGAGCGGCGCTCGGCCACGAGCCCACCGAAGCCGAAGTCGCCGCCGCGCTGACCAGGGGCGCGTAGGGAGCGCGCGCAGTAGGGCGCCCCGGATCTTGCCCGGGGCGGCGCGGCCGCGGTAGAAGTCGGGGGTCTCAAGGGGAGGGCGCATCATGGGGGTGAGGTCACCGGTCCACGGGTCGCGAGGTCGCGTCTGGCGTAGCAGCGCCGGACACGGCCTCGTTTTCGTTGGGGCCGGGATCGGTGGCCGGCAAGGCTTTGCACCGCGAACTCGTGGGCACGGCCCACCATCCATCGATGGCGATTGTTCCGATGTCTCCGAGCCTTGGCGGGATCCGCCAGTCCGGTTCGGAGGGAGGGGGAGCCGGGAACGCAACCGGCCCTCCCTACCCCTATCCGCGACCAACCGCCCGACAGGCTACCTCACGCGCAGGGCCCTCTCAAGGTGAGGGGGCGAGCACGCCAGCGCGAACTCGCGGCGCCGTCACTCCACCCAGTCGGCCGTGAAGATGTCCGTGGCGCGGGGCTTTTGGGGGTTTCGGTTGGCGCCCCAGGCGAGCTTTTTCCCGTCGGGGGAGAACATGGGGAAGCTGTCGAAGGTGGCGTTGTGCGTCAGGCGCACGAGCCCCGTGCCGTCGATGCCGATCAGGTACAGCTCGAAGTTGTGGCCGAACGTGCCGAGCTCGGGCTTCCAGTCGTCGAGGTTCGAGCTGAAGACCAGGCGTCGGCCGTCGGGGTGCCAGGAGGGGGCCCAGTTGGTGGCGCCGTTTTGGGTGAGGCGGCGCTGGTCGGTGCCGTCGGCGTTCATCACCCACAGGTCCAGGGGCACCGGCACGATGGTGTGGGTGGCCATGGACTCCCGCCACAGCGCGTGCTCCTCCGCGGTCTCGGGGTACCACGCCCGCCAGGCGATCCGGGTCCCGTCCGGGGACCACCACGGGCCCCCGTCGTAGCCCGCCCGGTCGGTGAGGCGAACGACGTTGCCGCCATCCGCGTCCATCGCGTACAGGTCGAAGTCCCCCTCCCGTTGGGACCCGAAGACGATGCGCCCGTCGTGTCGCACCACCGGCTCGGCGTCGTAAGCGGGGTGGTCGGTAAGGCGCACCGGGTTTCCCCCGTCCAGGTCGGCCCGGTAGATGTCGTAAGGGTGAAGCGGCCAGGAGTAGCGGTGGCCGGGCCGGGCCGGGGGCTTGGGGGGGCAGTCCCCGGGGAGGTGGCTGGTGGAGGCGTAGACGATGCCCCGGTCGCCGGGGAGGAAGAAGGCGCAGGTGTGGGCGCCCCGGGGGGGGCTCACCCGGCGCTTGCCGCTCCCGTCGGCCTCCATCATCCAGATCTTGTCGCACGCCTCGTCGCCCCGGTTGGACTGCCAGATCAGCTTGCTTCCGTCCCAGCTCCAGTACGCCTCCCCGTTGTCGCCGTCGTCGGTGAGCTGGGTGATGTTTCGCAGGTGGGGCCCCTCGGCGGGGCCGACGGCGTCGGCGGTCGCGGCCGCGAGCAGCACCAGGGCGAGGGCGACGGGGGTGGGCATGGCGGTTCCTCCGGGACGGGGTGGGCTCACAGGACGGTGATGACGCCTTCGAGGCGGCGCAGGGCGGCGTAAGCCGCCCGCAGCTCGTCGGCGGATTCGACCCGGGCGGTGAGGGTGGCCGACAGGTACACCCCGTGGCTGCTCAGCCGGGTGCGCAGGGCCACCGGCCGCTCGCCCCCCAGGGCGTCGCGGACGGCGCGGCGGGCGCCCTCGGCAAACGCCCGGGTGTGGTGCCCCACGGCCTTGAAGGCGAACTCGGTGGGGAAGGCGATCAGCTCTTCCACCGGGATGCGGCAGTCGTCCATGGAGTCCCCTGCGCTAGCGCCGGGGGGGCGCCTCGCACTTGGCGCACAGCGCCCCCCCCTCGGGAAGGGTGGTGCAGGTCTCGGCCTGGGCGGCCAGGGCACGGATGCCGCAGACGGACCACAGGACTCCGTACTCCCGGTGCCCTTCGGCGTGCCACATGGCCCGTCCGGGGGAGCGGAAGAGGGTGCCGCGGTGGCTGGTGTCGCGGTTGTCTGGGGCCTTGAGGTCAACGGATGTCATGGGGGTACCTGTGCCGGGAGCGGCGCCGCTGCAAATCACGAACGATCATCCTACGACCACGGTTCGCCTTTGTCATCCGCACTCGGAGTAGCCGCAGCTGCGGCACAGCACGCACCCCTCCTCGTGCTCCACCGCGTCGCCGCACTCGGGGCAGGCGCCCCCGGGGGAGACGTGGTGCTCCACCGGGTCCTCGGGGGCGAGGTGGGTCTGGACCGCCAGGGCCAGGGCGTCGGCGCAAGAGAGCACCCGGTTCCCGCCAAAGCCCGTGGGCTTGTGGCAGGAGATGCCCCGGAGCTGGCGGACCACCGAGCCGGCCTCCACCCCCGAGCGCCACGCCAGGGAGACCAGCCGCCCGATCGCCTCGCACTGGCTCGCCGCGCACCCCCCCGCCTTGCCCATGGTGGTGAACACCTCGAAGAGCCCCCGGTCGTCTTCGTTGATGGTGATGTAGAGGGGGCCGCAGCCCGTGTGCATCTGGTAGGTGCGCCCAGCGAGCGCCCGGGGCCGATCGCGCTTGGCGTGGGTGGGGGGCGGTGCGGCGGCGGGGGGCGCCTGGGAGGCCGGGCTCGAGAGGACCTGGCCCTCCCGGCTGCCGTCCCGGTAGATGGTCACCCCCTTGCAGCCGAGCTCGTGGGCGAGCCAGAAGACCTGGCGCACGTCCTCGGGGGTGGCGGCCCGGGGGAAGTTGACGGTCTTGGACACCGCGTTGTCGGTGTGCCGCTGAAAGGCGGCTTGCATCCGCACGTGCCCCTCGGGGGTGACCTCGTGGGCGGTGACGAAGACCCGGCGGACGTCGGCGGGCACCTCGGGGAGCGCCGCCAGGGGCGTGCCGGCGGCGAGGCGGCGCAGCAGGTCCTCGGAGTAGAACCCCCGCTGCCGCGCCACCTCCTCGAAGGTGGGGTTGACCTCGAGCATCTCGGTGCCGTCCATCACCCGGCGGATGAAAGCCAAGCCGAAGAGGGGCTCGATGCCCGAGGAGCAGTGGGCGAGGATCGAGATGGTGCCGGTGGGGGCGATGGTGGTGCGGGTGGCGTTGCGCACCGGGGCCGCCCCCGGGCGGTCCAGGGCCGAGCCGGCCCAGTTGGGGAAGGCACCCCGGGCGGCGGCGAGCTCCTGGGACGCCTCCCGGGCCGTGCGGTCCACAAAGCCCATCACCTGGGCGGCCAGGTCCAGGGACTCGGGGCTGCCGTACGGGATGGCGAGGCGGAACAAGAGGTCGGCCCAGCCCATGAGGCCGAGCCCGATCTTCCGGTTGCCCCGGGTCATGGCTTCGATCTCGGGCAGGGGGTAGCGGTTGGCGTCCACCACGTTGTCCAGGAAGTGCACCGCCCGCCGTACCGTGCGGCGCAGCCGCTCCCAGTCCACCCCGCCCCCGAGGACCATGGTGGCCAGGTTGACGCTCCCCAGGTTGCAGGACTCGTAGGGGAGCAAGGGTTGTTCGCCGCACGGGTTGGTGCTCTCGATGGGGCCGAGCTGGGGCGTGGGGTTGTCCCGGTCCATGCGGTCGATGAAGACGATCCCGGGCTCCCCGGTGGCCCACGCCTCGGCCACGATCCGATCGAACACCTCCCGGGCCTGGAGGCGCCCCGCTGGGGCGCCGTCCCGGGGGTTCACCAGCTCGTACTCCCCGTCCCGCTCGACGGCTTCCATGAACGCCTCGGTGAGGGCCACCGAGAGGTTGAAGTTGGTCAACACGTCGGTGTCGGCCTTGGCGGCGATAAAGGCGAGGATGTCGGGGTGATCGACCCGGAGGATGCCCATGTTGGCGCCCCGGCGGGTGCCCCCCTGCTTGATCATCTCGGTGGCGGTGTCAAAGACCTTCATGAAGCTTATGGGCCCCGAGGAGACCCCACTGGTGGAGCGCACCCGGTCGTTGCGGGGCCGGATGCGGGAGAAGCTAAAGCCGGTGCCGCCCCCGGACTTGTGGATCAGGGCGGTGTTCTTCACCGCCTCAAAGATGCTCTCCATGGAGTCCTCGACGGGCAGCACGAAGCACGCCGACAGCTGCCCCAATTCGCGCCCCGCGTTCATCAGGGTGGGGGAGTTGGGCAAAAAGTCGAGCCGGGCCATCAGGTCGTAGAAGTCGGCGGCGGTCTGGCCAGGATCTCCCTCGGGGGCGTAGTGGCGATCCACCTCGGCCACCGCCCGGGCGACCCGGGCCAGGAGCTCCTGGGGGGACTCGGTGGGCTTGCCGTCGGCGTCCTTGGCCAGGTAGCGCTTCTCGAGCACGGTGCGGGCGTTGGGGGAAAAGCGGGGCGGACGCTCCATGGGGATGACGCGGGCAGAGGAGTGGGGCATCGGGGGCTCCGGCTAGGTCCTTCGGGTTGTGGTGGGGCGCGCATCATACCCCAACAGGTTGTGGAGGCAAGAGCCAAGGGGCCGACGCGGGAAAAAAGAACGGGCGGCCCGTAGGCCGCCCGTCCGCAGGGGTAGGCGGGGGAAAGGATCAGTCGGCCCGGGGCTCCGCCGGGCTCTCGGCGGGGTGGCCGGGGTCGGTGCCGGGGGTCGGCGGCACCGCGGGCTCCTCCTTCTTCTTCGCCGTCTTCTTGCGGGCCGACGCGTCGGCCGCCGCCCCTTGCGGCGCGGCTTCGGCGGCGGGGGCCGCAACCTCGACGGGGGCGGGAACCGGGGGCATCGGCTCTTCTTCGGGGGCGGCCTCGGCCTCGGGGAAGTGCTTCTTAGTCCGGCCCAGGCGGGCGATGGCGTCGCGCAGGTGCTCTACCTCGGCCTTGTTGGCCTTGACGTTCCCTACCAGGATCTTGACTTCCTCCTCTTCGAGGATGCCCTGTTGCTCGTTGATCATGGCGTTGTACACCAGATTGCCGAGATCCCGCAGGTCGGCCTTAATCTCCTTTTGCAGGGCCGCCACCCGCATCCGCTTCTTGAGGATGCGGCTCTGTTTCGTGGTCTCAAACGCGAGGATCGAGAGGCCCTTTTGGGTCTTTTGGATCAGGGTGTCGCCGGGGGTGGACATGCAGCCCTCCTTTTCCGTACGGGTACGGTTTCTGCGGGTGTGCCGGGCGGCGAATGTAGACGGAAGCCCGGGGCGTGTCAAGAAAGGGGGCCCGCCACAAACGGCGGTTGTCGTGGGGGTCTCCGCTCACCTCGGCTCCTCCCCGGCCCAACCCCGGGCCCGGGCCACCGCCCGGGCCCAGCCCCGGCACCGGGCGTTGCGGTCCGCGGCGGCGAGGCTGGGGAGGAACCGCCGCTCCTCGGCCCACTGCCCGGGGAGCTCTTTGGGGGTGAAGAGCCCCGCCCCCACCCCCGCGAGCCAGGCAGCCCCCAGGGCGGTGGTCTCGGTGATCCGGGGGCGGACCACCGGGGCGTCGAGGAGGTCTGCCTGGAGCTGGAGGAGGAGGTCGTTGCCGGCGGCGCCGCCGTCCACCCGCAGCTCCCGCACGGGGATGCCGCTGGCGGCCGCCATGGCGGCCAGGGCGTCCCGGGTCTGAAAGGCGATGGCCTCCAGGGCCGCCCGGGCCAGGTGGGCCCGGGTGGTGCCCCGGGTGAGGCCCCCAATCACGCCCCGAGCGTGGGGGTCCCAGTAGGGGGCGCCAAGCCCGGTGAGGGCGGGCACGAAGGTGACCCCCCCGGCGTCGGGCACCGACGTAGCCAGGGCTTCGACCTCGGCGGCGTTCCCAATCAGCCCCAGGCCGTCCCGCAGCCACTGCACCGCCGCCCCGGCGACGAAGATCGACCCCTCCAGGGCGTACTCGGCAGGCTGCCCGCCGAGCTGCCACGCCACCGTGGCCAACACCCCGTCCCCCAGCACCGGCCGGGCGCCTACGTGCATTACCGCGAAGGCTCCCGTGCCGTAGGTGTTCTTGGCCATGCCGGGGGCCAGGCACGCCTGGCCGAAGAGAGCGGCCTGCTGGTCCCCGGCCACCCCGGTGATGGGGATCGGCCGGCCGAAGAGGGTGGGGTCGGTAGCGCCAAAGAGCCCCGCCGAGGGTCGGACCTCGGGGAGGGCCCCGGCGGGCACCCCGAAGAGGTCCAGGAGCGCCTCGTCCCACGCCAGGGTGTGGAGATCGAAGAGCAGGGTGCGGCTCGCGTTGGTGACGTCGGTGGCGTGGACCGCGCCCCCGGTGAGGCGCCACAAAAGCCAGCTGTCCACCGTGCCGAAGCAGGCGCGGCCCCCCTCGGCCCGGGCCCGAAGGCCCGGTACGTGCGCCAGCAGCCAGGCGACCTTGGAGCCCGAGAAGTAGGGGTCGAGGACGAGGCCCGTCTTGGCCCGCACCCCGGGCTCGTGGCCCTCGGTCTTGAGGCGGTCGGTGAGGGAGGCGGTGCGGCGGTCCTGCCACACCAGGGCCCGGCAGAGGGGAGCGCCAGTCGCCCGGTTCCACGCCAAGACGGTCTCCCGCTGGTTGGTGATCCCGATGGCCGCGACCTCCCTGGCCCCGATCCCCGCGGCCCCCAGGGCCCGCCGGGCGGTGGCGAGCTGGGTGCGCCACAGGTCCTCGGGGTCGTGCTCCACCCACCCCGGGGCGGGGAAGTGCTGGGGGAACTCCTCCTGGGCGCTCCCCCGGACGGCCCCCGAGCGGTCGAAAACCAGGGCGCGGCTGCTGGTGGTGCCCTGGTCCAGGGCGAGGAGGTAGCTCATCAAAAGGGGCCTCCGGCGGACGGGAGTCGCAGTCTCGCCCCCTTGTACCGGCCCCCAGAAGCGGCGTCAACGCGGTCCGACGCCCACGCGAGCCTCCGCGCGTCCTCGTCTGGCGGGTCGCGCCCGTAGGAGCGCCTTTCCAGGCGCGATCGCGGCCAGAGGCCGCCCTCGAAGGGGGAGGGAGGTCCCTGCAGCACACCCCGATAGGAGCGGCCGGCGGCCGCGAACGGTGCTACGCCCTACCCGAGCAAACGCTCCTAGTCGTCGTGGCTCCCGCGCCAGAACCAGGTCACGGTGTCGCCGTCGAGGATGCCAGGGGCGCGGCCAGCCCGCGGGCGATCTCGGCCCTGGCGCGGCGGGCGGCAGCCCCGAGGCCGGGCTTCGTCCGTTCAAACGCCCGGTCCCAGGCCGCGTCATCCCTCAGGTGATGGATGTACTCCCGCCTGTGCTCGACCGCCCGATCCTGCAGGGCCTCGGGAAGGGCGTCGAGCATCTCGGTGAGCGTCGCGGCGGCAGGGGAGGCCATCGGTGGTTCTTTTCTGGCCGATCGCATCGCCGTGAGCGGCGGTCGGTGCGGCCGGTTGGGGCAAGCCGATGCCGTGGCCGGGGTCAAAGCGAGGCGCGTAGGGCGCCCCCTCCGGGCTTGATTCGCTGTATGTCATGGTTTACAGTCCAAGGGGCACCTCCTGAGCTGTCGAGGCGGGGGCGGATGCTTTCGTCCTTCAAGTGTTTGGTGGTGAAGACGATCCAGGCGACCGAGCGATTTCGGGTGTGGTTTGCACGCTTGCGGGACCCGTCGGCGCGGGCTCGCATCCAAGCGAGGCTGCGCAAGGCCGGGTTGGGGCACTTCGGGGATTGCGCACCGGTCGGCGGCGGGGTGTCGGAAATGCGCATGCACTGCGGGCCCGGATACCGGGTGTATTTCATCCAGCGCGGCGAGGAGTTGATCATCCTGTTAGCGGGTGGGGACAAGGGCTCGCAGGCCAAGGACATCAAGGCGGCGCAGGCGTTGGCGCGGGAGTTGTAGGAGGACACGATGAACACCCCGAATGTGCAGCCGTGGGATGCGGCGGAGCACCTCAAGACCGACGAGGAAATCGCGCGCTACTTCGAGGCTTGTCTCGAGGAGGATCCCGGGGACGGCAGCCTGGTCCGCGCCGCGCTGGGAGACATCGCCCGGGCGCGTGGCATGAGCCAACTCGCCCGGGACACGGGCCTGGCTCGGGAGGGGTTGTACAAGGCGCTTTCCGCGGAGGGCAACCCGGAGTTCGCCACCGTGATGAAGGTGATCAAGGCCCTGGGCCTCAGGCTCCACGCGACGGCTGCGTGACGGCGGGCGGCGTGGGGCGCCCCGCGGCTGGACGCCACCCGGCCGAAGGCGCCGGCGGGGAGGGCGACGCGCTCTCGTAGGCCCGCCGCCATTGGGGGGCGGTAGTAGGCGGCCAACGGGCGAGATGGCGAGGGCTTCGCTGCCGTGGGTAGGGGTGGCGGTTTCGGTGCATCCACAGTGGAAGCTGGCTTGGCCCGCTTGGCCCCTGGGCGAGCGATTCCGGAAAGGTGACTCGCCCGCGTTTGGCGCTGCCTGCGCCGAGAGCGCCGGAAGGCGCCACCCTGGGCCGCGGCCACCGGGAAGCCCCCGGGGCCGCGGCCCTTTCTTCGTTGGCTTGGCGAGAGATGCCCCGGGCGGAGGCCCGGAGGAGCCCCGCCGCCGGAGGGTGCCGCGCGGCTACAGCGGGATGCCTCCCCGCTCTACGGCGGCGCCGAAGCCGGTGGGGTCTTCCGTGCGGACGAAGAGGTGGGGCTCGATGTGGACATCTACCTCGAGGGCGAGGCGGTAGAGGGCCTTGAGGAGCGACAGGGGGTTCTCGGTCTCGGCCAGGTGGTCGGCGAAGAGGGCGATGTCGATATCGCTGTGCTCGTCGGCGTCGCCCCGGGCATACGACCCGAAGAGCACCGCGCGATCCCAGGGAACCGCGCCCGGGCGAGGCGAGCGTACCGGCGGGCTACCTCGAGAGCTCGTTCCGAATCCATTCCAGGACCTCCTTCGTCCGGGCCAGGAGCGACGTGTTGGGCTCCCGTTGCGACCTGGCGTACGACCTGGCGTGACTCAGATCTTCCCCGAGGTAGGTGCTACGCAGCGGCGCATGGTACCTGCTTGTTCCGATGCCCCAACAGCCTTACGTGGCGTCGTTGCGACGTGGCGTGAGCCGGGTCTTTCCCGGGGGTTGGCTTCACGCAACGACGCAACGGCGCAACGTGTTTCTGTGGTGGACGACCTGGTACCGCGGGAAGCCTAGAAAATGCTCAAGGAGTGCGCCCCCGGGCCGTCTGCGCTGCCGGTGACTGGGGACCGTGATCGGAACCCCGGGGACGACGCCAAACCGTACCCGGAGCGCGAGGTGGCGAAGGCGATTGAGGAGGCTGGGGCATGAAGAAGGAAGGCGACCGCTACCTGAAGCTGGTGGAGTGGTCCGAGGAAGACGGCTGCTACGTGGGCACCTGCCCCGAGCTCCTGCACGGCGGCGTCCACGGAAGCGACGAAAGGGCCGTGTACGCCGAGCTGTGCCGCGTTGTAGAGGAGGCCGTCGAGCTCTACGGAAAGGACGAGAAACCGCTTCCGCCGGGGACGGCCGGCAAGACGTACCGGCAAGACGTACTCGGGCCGGTTCGTCCTCCGGGTTCCCCCCGAGCTCCACAAGAAGCTCGCGATCCTGGCCTTGCGGCGGGGTGAGAGCCTCGACGCC
>JBBIIA010000076.1:13278-19143 GCA_037446775.1 Deltaproteobacteria bacterium
ATGGAAGCGGTTGGAGCCTACGAAGCGAAGACGCATCTCTCCGCGCTTCTGGATCGGGTGGCCGCGGGCGAGCGCATTACCATCACGCGCAAGGGAATCCCCGTAGCCGTCCTGGCCCCGGTCTCGGGCGGCCTCCAGGATGCCGCCACCGCGGCGGCCGATCTCCGGCGCCTGCGGCGGGGGGTCCGACTCGACGGCGGGTCGATCCGGGCGATGATCGAGGAGGGCCGCCGGTGAGTGCGCTCGTGCTCGACTGCTCGGTGGCCATGGCGTGGTGCTTCGAGGACCAAACCACGGCGTTCACCGAGGCGGTCTTGGACGCCGTGGTGGCCGGTGGGGCGCTCGTCCCCTGCCTCTGGCCGCTGGAGGCGGCCAATGTGCTGCTGGTGGCCGAGCGCAAGAGGAAGGTGGGGGAAGCGCAGGCGACCCAGTTGTTGCATCGCCTCCTGGCCCTGCCGATCCAGCTCGAGACGGGCGGGGACCGAGAATCGTGGGCGCGGGTTCACGCCCTGGGGCGAGCCCACGCCTTGTCCTCCTACGACGCCGCCTATCTGGACCTTGCCATCCGCACCGGACTGCCGCTGGCGACCCTCGATCGCGATCTGAAGAAGGCGGCCGAGCGCGCTGGCGTTCCCCTGGTCCCGCCAGCCTAGGACCCCGCGGACCAGACCCCACGGGAGGCTGCGGAAGCGTCATCTTCCAGGCCGGTGCCCACGGCGTGGGGAACACGGGGCTCGGCCGCCGCTACCGTACGCCGGGCTGAAGGCGTTTTTGCCAGGCGGTGGGGATTCGCGGAAGGTGCGTGACGGCAACGACGAGGATCTCGGTGTCCAGGAGTCGAACCAGGATCCCGCAGGGGAAGCGATTCGTTCGGCACCGGCGGGTTCGTGGGGAGATCGCGGTCCACGCGGTTGGGTACTCGACGATCTGGCCGACGGTGCGGCGGACCTCCCGGCGAACTAGAAGCCGAGGCCCTGGCCCTCGGCATTGTAGATCACCGTGGCTTCGGCCGGGTCTTCCTCGGCAGCTCCGAGGAACCGGACGTCCATCAACCGTCGCCGAGGCGAAAGGTCAAGGCCCCGTGTCCGGCCTCGGGTCAGCACCCGTCCGAAATCACGGAGCAGGCGGCGGGGCGGGGTGCCCCTAGTCGTCGAACTGGGGAGGCAGGGGCTGGGGGCCGGGGACGATGCCGGCGATGTCCGGATCTTCGCCGTCGGTGGCTTGGGCGGGGAGGTTGGCCTTGCGCTCCCGGGCCTCGGCCCGGCGGGCTTCCTTTTCCACCTTGCGCTCCTGCCGGTTCTTCTCCTTCTCCCGCTTTAGAAACGTCTGTCTCGTCTTCTTCGCCAAGGGACCCTCCTCGT
The DNA here is from genome assembly GCA_037446775.1 of Deltaproteobacteria bacterium. Lineage (GTDB taxonomy): Bacteria > Desulfobacterota > Deferrisomatia > Deferrisomatales > JACRMM01 > JBBIIA01. The sequence continues at coordinate 14,640 of JBBIIA010000076.1, forward strand.
CGGGGTTGTCGTCGTCCAGTTCGGTGTCGCGGGGGCAGAAGCGAAAAGAGCGGGTCCCCGAGGAGACCCGCTCTGCTGGCCAGAAGCGCTGCCCTTACGCGGGGCGGACGTTCCCGGCCTGGGGGCCCTTCTGGCCCTGGGTCTGGTCGAACTCCACCGCCTGGCCCTCGGTGAGGGTCTTGAAGCCCTCGCCCTGGATGGCGCTGAAGTGAACGAACAGGTCGGCCCCGCCGCTGTCGGGGGTGATGAAGCCGTACCCCTTCTGGTCGTTGAACCACTTCACGATGCCTCTTGCCATAGTGCCGTCCTCCTGTGTCTCTGGGATCGCTCCGTCCCATGGTGGTGCAACTGCGATGGGCAGGAAGACCAGAGCGGGATCCCCTCCCGGGCGGCGGACCATATCCATCGAAGTGCCGGGGGGCGCACGGCGTGCGCCAAAAACGAAATCGGGAGAGGCAACGGTTGCCTCTCCCTCCGTGGAATCGATCACCGATGTCGCCAGTTGGAGCCATCGCTACCGCAGCTCCTGTGCCCTACGGACCATACGCGAAAGGGAGGGGGAGGCGCAAGGGCTAATCCGGGGGCGTCCACTCCGGTCGATCCCTACCGTCCCATCGCGCGGAGGAGCCCCGGGCCCCCCAGTTGGCCCATCTGGGCCTGGATCCAGGCGCTCCGCTCCTGCACGTAAGACGAGGGGGCGGCGGCTTTGAGCCGCTTGGGGTTGGGGAGGACGGCGGCCAGCAGGCTCGCCTCCCGGGGGCCGAGCCGGTCCGGCGTGGTGGCGAAGAAGCGCTCGGCGGCCGCGGCGGCTCCGTACACTCCGTCGCCGAACTCGGCCACGTTGAGGTACACCTCCAGGATGCGGCGCTTGGGCCAGGCGGCCTCCAGGAGCACCGTGAAGTACGCCTCCAGGGCCTTGCGGGCGAGGCTGCGGCCGGGCCACAGGAAGAGGTTCTTGGCGACCTGCTGGGTGATGGTGCTGGCGCCCCGCTTCCGGGCTCGGTCTTCGGCCAGGGCCCGGCGCAGGGCCGGGAGGTCGAAGCCCCGATGGTGGGGGAAGGTCTGGTCCTCGGCGGCGATGGCGGCCACCGCCAGGTGGGGCGAGAGCCGTTCCCAGGGCACCCAACGGTAGGCGGGGCGACCGGCTTCGGCCCACCGCTGGAGCATGAAAGAACTCGTCGGGGGCGGGACCCAGCGCAGGGCGAGCACCGGGAGCACGGTGAGGGCGAGGGCGACGGCGAGCCCCCGCAGGAGGACCCGGGCGAGCCGTCGCCGCCAGGAGGGGGCGGGCACGGGCTAGGCGTCCTTCCCGGTCCCCAGGGCCGCCGCGAGGGCGCGGCGGGCGCCGTCGTCCACGGTGCGCAGGTGGAGGTCGCGCTGGGGGAAGGCGATCTCGATCCTGGCCTCCCGGAACCGCCGGTCGATCTCCCGGTGGAGGTCGCTGCGCACCGGGAAGCGCTTGTCGATGTCGGCGAGCCAGGTGCGGAGCTCGAAGTCCAGCGAGCTCGCCCCAAACGCCATGAAGAAGACCTGGGGGGCGGGCTCCTGGAGGACCAGGGGGTGGGCCCGGGCGACCTCGGCCAAGAGCTCCATGGTCCGGGGGACGTCCGAACCGTAGGCCACCCCCACGGCGATGGTCAGTCGGGCGTGGCGGTCGGAGAGGGTCCAGTTGGTCACCGGCTGGGCCACCAGGTCGCTGTTGGGCACGATGATCTCGGACTGGTCCACGGTCTGCACCACGGTGGCCCGCAGGCCGAGTTTGCGCACCGTCCCCCACTGGTCCCCGAGCTGCACCAGGTCTCCCACCTTGAGGGGGCGCTCGAACAAGAGGATCAAGCCGCTCACGAAGTTGTTGACGATGGTCTGGAGCCCAAAGCCGATGCCGATGCCGAAGGCGCCGGCGAGGATCGTCAGGTTCCGGAGCTCGATCCCCAGAGCGCTGACGGCGGCGAGGAACCCGGCCAGGGTGAAACCGTACTGGATCAAGCGGTTGATGGAGAGGCCGACCCCCGGCTCTACCCCTCGGCGGGGGTACACCTCTTCGTCGAGCACCCGCTGCACCAGCCAAGAGGTGGCGAGCGCCCCTACCAGGACAGCTCCCGCCGTCAGCACCAGCCCCACGGAAACCCGAACCTCTCCCACGGTGATCCCTAGACCGAGGAGCGAGCGCAGGGCGTGGGTGGGCGTGTCGTACAGCCGCCATACCTCCAGCACGGCGGCGAGGGCCAAGACCCCCGCGGCGCCGTTGGCCACGGCCGCGGCGCGGGCCTGGAGGAGCCGCCGGTGCTTGCGCACGATGGCGTTGGCCTGGGCCGCACTGGTGCCCAGGGCGAACTCGACGGCGCCGTTGGCCAGGAGCGCCACCATCCAGGCGAAGAGGCCGAGGAAGGTGGTCTTGATCGAGGCGTCCAGCAGGTGGGTGGCGAGGGCGGTGTAGCCCCCCACCTGGGCCAAAAAGACCGCCAACAGCACCACCGAGCCGCCGTGGAGGGCCCAGGCGTATAGGCTCGCCCCGGTCCGCTGGCGATTCTCCTGGGCCCGCCAGTGGCACAGGGCCGCGCCCCCGAGGCCCACGGCGGCCACGTACAGCCGGAAGAGGGGCGTGGGGAAGCTCACCAGGGCTAGGGCCTGGGAGACCAGGAAGAGGGCCGCCAGGAGGTACACGAGGCGGCGACGCCACGGCAGGGCGACGACGTCGGCGGCGAGGCGGGCCGCTCCGAGGCCCGCCGCGGTCCAGAGCGCGAGCCGCCACACGGCCGGCACGGGCGGCGCGTACAGGGGCGTGAAGACCGCCACCCCGAGCAGGAAGCCGGCGGAAAAGGGGCGCCGGAGCAGGAACTGCCACCGCCCGGTCGCCTCCAGGTGGCGGGCGTGGCGCCGAATCGCGGTCCCCAGCCCCAGGGCGGCGGCGAGCTGGAGGGCGATCACCCACCCCTGGCTGGCCAGAAAGGACAGGGGCGGCGGGGTGGTGCCCTCGATCCCGGCCCGAAGCTCGTCCCACAAGCCGCGGTGAAACTGGGCGTAGAAGGCGGGGGACAACATCGAGGGCCGCGCTCGGCGCAGCAGATCTCCCTTCATGGCCTGCAAGAGAGCCTCGGCGGCGGTCACCACCTCCTGGGCCCGGGCTGCGGCCTCGGTAGCCCGTCGCTGGAGCTCCACCAGGGGGATGGCGGTCCCCTCCAGGAGTTCCAGGGCCTCGGCGATCGCCTCCCGCGCCCCCGTTACCGCGGGAGCCGCCGCCCGGGCTGCGGCTTCCCCCCGGAAGGCCGCCTGCCCGTGGCGCCAGCGGTTCGCTTCCGCGCCCCACTCTAGCTTGGCGGCCTCGAGCTCGGCGAGGCGCGTTCGCGCCACCGCCAGGACCCCTTGGAGGGTCTCCACGGCGAGCTGTCCCGCCGCCTTCACGGCAGCCACTGGCTCGAACCCCGCGGCGTCGGAGATCCCCAGGCCCTCGAGGCGGTCCTGGAGCTCGCCCAGGTTGGCCTCGGCCGTAACCAGGGCGGTCTCGGGCTGGGCGAGGTCGCCGAGGGCCGCGAGGCGCTCGGCCAGTCGAGCGCGGCGTCCGGCCAGGGCCGCCGCCTGGGGCACCAGGTCGGCGAGGGTCAGCTCGGCGGGCGCGGGAGCGGTCGGCGCTGGCGCCGACGGGGGAGGGGTGTCCTGGGCGCTTGGCCCCGTCGCGCCTCCGACGGCGAGGGCGAAGGCGGCGAGGAGGCGGGGGAGAAGGGTCACAAGGCTCCCTCGGCGTTTGGCGTAGGGGGGGCTTCGCGGAAGATACCCGCCGGACCTCCGCGGGGCAACCCCGGGCCTTCCCCGGAGGGGTTCTCGGGGTCTCTATCGTAGGTTCTAGTGTCCGGCCCCCAGGGGGAGTATAAAGAGGGCCCACCCGGCGTCGCCGGGTGCTTCCGCCGTGCCTCGTCGCCCTCGCGCCGGGGGCCGGTCAATCTACCCAAGGAGAGACGAACGTGAGAACCCTCGGACTCTGGTCGGTCACCTGCTGCTTGTCCCTGGCCGTCGCGGTCGGCGCCCAGGCCTTTCCCCCCGGCGGGAGCCCCTCGGGGATGCCGGGGGTTGCCGCTGCCCAGCCCGCGGCGAAGCCGGTGGGCCCGGTGGCCAAGCTCAAGGGCGGGCAGACCGTGGAGGAACTCTTCAAGGACCAGAAGAAGCTCTCGGGCAAGGAGGTGGCCGTGCGCGGCCAGGTGGTCAAGGTGAGCCTCGGGATCATGGGCAAGAACTGGCTCCACCTCCAGGACGGGAGCGGCTCGGCCGGCACCAACGACTTGACCGTGACCACCAGCGCCGAGGCCGCCGTGGGCGACGTGGTGGTGGCCCGGGGGAAGCTCTCCACGGCCAAGGACTTCGGGCACGGCTACAAGTACGAGGTGATCCTAGACGACGCGAAGGTGTCCAAGGAGTAGGGTGGCCTTCACCGCCGAGGCGTAGGCGGCCGCTGGGATGCTGGGACGCTGGGATGCTGGGACGCTGGGACGCTGGGATGCTGGGACGCTGG
>JBBIIA010000077.1:0-4143 GCA_037446775.1 Deltaproteobacteria bacterium
GACGTTGTTGAGGAGCTCCGAGAACGAGCGCACGGCCTCGGTGGCGCTGACGGCTCTAGTGCCCACGACGCACCTCCCACAACATCGCAGAATCATCTGCTACCCGAGGGTGCGTGGCCTGGGAAGGGCGGTAAAGGGGGATGGGCGCCTGTTGCGCACCCTGTAGAGTAATGCAGAATAGTCGACACGGACGCCTGGGGCTGTCGGCAGCGCCTAGGACTCCGGCGCGGGGCGGCCCGGGCACGGGCGGGCGGCACGGCGCTTGCTAAACCCTTGCTCAGGCAATTGGACCGGCGGGCCGCGAGGAGGCTCGCGGCGCGGAGACCGGGGCGTCGGTGGGAGAAGCGGATGAAGGGTTGGGCGAAGACACTCGGGGCGGCCGCGGCGGCCCTTTTTCTCGGGAGCCCGGCGGCCTCCGGCGGGTCGGGGCTAGGAGACCTGGAGGCCCGGTTGACGGCGGGGCCCGCCCTCGCGGACCTGTTGGCCTACGCCTACCGGGCGAGCCCCATGGTGGCGGCGGCCCGGGAGGGCTGGCGGGCGTCGGCGGAGCGGGTGCGGGTGCAGGCCGGCTGGCCCGACCCCGAGTTGATGATGGAGCGCAAGTCGGTCGCCGAGCCGATGTGGGAGGCCCGGCTCACCCAGATGGTGCCCTTCCCCGGGAAGCTCGGCGCCATGGGCGCCGTAGCCGAGCGCGAGGCCCGGGTGGCCGAACTGGCGCTCGACCGGGAGGTGCGGGACCTGACGGTGCGGGTGCGCGAATCGGTGCACGAACTCTTGTACCTGCGGGACGCGAAGCGGGTGGTGGCCCAGAACCGGGAGCTCTTGGAGCACCTGCGCAAGGTCGCCGAGACCGCCTACGCCGCCGACCGGGCCCAGCTGGTAGATGTGATGAAGGCCCAGTCCCAATCGGCCCAGCTCCAGTACGACGCGATCCTCTTGGAGGAGCTCGACCGGGTGGAGCGGGCCCGCCTCAACGCCCTCTTGAACCGCCCGCCCCGGGCGCCCTTGGGGCCCCTGGCCGAGGAGCCGACGCGGGCCCTGGCCTACGGCCTCGAGGAGGTGGAGGCCCTCGCCCAAGCCCACCAGGAGGAGCTGAGGATGGCCGACGCCGAGATCGAGGCGGGGGGGGCCATGGCCCGGGTGGCCCGGCTGGAGCGGCTACCGGACTTCACCGTGGGCCTGATGAAGGACCCCATCGACGGCGGCCGGGACTCCTACGGGTTCCTGGTGGGGATGACGCTCCCCCTGTGGCCGGGGAAGAACAGCGGCCGGGTGGCCGAGGCCGAGGCCCGGGTGGGCCAGGCCCGGGCCATGAAGGCGGCGCGGGTCAACGAGACCCTGGCGGAGGTGTCGGACGCCTGGTTCCGCCTCGAGAACTCGCGCCGGCTGGTGACGCTGTACCGGGACGAGCTGCTGCCCCAGGCCGCCCGCTCCCTGGAGATCGCCGAGACCTGGTACCGCCAGGGCCAGGGCAGCTTCTCGGACTTCGTGGAGACCCAGGCCGCCCACTCGAACTTTCAGCTCGCCCTGGCCCGGGCCCGGGCCGACGCCGGCAAGCAGCTCGCCCGGCTCGAGGGCCTGGTGGGCCGCAGCTTGACGAGCCGCGAGGGGGAGCGATGAGGCGCGGGTGGGTGCTCGCCCTGGCGTTGGTGGCAACTCCCGCCTTGGCCGGCTACCGCGACGTGGCCCAGCGGATCGAGGCGTACGAGCCGTCGGCCCTTTTTCGGGCGTACGCGGCGCCCGCGGCCGAAGCCCCGACGCCCGCCCTGGTCGTCGACGACGACTTCAAGGCCCAGGTCTCCCGCGTCCTGGCGGCCGGGGCCCGGTGGCAGGCCGCCCTGGAGGAGCCCGGGGCGGGGGAGCGGTTCCTGCGGCCCGAACCGGCGCGGCTCGCGCGCCTGGCCGACCCCGCCCAGGCCGCGGCCGCCGTGGCCGGGCCGATGGAGCTAGAGGACCTGGAGGCTCTGGCGCTCCTGCGAAGCCCCCGGGTGCAGGCCGCCGAGTCGAACCTGCGGGCCGCCGCCGAGGCGTACGGCCAGGTCGCGAACCTCGACGAGATCCTGCGCCAGTACGCCGCCTTCACCGAGGCGGTGATGACCGGCGTGGGCGGCATGGGGGGAGAGCCCGCAGCGGCCCGGTTCCCGTTCCCCGGCACCCTGGCGCTCAAGGGCCAGGTGGCCGGCCAGGAGGCGGCGCTGGCCCGGGAGCGGCTCGAGGAGGCCCGGGCGGCGGCGGTGACCGAGGTGCGGGCGATCTACTGGGAGCTCCGGTACGTCGACGCGGCCCGGACCATCACCCGGAGCATGCTCGACCTCCTCGGGCAGTTGGACTCGGCGGCCGCGGCCCGGTACCAAGCCGGCGGCGCGAGCTTCCAGGACGTGCTCCGGGTCCGGATCGAGCTGGAGAAGACCCGGGAGGAGCTCGCGACCCTGGCCGAGGAGCGCCGCACCCTGGAGGCCCGCCTGCGCGCCGCCTTGGAGCTGCCGCCGGACGCGGCCGTGGGGCCTTCGGCCCCTCGGGGTCCGGCTGGCCCGGTGCCCGGGCCCGAGGCCCTGGCGCGGCTCGCCCGGGAGCGCCGCCAAGAGCTCCGGGCCATGCGGGCCGAGGTGGGCAAGATGGAGCGGATGCTCGAGATGGCCGAGACCATGGTGCTGCCCCCCTACACCCTCAACTTGTCCCTCTTCGAGGACCGGGCGGTGACCCAGGTGGGCACCATGCCGATGGAGCCGACCTTTGCCACCGGGGTCGCCGCCGCCGAGGGCGCGGGGCTGCCGCGCATGCCGTGGTACGGCGCCAACGACGCCTACCTCCGGGAGACCCGCCAGCGCCTCGAGGCCGCCCGCCGCGAGCTCCGGGCCGCCGAGGCCGAGGCCGCCTGGATGGTCCGGGAGACGTGGTTCCGGCTCGACCGGGCCCGGCGCGAGGCCGACCTGTACGGCGCCCGGGTGACCGAGCTCGCGAAGCTCGCCCGGGAGGCCGCGGCCCGGGGCTACCAGACCGGCGCCGTGGCCTTCGCCGACGCAATCGACAGCTACCGGGAGTGGCTCGACGCCGTGCTCGCCACCGAGCGCCGCACCGCCGACCTGGGCGTGGCCCGGGCCGAGCTGGAGCGGGTGGTGGGGACGACAGAGCTGGAGCGGTGAAAGGCGTTTCACGCGACGGCGCGACTGGGTGTGGCACCGCGGGTGGCTTTTCGTCGCGGCCGTTGCGCCGTCGCGTGAGACCGAAGTTCCTCAGGTGAACTGCCCGCAGGCGCGGGCTTCCACAGGAGTCGACGGATGCATCAGCAACACCCTGCCCCCTCCCGCGGTGCCGTCTCGAAGGCGCTCGTCTTCGTCCTCGCCGTCCTGGCCCTGGGGGCCGGGGGCGGCGCCTGGTGGTGGTTCGGGCATCGGGGGGCGCACGAGCACGGGGGAACGGCCGCGGGCGAGCAGGTGCTCTACACCTGCGGCATGCACCCCTGGATCCTCTCGGACCGGCCCGGCGACTGCCCGGTGTGCGGCATGAAGCTCACCCGGATCGACCAGACCGCGCCCCCGGAGGAGGCGGCCGAGGACGATGATTTCTTTGCCGAGCTGGAGGGCCGGGAGGCCTCGGGGCCGCCCCAGGGGTACGCGGCCGTAAACCTGGGCCACCAGGCGGTGCGGCTGGCGGGCATCCAGACCGTGCCGGTGGAGCGCAGGGCCGGCGGGCGGTCGATCCGGGCGGTGGGCCTCGTGGCCCCGGACGAGACCCGGGTGCGCCACGTCCACACCAAGATCGACGGGTGGGTCGAGACCCTCCACGTCAACTTCACCGGCCAGGCGGTCAAGAAGGGCCAGCCGCTCCTCTCGGTGTACTCCCCCGAGCTCTTGGCCACCCAGGAGGAGTACCTGCGGGCCCGGGCCACGGCGGAGAAGTTCCGGGAGTCGCCCCTCCCGGAGGTTCGCCAGAGCGGCGAGAGCCTCGCCGCCCTGGCCCGCAAGCGCCTGGAGCTCTTCGACGTCCCCGCGGCCTTCCTAGCCGAGATCGAGAAGACCGGCGAGGCGCGGCGCACCGTGACCCTGGCGGCCCCGGTCTCGGGGTTCGTCACCGCCAAGGAGGTGGTGGAGGGGCTGCGGATCGAGCCGGGCATGGACCTCTACACCGTCACCGACCTCTCCC